>CAYFRX010000038.1:0-17123 GCA_964345515.1 uncultured Rhodothermales bacterium
AGACGGACTCAGATGAGAACAAGCCGTATTAAAATCGCTGAACTAGAGAGCGGACGCGCCGTACTCCATCATGTCGATCGTCTCCGTGCAAGCGTTCGCTAAGCCAACCTGTTGTGATTTGCGAAATGTCCCCGACCTCGACGCGTTGCAGCGGTTTCTTGTGGACCGTTATTGCATGGGGCTTGTTGCTCGCCGCCGTCGCAGGCTCCCAACCCCCCGCACAGGCCCAGTCGTCCGCGTCGCCTGACTCCGTGGCCGTGCGCCCCGCTACGTCCGATTCCGCGGATGCCCTGCACCCGAACACGGTCCCCTACGAAAGCAGCCGCAGCATTGCTTACCACGCGCTGGCGTTGCCTGCGTATGTCTTGCACGGGGTCACCCGGCCCGTCGGCTGGACCGTTTTGTACGTGGAGCGCACTTTTCCCGAGCTTTTCGAACTCGAACCGTGGCGGCGAGGCATCTTTCCGCTCCTTGAGCTGGGCGGCCCGGCTGGCACGTCTGCCGGCGCCGTGCTTTATGATAACCACCTGTTCGGGACGGACCAGCAGGCGCGCCTGGAAGGCAAGATTGGCGCGCGCGATTTCTTCGAGCTCAGGATGCAGTACGAACGGCCTCGCCCGCTCGGTGCCGGAACGCGGCTGAACCTGGAAGGCAACTTCTTCTCGGAGCCGCGCGACCGGTTCTACGTCGGTGGAATGGATAGCGACCGGTCGGCGGACGCCGCCCGGTTTGCCCGCGAGCAGGTTGATGCTCGTGTGCGGCTCCAGTACAAACCCGAAGGCAAGCGATTGGGCGGCGCCGTCGAAGTGCGCTATGAGCACATCGACGCGCGGCTGAACGAGGGCGGGGGCCAGCAACTCGTTGGCCGGCCTGGCCTCACCGCGACGAGTCTGCTGACGCCGCGGGTGGACCTGGACATGGACCTCACCGAGGGACGCCCACGCACCCATTCGGGCACGGCGCTTGGCCTGCAACTCGATTACACCCATGCCCTGAATGGTGATCGCTTCCGCTACGGGCGCTACGTGGCGGCGATCCATCAGTACGTGCCGGTGTTCATCTTTCCGAAGACGCGCCGGCTGGCGCTACGTGCACACCTCGAACGGGTACACCCGATGTGGGGAGGCGATGCCGTCCCGTTTTATCAACTCCCGCGCCTCGGAGGCCAACGCAGCCTGCGCGGGTTTGTGAGCGATCGCTTTCGGGGCGACGGAGCACTGTTGTTCACGGCTGAATACCGCTATCCCGTATGGAGCCGTATCGATGCCATGTTCTTCGTGGATGCCGGGCAGGTGTTCGACACATTTGGCGACATCGCGGTACGCGACTTCGAGGCCACCGTTGGCGGCGGATTTCACTTGCTCAATAATAAGGGGCTCTCCGCACGATTCGAGGTGGCCCGCAGCGTCGAGGGCACGGAAGTCATTCTCACCGTCCGTCCGGCCTTCAGGCGGCTGTGATGCCCGCTCGATGCTTCTGAGGCGGTGCGCGTCCGCCGGTTTCACGATCGACTAAAAGTTCGTCATGAGAGCATACGTTCCTTTTCGACGTCTTCGCGTTCAGTCCAGCGGTGCGGCCTTGGTGCTCGCGCTGGTGCTGCTCTTGAGCGTGGGCTGCGCGGGCAGCCGCCCCTACACGCTTGGGCCGATCAAAACAGTGGATCCTGACACCGAACCAATTCCCATGCCGGCTGAGCGTGAGGAGAACATGTACTGGGACCGCGTGGACTTGTCGCTCTTCCATCAGTTGGAGAAGCCGCTCAACCTGAACTGGACGGGCCGGACGCTGGGGCAGGCCGTGGGCCTTGCTGAGGCCAAGCCGGCCGATAATGTAAACGTACTGGACGAGCCCCCCCGATCGAGCTGGTGGACGCCCCGTCATTTCTACGAAGAGATGTCGCTGCAGGAACTGGCCGTTGGCCCCAACGACCGCGCGACCATCGGAGCGGCCGCTGGTCCTGACACGAGCGGCACGTGGGTGGTGACGAACGGCAAGTTTGAAGGCGCCAGCCGCGGATTTCAAATCAAGGATCCCCGAGGCGATCGGTACCTGATTAAGCTGGATGGACCGAAGTGGCCGGAGCTGGCCTCGTCTGCCGAGGTCATCTCCACGAAGATCCTCCACGCAGCCGGGTACAACGTTCCCCAAAACACGGTAACTTTCTTTGACCCGGACCAGCTTCAGATCAGCGACGACGCTGAGGTGCGGGTGGGAGGTGGCAGGCGGCCCATGCAGGGGAGCGATCTGGAAGTCATGCTCCAACCCTATCCGCGGTGGAGCGACGGCCGCATCCGGGCGATGGCTAGCAAGTTCGTGGACGGTCGCCCGCTCGGGCCGTTCGATTTCAAGGGACGCCGCTCCGGTGATCCGAACGACCGCGTTCGGCATCAACACCGTCGGGAGTTGCGCGGCCTCCGCGTCATTAGTTCGTGGCTGAACGATGCGGATCGCCGTGCCGCCAACACGCTCCTCGTGTACACCGGCGAGCAATACGTGAAGCATTACCTGATCGACATGGGATCCACGCTGGGCGCCAACGCGAGCGGCACCCATCGGCCCATCCACGGGCAGGCTTACATGATCGATCAGCGCCTCATTCCCCAGGCCTGGTTGAGCTTGGGAGCATTCCGTTTTCCGTGGTGGGATTACAACTCGACCCCGGAGTACCCCTCCGTCGGTTACTTCCGCGCTGAGGTGTTTCGTCCTGGCGGGTGGGTCCCCACGTATCCCAACCCGGCGTTTGAGAAGATGACACTGCGCGACGCGTTTTGGGGCGCGAAGATCGTGATGGACTTTTCGGACGAAGACTTGCGGGCCATCGTGGAAACGGCACAGATGACCAATCCGGCCGCCGAGGCGCATCTGCTCGACCTTTTGAAGGCGCGCCGAGATCGGATTGGTCGGTACTGGTTCGCCCGCATCAATCCGCTCGACCGGTTTCGCATCACCCAGCCGCCGTCCGGTGAAGTCGCCTCGACGGCGTCCGGCAGCGAGGCAGCGTCCGCGCCGGTCCTTCGGTTCGATGACCTCGCCGTGCGCGGTCACCTCCAGCCGGCCGAGGCCACGTCGTACGCGTACGCAATTCGTCACGACGGCCGCACGCTCGCACGGCGCACGGCCATGACGTCCGCGATTGCGTTGGAGACTGACGACGGACTCCCCCTCGCGCCGTATCTCGATCAGCAGGGAGCGAGCGCCGGGCACGACCGGGTGGTCCGCATCGATGTGTGGACCCAGCGGACCGGCGAAAAGCGCAGCAAACCGGTCCAGGTGTACGTCCACGTTCCGGCTGGTGGTGACGGTTTGCGCGTTGCCGGCATCGAGCGCGTGGAATGAGGCGGCGCTCGGTTGGTTTGACGGCTCAGCCAAGCGATGGGCCGGGCCGCCGTTGTCGCTTCTCGGCATCACGAGTGGCGATCCGTTGCTTTGCCCCGGCGCGGTCGACTTCGTCGACAACCTGGTCGACTGGGAAGGACGTACCGCAGCGCCTTCGGGCGCTGCAGGCCGCAGGACGCCTCGATGCTGCCAAGCCGGTAGAAGGGAGGTAAGGCGGTGGGTCTTGCGGGTCAGAAGCGAACCGACAGTCCCACGCTGCGGGAGGACAGGATGGGGTCGTACGCGATGCGGCGCGTGCCCAGTTTGCGGTCGTCGCCCGCCAGCGCCTCGCCCACAAAGTACCCCAGCGCGGCCCCAACGACCACGTCGGAAAACCAGTGCTTCCCGCTCTCTATACGTTGGATCCCGGCTGATGCGGCCGTCGCGTAGACGGGAATTTTCACCCACCATGTGTCGTACTGATGAGCGATCACCGAAGCGGCCGCGAAGATCTTGGACGTGTGGCCCGACGGCATGGACCGGTGGGCGTGGCTGTTCTCGAATTCAAGCTCAAACAGGTTGGCATCGTGTGAGGGCTCGCCGGTGAACGGGCGAGCGCGCCCGATCGTGGTTTTCAGGACGCCGGTGATCAACTTGGTGAACGCGACGGCTTCGACGATCCGGATGGACGTGCGTACGTGTTTTTCGTTGCCTACCATCAAGCCGCCGGCGGCAAAGGCCCCCGCCGTGCCCAGGACGAAATTCGAGGTTCCAATCCGGTCATACGTACGGCCGAGCCCCGCCAGTGCATGCGGCACGCGGGTCGGTGGTGGGCCGTTCACACCGCCGCTTGCAAACCGGTGGAGGGGACCATCTACCGAAGAAGCCAGCGTGGCCGTCACGCCCATGAACCCGACTACTCGCAGGTAGTGTCGCTGCTCCAGCCGAAGCGGGGCGCTGACGACCTCTATCAGATCGGAGCCGAGCTCTTGGGGCCTGAGCAGGTCGAAGGGGCGAGGGTCGGACTGTCCCTGGCTGGTGCAGGGCGTGAGGGCGAAGAGGAGAATGCAAAGGGGGAAACCACATCCCAACAGAGAGCTCAGCCGAGCCGAACGGAAGGTCATGATGGAAGCAGTCCTGTGCGGAGGGGAGGGCGCCGTGGCGTGGCTGAATCAGTTTTGGATGACGTAGATTAGCCTTCGGCAATTTGGGTACGTTATTTAAATACACAACAGTTATTGACGATGTAAAGAGGGCGTCCACAGAGAATCACATTTTTCCAGCGGGCAGAGACCTGGATCCGCAGGAGCCCCCACTGGATTTGCGCGCCCGGTAGCGTCAGCGGAATCGGCTGCGTGAAGTTTTGGACGAGTGCTTGGAACTCTGTGGCACCTCCATATATTTGATGAAGAGTCGACCGTCGTCGGGTCCGCCTGAACGAACGGGATGCATTCGGGACATGGCGCAGCCAGGTAGCGCGCCGCTCTGGGGGAGCGGAGGTCCTCGGTTCAAATCCGGGTGTCCCGACCATCAAATCCCTGTCTCATCCCGCGCCTCTAGTAGCTCTTGCTGCTAGAGGCGTTCTCGTTTATACTTGTCGTATACCCCCGTTCACCTACCGAACCTTACTCCCGCGATAAGCGTGGTGAGTTCGTCGTCCCAACGCGACGTCTTTCGGTTTCGCTTCAGGATCTTTTAACACCATCATGCCGGACCCTTCCATCACCGCATCTGGAGAGCGCTTTGCGCGGGACATGCGTCGTATCCGTGAGGAGCATGGCGTCTCCCTGGAAGCCATCCACGAGGAGACGATGATCTCCATGCACATCATCGAATCCTTCGAGCAGGATGGGCTCTTCGGACACCCCACGTTCAACCGGGTGTATCTGCGGTCGTTTATGCGCTCCTATGCAAACGCTGCCAACGTCGACCCCGAGCGCGCGCTGGACGAGCTCGAACGGGCCCTGAACGGCGAGTACGCGAATGAGTTGGCGGTTGAGTACCTGGGGGATGAACCGACGGAACTGGAGCCGCCTCCCGAGCCGGACGCCGAGGAGCCCGACCCGAGGCGGGAAGCCCCGCCCCGGGAAGAAGAGGCACCGCCCCCGAAACGCACTCCGCCGACGACCCGGTCCACCGCGGCGTCCCAGCCCCCGGCACCGTCCGTTTCCACCGAAGCCGAGGACACGCACGCCGAGGAGCCGGAGCCCATGACTGCATTGCCCGAGGGCAGCCGCCAAGGGATCGTGATTGGGATCGGCATTGTCCTCGTGGGCGTGATTGCCTGGGTCCTGATGGACGTGCTGCAAGGGGCGAACTCGAACGCGACCCAGCCGTCGTCCGCCTCGCAACCCGGTGCTGCAAACACGGCTGATACGACGCAGCTTGAGCGGATCCCCGCGGAGTCGCTGCAGGCGAGCCCGCCTCGCGTCGCCATCGGAGACACCATGTATTTCACGGTCATTGCGCAGCAGCGCGTCAATCCCATCCGCATTCGCCGCGACGAAGATTTGCGCAGGCCGTACTACCTGAACCGTGGACAGGCCGGCGTCTTTCCTGCGCAGCAGCAAATCATCCTTGAAGATGGGATCGAAAACATCCGTTTGCTCGTGAATGGCCACGAGTACCCGATTCAAGACCGTGCTGGAGACAACAGTCTCGTGCTGACGCGAGACCGCGTTCAGGCCTTCCTGGACACGACCGATACCACGCCGCTCTCGCTCGTCGTACCGGCCGACACCTTCCAGGTACTGGGTGGATAGTGGGTCGCCCGTCCGCACGCGTCTCTCGCGTTCTTGTCACTTGGCCATTTTTTCATGAATCTCGTGGACACCTCGACGAAGCTTCTCGACGTGCTGGATGAGCGCGATCCCGAATCGATGGAGCAGGAGGAGGCCCGTCGGCTCGTCGAACGGCTTCGGGACGTCATCCGTCACCACGACCACCGGTACTATGTGCTGGACGCCCCGGTCATCACGGACGCGGAGTATGACGCGCTGTACGCCCAACTCGAACGACTCGAAGCCGCCTTCCCTGACCTGGTCACATCCGACTCGCCAACGCAACGCGTAGGGGGCGAGCCCATCGACGAATTCGAGAAGGTCAAGCATCCCGAGCAACTCCTCTCGCTGGGCAACGCCTTCGACGCCGAAGAACTGCGCGAGTGGTATGCGCGGTGCCAACGGGGGCTGGCTGCGGCTTTTGGCGATGACATCACGCCTGCGCTGACGGCCGAGCTCAAAATCGATGGCCTGGCCGTGGCGCTCACCTACGAACACGGTCGATTGGTGCGTGGTGCGACCCGGGGAAACGGGCGCGTAGGGGAAGACATCACGCACAACATCCGCACGATCCACCGCATCCCGCTCCAGATCCCGGTGGGCACCGAAAACGGTCGGACGCCGCCGGAGCGAATCGAGGTGCGCGGCGAGGTGTTCATGCGCAAGAGCGAGTTCGAAGCGCTGAACGATGGACTCATCGCGCACGGTGAGACGCCCTTCGCCAACCCGCGCAACGCTGCGGCGGGCAGTCTGCGCCAGCTGGATCCCTCCATCACCGCCCAGCGCCCGCTGAGCTTCTTTGCGTACGGGACGGGGCCGGTCACGAACGGCGACCTCCCGGCGTATCAACACGACGTGCTGGGTTGGCTGAAGCAGTTCGGACTGCCGGTCAACCCGCACGCCGAGCGCTTCGACGACATCGAGCGTGTCGTGGCGTTCTGCGAGGATTGGGCCGAGCGGCGCGACGCGCTCGACTACGAGATCGACGGCGTCGTCGTGAAGATCGATCGCTTCGACCAGCAGGACGAACTCGGCGTCACGGCGAAGGAACCCCGCTGGGCAATTGCTTACAAATTCCCGGCGCGGGAAGCAACGACCACGCTCAACGACATCATCGTGAACGTCGGGCGGACCGGCGTTATCAAACCGGAAGCGGTCCTTGAGCCTGTCCACATCGGCGGGGTCACCGTCTCGCAAGCGACCCTCCACAACGAGGACTACATCCAGGAGCGCGACATCCGGGTCGGCGACCGGGTCGTCGTCAAGCGGGCTGGTGACGTGATTCCGCAGGTGGTTCGGCCGGTCACGGAAGCGCGTACCGGCGACGAAGAGCCGTGGACGTTCCCGGACACCTGCCCGGCGTGCGGGAGCGAGATCGTGCGGCTGGAAGGCGAGGCCGACTATTACTGCCTGAACACGGATTGCCCCGCGCAGTTCATCCGCCTCGTGGAGCACTTCGTGAGCCGCGACGCGATGGACATCGAGGGCTTGGGCGAAAAGGTGGCCGTCCAACTTGTTGATGAAGACCTCGTCGAGACGCTCGCCGACCTCTACCGGATTGACGTGGACGACCTGATCGATCTGGAGCGGTTTGCCGAGAAAAGCGCGCGTAACCTGGTCGAGGCCATCGAGGCCTCCAAGCAGCGCCCCTTGAGCCGGGTGTTGTATGCCCTCGGCATCCGCCACGTGGGCCAGACGGTGGCCGAGCTCATCGTGCAGCATTTTGCCTCGCTCGACGACATTGCCGAGGCGACAGTGGGCGAGCTCGAAGCCATCGACGGCATCGGTGCGGTGATCGCAGAAAGCGTCGTCGACTGGTTTCAACTCGACCATAACCGAGAGCTCATCCAAAACTTGAAGTCAGAGGGTGTAAACACCGAACGCCTCCCGGAAGAAGCCCCGCCCGTAGATAAAGCGGATGCACCCGTTGCGGGGAAAACCTTTGTGCTCACGGGCAGCCTGCCCACCCTGACGCGCAGCGAAGCCACGTCACTCATCAAGCAGGCGGGCGGCCGGGTGACAGGCAGTGTCAGCGGGAATACGGACTATCTGGTGGTCGGGGACAATCCGGGGTCCAAGTACGATGAGGCGTCTGAACGCGGCGTACCCATGCTCGACGAGGAGAAACTTCGGGCGTTGCTGGACGGCGACCGGTCGTCTGCTTGAAAGGCCGGCTGGGTGGCCAAAGGATCCTTCCGAAGGCTCTGGCATAGGTAGCCTACACGACGTGGAGCGTAGCAAAGCATGTAGAGCGCGTTGCATCGTGCAATCTCCGTTCGGTTGACGCTTCCGTTGCACTGATTTATAGCGTTATGGGAATCCTGGAAAGTCTTGGCCTCTCGTCTGAGAAGCCTAATAAAGCGAGTCCTGTCGGCGACCAGCTGGAATCTGGACGCTCCGACGACGAGCCCTCTCCGGAGCAACAGTGGCTCGTCCGGGGCGGGGTTTTCCTGTTCCTGGTTCTGATCTCGCTGCTCGCATTTCCCCAAGGCGAGGTGTACGAGTATACGGTGCAAGTGGGCGACACCTGGCGCCAGCCCACCTTGGTGGCCCCGTTCAATTACCCCGTGTATAAGGATGCGGATGCGGTCGAAGCGCAGCGCCGGGCCGCCCGCCGTGAGACGCCCCCGTACTTCCGGGAGGTGCCCAACGCCAAGCAGCTGATGGCAGCCAACCGCGATACGCTTCAGCAGCAGCTCAATACCATCTTTGAGGCGTACGCGTCGTTCCGCTATCATCAGGTGCGGGGGCAGAATCAGGAGGCCCAAGACGACTCGCTTCGATACCTTGAGTTGCGACGTAACGCGCGTCTGAAAGCCTCGCAAGCGCAATGGGAGATGCTCGTCAACGACTACGTCGAGCGGATTCCGGCGTTGTCCTCCACCGCCCGCGAGGCGCCGTCGGGTCCACAGCTGGATCAGCGGATGCTCGATGCGGCCTACTCGCTGGGGGTCCAGTTGCTCGACGTGGGGGTCCTCAACCGCTCGCGGGACTCCGTCCTTACCGACACCATCATCGTTCGCAATGAAGAGGAGCGGACGCAACAGATTGTCTCTAAAAGCAACCTGTATGGCCTGAACGAGTCCTACGACTATACCCAGCGCCAGCTGAGCGAGCAGTTTAGCAATCCGTCTCGGGCCGAGCTCGCGTTCTCATTCTTCCGCGCCATCTTTCAGCCGTCGCTCAGATACCTGCGCGCAGAGACCTTGCGCGAGCGTGAGCGGCAGGCCGAGAAGGTATCTGCTATTCGCGGCGGCGTGGAAGAAGGCGAGATCATTGTCAGCAAGGGAGAGCAGATCAACGCCGAGACGAAGCAGAAGCTGACCTCGCTGGAGCGCGTGCGCAATGAACGCGCCTCGTCACCGATTGCTTGGAAGCAGTTCCTCGGTGAGCTTGTGCTCGTGCTCACCATCTACCTGATCTTCTTCCTGTTTCTCTTCTTTCTGGAGCGACGGCTCTTCGTCGATCATCGTACCCTGTTTATCATTACGCTCCTCTTCGCGTTCATCGTGGGAGCGTATGCAGTAGTTGTGCGCATGCCTGACGTCAGCCTGTACATCGTGCCCGTCGCCGTGGTCTCGGTGCTGCTGACGGTCATCTTCCACGTGCGGGTTGGTCTCATGGGCACCTTAACGTTGAGTCTATTGGGCGGAGCCGTACTGGGACTCGACCTGGAGTACACCCTTGCCACGTTTTTTGCCGGCCTGCTCGGCGTGTTCAGCGTGCGCGACATCAAGGACCGAGGCCAGTTCTTCGTTAGCGCACTCCTCATTTTGGGCGGCTATGCTGCGGTCCTCACCGGAGGGTGGCTCTACCTGGGCACACCCGTCGAGCGGTTCGGGTGGGAGCTGCTCTTCGCCGCCATCGGCGCGTCGTTCATCGTGGCTTCGCAGTTCTTGCTCTGGATTTTTGAGCGCGCCTTCGGGGTCACTACGGATCTCGCGCTGCTGGAGCTCTCCGACACCAATCGGCCCTTGCTCAAAGAGATGAGCCTGCGCGCACCCGGCACGTTTAATCACTCCTTGCAAGTGGCCAACCTGGCCGAGGCTGCCGCCGACCGCATCGGGGCCCACGCGCTCTTGGTTCGGGTAGGGGCCCTCTACCACGACATCGGCAAGATGCTCAAGCCCGAGTACTACGTAGAAAACCAGCGGGCCGGCCCGAATCCACACGACAAGCTGAAGCCGCGCATGAGCGCGCTCATCATCGCAAGTCACGTGAAAGAAGGGTTGGAGATGGCGAAGGAGTACGACCTCCCGCCTCGCGTGCTCAAGTTTATCCCGACCCACCACGGCACGACGCGGATCGAATACTTTTACCGGCGCGCGCTCGAACAGGCGGAGGACGAATCGAACGTGCTGGAGTCGGAGTTCCGCTATCCGGGGCCCAAGCCGGATTCAAAAGAGACCGGCATTCTCTTGCTGGCAGATTCTGTCGAAGCCGCCACGCGGAGCCTTGACGAGCCGACGCATAACCGTGTCAAGTCGCTCATTGAGCTCATCTTCCGGCAAAACATCGATGACGGACAGCTCGATGATACCGACCTGACGTTTCGTGACCTCCGCCAGATTCGCGAAAAGTTCCTGTCCATGCTGATGGGCATTCACCACGTGCGCGTGAAGTATCCCGATCAGGAAGAGGAGGGGACGGAGGAACCGTCGCTCAAAAGCGTGCTGCAGGCCGAGCCGACGGCAGCGGCGAGCATCTCCGTCCTGCGTGACGAGAACATTTGGGGCACAGCCGGGTCCGACCTCGACGTGGGCGAATTGCAGCAGGTTCCCGGCATTCGCGACCGCGTCGAAACGAGCCCGTCCGGCGAGCTGGCTGACCCCGCCGACGCGAACGGGAAGCCGGACGATGTGCCAGAGGAAGAGCGTGAAGCGGCCAAGGAATCGCTCCATCGCCGCCGGGAATAGCGGGGGATGGGCTGTGGGACCCGGTCGCACCGATTTAGAGCGGCACCGCGTTGCGGATCGCTTCCAGCGAATCGGTGCTGACCAGCATCTGGACGAGAGCGTGCGCGGGTTTCTCGTCGAGATGCGGCTTCACGCGGCGTCGGCTCGCCGGCGTGTAGAGCACCAAGTCCGACTCGTCGAGGAACGAGGCAAGGTGCTCGGTGCCGCCCTCGACGGCGGCAGCCAGAATCTGACCGCTGAATCCCGATTGCGCTCGAATCAGCGCGGTGAGCGGCTGGATCGTCGCGGGCACGCGGGTAATCAGACTGATAGTTTCGCCGGTGCGGAGGCGCGCGACGCGCTCCAACAGCTCGGCAGCAAAGTGGGCCACGAAGCCCACCACATCGGCGCGCGGAACGGCTTCTACCATGTCGTGCAAGTGCTCGAACGGGGTGAAGATAAAGTCCGCGTCCTGGTGGTTGCGGATGCGCTCCAGCGGGACCGCGCTCACCGAGCGTTGAAGCGCCCGGCCGATGTCCTCTGCAAACAAGTCGCCCAGTTCGGGGACGGGGTGCGCCACCAGAAGCTTCCGGTCTAGTTGTGCGTGTTCGAGGAGGTTGGATTGCTCGTGGAATAGATACTCGATCTCGGCGTCGTCGAGCCCGAGCCCGATCAGCATCTGTAGCGTATCGTGCACCGCCTTGGCGCCGCGCTCCATGCGCTCGCTCTTGTCCAGGGGCGCCCGGTCCAGCACGACGTAGCCGTGACCCACCTTGGAGTTGACCAACCCTTCCTCCTGAAGCGCCTGATAGGCCTTCCGGACCGTGTGAAACGAGACGCCGATCTGCTCGCCGAGCTTGCGGGTGGAGGGCAGCGTCTCATTGATCTGGAAGTGGCCGCTCGCGATGAGGTAGCGCAGCTGCTCGATGAGCTGCTCGCGGACGGTCGCGTTTGACGAGGAGTCAATGGAAAGCACGCCGGAAGAGCTGTTTTACTGGTCGAAGTCGCTGCAGCTCATGAAGTAGTGGCACGTTGGGCAGCGGTACTTGCACCCGCGGTTGTGCAACCGGCTTCCGCAGTTGGGACAGAAATCCCACCAGTCCTGCGAACCCTCTTCCGATGAGGAAGCCTGCGGAGACGAGGGAGCGGCCGTTGGTTCTGATGGAGAGGAGGGTGATTCAGGCATGAGACGAGGCGGGTTGAGAGGGAGCCGTCGAGCCGGCGCGGGCCGAGCGCAGCGCGTCGAGCAGGGCGCGATGCTCGGGCCACGCGTCGTAGTGAAATCGGTGCGTTTCGAAGCCCATCGTGACGATGAGCGCGTCGGATCCCGATCGGATTTCGTGGATCCACTGCCAGTGGTCGTCGGGGGCCGCGCCGAGGCAGTCGTGCACGCTACGGACCGACGCCTGGTGATTGCGAACACGCACTTCCGCGGCTGTGGCACCCAGCCGGAAGCGCGTCCAGACCGTGGCGGCGAGCAGGGCGGCGGGCAGGCCCCACGCCAAGAATGGGAGCAGGGGGCGGTGCTGCAGGGCCGCCGCGGTGGCTGCAATCATCACTGGGAGGGTGAAAAAGCCCAGCGGAGCCACCAACGCCTGGCCATAGACGAGCGCAGCGGGCGTGTCTCCCGGATGATGGATGCTCTTGAACACGGCCATACGAGTTAGGCCTCCAGGCTCGGGTCCCACGGGGCAAGCAGCGCGGTCAGGTCGTCCGCCATCTGCGTCTGATCCGTCTCGTGCGCGATGGCCAGCAGGTTGCGGCCCATCCGAAGCAAAATGTGTTGCGGATCGGCCGCCTGAAGGTACACGGGTCGTGGTTTCATCCCGGCCTTGAGCAGGAACCGCAGGCAGGCCTCCTTCGACACGTACTCTCCGCCGTTGAACAGGTCGAGGTACACCTCGTCGTGTTCGCTCACGTACTTGACGAGAAAGTGGGCCGGCAGGTTGACGCCATACACCGGCAGGTTGAGCCGCGCGCCCAGCAGCAGGTACACGACCGACAAGCTAATTGGGATGCCGAGGCGCCGGTCGATGACCCGGTTGAGGTAGCTGTTGTTGGGATCGTAGTAGTGCTCCTCATTGCCGGCGAAACCGAGTGTACGGCACATCACATCGGACAAGGCGAAGGCGCGTTCCACGCCGGAGACGCGTTCGACCTCAGGGCGAGCCTGGGCCGCGAAGTCGTCGAGCCGACGCCGGTACGAGGGGATGTCGAGTCCGGGGAATCGGTAGAGCGCGAGTAGGAAGGCGCCCCGCTCCAGGTTGACGTCCGAGGCGTCCATTACCAGCGACCAGGCTCGGTAGACGTGGTCGAAATGCAGATCGCGGATCGCCGCGTCGATGATCGGTCGGAGCGCTGCATCGGCATCGTCCCGCGCCGCGAGGAGCTCCGGCACGGCCTGATGGCCCAATTCGTTCAGGCGGGCTTGCACAGACGCCTGCACGTCCGCATCCGGATCGTCCAGGAGCTGGGCCAGGGCATTGATCTCGCCAGGAGAGGAAGATACGTCCGTCATTATGCAGGCCTAGTTGGTCATACTGCCGTTGCCGGCCTTCGAATACGTTTCAGGGGGCTTTGTGTCCTCGTCGGGGGCAAGGAACGGATACCCGTAGTGGGTCGGCGGGTTCAGGGTTTCCTTGATGGACCGCGGTGAAACCCAGCGTTCGAGGTTCAGCCGCGATCCCGCTTTGTCGTTGGTGCCCGAACGCCGCGCGCCGCCAAAGGGCTGTTGACCCACCACAGCGCCCGTGGGTTTGTCATTGATGTAGAAGTTGCCGGCCGCGTGTTCCAACCGCTCCTGCGCCCGATCGATGGCCGCACGGTCCTGCGCGAAGATGGCTCCGGTCAGTCCGTACGGCGACGTGTCATCCACGAGGTCGAGCGTCTCGTCGAAGGCGTCATCGGGATACACGTATACCGTGGCTACCGGACCGAAGATTTCCTCTTGCATCGACTTGTACTTCGGGTCGTGCGCCTGGATGACCGTCGGCTGAATGTAGTATCCGAGCGAGTCGTCGTAGTCGCCGCCGTATACGACCTCTGCATCGTCGGCGGCCTCGGCGTGATCAATATAACTCGTAATTTTTTCGTAGGCCGCCTCGTCAACCACCGCGTTGATAAAGTTCGAGAAGTCCTCCGGCGGGCCCATCTTCAGCTCCCCGAGCTGCCCGAAAAGCTGATCTTGCATCGATTCCCATTGCGACTCGGGGAGGTAGAGGCGCGAAGCCGCCGAGCACTTCTGCCCCTGATACTCAAAGCTCCCCCGCACGATGGCGGTGATGACGGCTTCAGGGTCTGCCGTGGGATGCGCGACGATGAAGTCCTTGCCGCCTGTCTCACCCACGATCGTGGGAAAGGTGCGGTACGTGTCGAGGTTTTTGCCGATTTCCTTCCAGAGATACTGGAAGGTTGCTTCCGACCCGGTAAAGTGGAGACCCGCAAAATGCGCGGAGGCGAGCGCCGTGTTGCCCACCTGCGCGCCGTCGTCGGCCGGGAGCATGTTGATGACGCCCGGCGGCAAACCGGCCTCCTCCAGCAGCTTGTAGATGTGATACGCCGAGAACGCGGACGTGGAGGACGGCTTCCACAGCACCGTATTGCCCATGAGTGCGGGTGCCGTCGGGAGGTTGCCCTGGATCGAGGTGAAGTTGAATGGCGTGACGGCAAGCACGAACCCTTCGAGCGGCCGGTACTGCAGGTGGTTCCAGGTGCCGGGCGCGTTGTTCGGCTGGTCGGTGTAAATCTCCTCCATGTAGCGCACGTTGAAGCGGAAGAAATCGATCAACTCACACGCCGCGTCGATTTCGGCCTGGTGGGCGCTTTTGCTTTGCCCCAGCATCGTAGCCGCGTTCACCCGATCGCGCCAAGGGCCGGCCAGTAAGTCGGCGGCCCGCAAGAAAATGGCGGCGCGATCCGTCCAGTCCATGCCGGCCCACTCTGCCTTCGCCGCCAACGCCGCCTCAATGGCCTGCTCGGTTTCGTCTGGGCCGCACTGGTGCAAGTGGGCGAGGACGCGCTCGTGCTCGTGAGGAGCAACCACTTCGGTCGTGGTTCCGGTGGTCACAGCCTCGCCTCCGATGAAGGCCGGAATGTTGATGGGCTCTTCCTTGAGGCCCTCCAGCGCCCGTCGGAGTGAGGTCCGCTCGGTAGAGCCCGGGGCGTAAGCACGGACCGGTTCGTTCGTTGGATCGGGCGTGTGATAGACGGCATTGTTCATAGGTGATATGGGTGCTTTTTGCCGTTATTGCAAAACAAAAAAGAAGTGGGGGATTGCAGATACTACCAATTTAAAAGCATGTTCGGTGGGCGTCCGGCTGAAACCTTTGCCTCGGTGCCCGTTTAGTCACGGACCTTGGCTGGAGGAGGGGACTGTGACACTCGCCAATCCACTGTGCCTGTGAACTTTCACTTCGAGCGGTTCGTCGCCTGGCGCTACCTGCGGGGCGCGCAGGGGCGCGCTGAAGGCCGCGGCTTTTTGCGTTTCATCACATACGTTGCCGTGGGCGGCGTGGCGGTCGGTGTGGCGGCGCTGCTGCTGTCGCTCGCCATCGTACGAGGCTTCAGCCAGGAAATCCAGTCGAAGATCATTGGCTTTGGCTCCCACATCCAGGTAAGCAGTTATTTGCAAGATGGAGTGGTGGAGTCCGCCGGACCGGTGGAGGAGCAGCTGCGGGAGTACGATCAGGTCACGAATGTGACTCCGGTCGTCGAGAACTTCGTGCTCCTTCGCCGGTCCTCGGAGTCGATTGATGGCGTCGCCCTCATCGGGGTGGAGACGCCGCCGCCGTTCATGGCCGGCCGCGTCATCCGCGGCGCCTTCCGCCTCGATACGGACAACCCCCGGCAGTCGGGTCTCGTCCTGGGTCAGCCGCTGGCGCAGCGACTCGGCATCGACGTGGGGGATACGGTGACGGCGTTTTCGCTGCGCCAGCAGGGCGAAGATTCCGGTGGTGCGCCCATCCAACCCCGGGTGAAGCCGTTCCGGGTGACGGGCATTTACGAGACGTCGCTCGCCAACATCGATGACCTGTACGTTTTCACCGGACTGCACCCGGCGCGTGAGCTGCTCAATCTTCCACCCGACCAGGTTTCGCGGTTCGATCTCACCGTGCGCAACATTGAGCAGGTCGACTCCACGGCGGCGCGTATCGAGCGGGAAGTGGGGTTTCCGATCAGCGCGCGCACCATCTATGAACGGCAGCGGGGCTTGTTTGCCTGGGTCAACCTCCAGCAGAGCATCATCCCGCTCGTCATTGGCGTCATCGTACTGGTGGCTGCCTTCAACATCATCGGTATTCTTCTGATGATGATCTTGGAGAAGACCCGTCAGATCGGTGTGCTGGGCAGTCTCGGCGCGTCAGGCACGCAGCTGCGGCGCCTGTTTTTGACGCTTGGGGCGCTGATCGGCACCGTGGGGATTAGCATCGGCGAGGTGCTGGCTCTTGGCATCGGCTACGCCCAAATGCGCTTCGACATTATCCCACTGCCCGCTGAAGCGTACTACATGAGCTCCGCGCCCGTGTCGCTGCACCCGCTCGATTTTCTGCTGGTCGCCGCCGTCTCGATGGGGCTGTGTCTCGTCGCGGCGTACATACCGGCCCGGATCGCCTCGCGCATTGAACCTGTGCGGGCCATCCGATTTGAATGATTACCCACCTTCCTGATTCTTCAAGATCCTCAACCTCATGAGCCTATCGACCGGCCAAACTGCACCCGATTTCACGCTCTACTCCGACGCTATGGCGCCCTTCACACTGTCCGATCACCGCGGTGCGCCCGTCCTCCTGCTATTCTTTCCGGGCGCGTTCACGAGCGTATGCACGACCGAATTGAACACGGTGAACAATAGCAGCGATGACTTCGGGGCCGATGTGCAGATTGCGGGTATCTCAACGGACTCGCCGTTCGTGTTGAGCGAGTTCAGCGAGGCCCACGATCTCCAGTTTCCGCTTCTCAGCGATCATGGCGCCGCAGTGTGCGCTGAGTATGGGGCGAAGTACGACCATGATTTTACAGACATGGCTTTAGATCGCATTGCCAAACGCGCCGCCTTCGTGGTCGACGCGGAGGGTGTGATCCGATATGCTGAGGTGCTTGACAATGCGGGCAAGATGCCGAACTTCGATGCGAT
>CAYFRX010000039.1:0-13217 GCA_964345515.1 uncultured Rhodothermales bacterium
TCTCCATGGATGCTCAGCCGCTCCTCGATGCCGTAACCTTTGACGATGACGGTCTCGTCGTGGCCATCGCGCAGGACGCCGCCACAAAGGACGTGCTCATGGTGGCGTACATGAACGAGGCCACGCTCCGGCAAACGCTCGACACCGGGCGGATGACGTACTGGAGCCGCTCCCGCCAAAAGGTCTGGCAGAAGGGCGAGACGAGCGGCCACATCCAGCACGTCCATTCGGTGCGCGTCGACTGCGACGGCGACGCGCTGCTCTTCGGCGTCGAGCAGGTGGGCGAGGCGGCCTGCCACACCGGTCATCGCTCTTGCTTCTTCCGCCGGCTGGACGACGGAACGCTCGTCGATGCCGGCGAGCAGGTCTTCGACCCGGATGACGTGTACAGCTGATGGCGCCCTAAATGGTTTCGAGTTGAACGGTGGAAGGTTGCAGGTTGAAATCGGCTCGTGCGGGAGGTGAAGGCGCATCGAGCAGCGGGCAAGCTTCCACTTCATGCTTGATTGCACCCAGCGAGAATGCCAACGTACTTCCGATACGCATGACGACGTCTTCAGGTCATTGGCTTCGACGCTGGGGTGGGGCGGTGCTCGCCGTCCTGATCTGCGAGGGCGTCGGCCTGCTGGCCTCGATTCCTACGCAGTCATCGGTGGACACGTGGTACCCGACGCTCGTCAAGCCGTTCTTCACGCCGCCCGGATGGGTCTTCGCGCCCGTGTGGATTGTGCTGTATGCGCTGATGGGCATCGCCGCATGGCTGGTTGGGCGGCGCGGCTGGACGGCGCCGGAGGTGCAAACGGCGCTCGGTTTCTTCGGCCTCCAGCTCATCCTGAACGGGCTGTGGTCGTTCGCCTTTTTCGGCTTCCGCTCGCCGGGGAGTGGCCTTCTGGTGATCGTGCTGTTGTGGCTTGCCCTCGTGGTCACCATGCAACGATTCTTCCGACTGCAGCGGGGGGCAGGGTGGCTGCTCGTGCCGTACCTGCTCTGGGTCACCTACGCGGCCGCGCTCAACGGCGCGATCTGGTGGATGAACTGATGGGCGCTGCGGGAGCCATCGCGCTCCAGTGGTGCAATGCTATCCGCAGGAGTGCCAGCCACGCGAGGCCCAGCAGGTAGCCGCCAAGCACATCGGTGGGGTAGTGGACGCGAAGGACGAGCCGGCTCCACCCGATCGCCAGGATCAGCGCGCCGGTCGCCAACGCGAGCAACGACCGGCTCCAGGCGGCATCCCATCGGGTCCAACCTACGTACAGCAGGGCGCCGTACAGGACGACGGCTGTGAACGCGTGACCGCTGGGGAAGCTGAAGTCGTGCAGCAGCAGGTCGGGGGCACGGGGACGCACCCGGCTGAATCCGAGCTTGAGGCTGAGAAGGACGCCCTGCCCCCCGAAGAACAGGACGCCCCAGGTGAGGGCCGCAGCGCGCCGGCCGCAACGCCACAGGACTCCGGCCAACGCCAGTGCAAGCGGGATCGTGACGGGCAGGCCACCCAGGGCGGTCACCGCCTCGGCCCACAGGATTAGGGCCTCCGGCGTTTGCGTGTGGATCCAGTCGAGCCCCGCCGCATCGAGGCGGTGCCAGGTGGGCACATGCGTCCACAGCACGGCCAACGTCGCAAATCCGACCAAGCCGGCCAGGGCAACCCCCGCGGTATGCGCTGTGGGCGAATCGGAAGATGGGTGAGGCATGAGGGCAGTGGAGCGCGGGGAGGAACGACCGGTCAGGACACGGGCGCTGAAACGTCGGCTTCGTCCGGTTGCTCGGCGGGGACCGGTTTTGGGTCCTCGGCGCGGCGGGTCAACGCATCGATCAGGTCCGAGAAGATGTAGCGATGCGGCAGGTAAAGGGCATACCAGTAGAGCGTGCCGGTGAGGCCTTTCGGCTCGAAGAAATTGGTCTGCACGAGGCGCGTGGTCGTTCCGTCGTCATCGGCCGGGAAAACGTCGAACTGCAGCCAGGCGCGGCCGGGCATCTTCATTTCGGTGCGCAGGCGGAGGCGGCGGTTGGCCTCCATCGCCTCCACGCGCCAGAAGTCGACTGTGTCGCCCACACGCAGATCGGTAGCACTGCGGCGGCCCTGCCGGAAGCCGGTCCCGCCCGATAGCAGGTCGAAGAACCCGCGCAGGCGCCACAGTCCTTCGTGCGGCCAATCGTGGGTGCCGCCGAGCTCTTGGATGACGCGAAACGTGGTGGCCGGGGGGGCGTCGACGGTCCGCTGCCGCGTCTCGCGGATCATGCCTTCGGTGAATTCGAGCTTATCGTCAGGCGTCGTCCCCGTCGGAGCCGACGAGAGGGCGCTGTTCCAGACGGTCGGGATATCGCCCGAGGAGGCGCGGCGCAGGGCCAGCCGCACGGCCGCTTCGTAGCTGATGGGTCGCACATCGGGGAAGAGGTGGCGGGCCTTCTCGGGGTCGTCCACCGTCACCTCATTGTCGAGTCCCTCGATAAGCGGTCGCGCGATGCGGTTGGAGATGGGCGTGACGAGCCCGACCCAGTGCGACGAGAGGCGCGGGGTGAGCACCGGCACGTTGACGATGGGGCGGTTTAGGCCGCGCACCTTGGCGTAGCGCGTGAACATGTCGCCGTACGTGAGCACGTCCGTCCCGCCGATCTCAATGATCTCCCTGGCGCTGTCCGGCGTTTCCAGAGCGGCGATCAGGTACTCAATGACGTTGCGGACAGCAATGGGTTGTGTGGGCGTGTGTACCCACGTGGGGCAGACCATCACCGGCACACGCTCGGTCAGGTAGCGGATGAGCTCGAACGAGAGGCTGCCCGAGCCCACGATGACGGCCGCCCGAAACTCGGTCACGGGCACGTCCCAGTCGCGCAGGTGGTCGCCTGTCTCCATCCGGCTGCGCAGGTGCTTCGACTCGCGCTCGCCCTTCGGTTGCATGCCGCCAAGGTAGATGATGCGGTCTACGCCGGCCTCACGTGCGGCACGGCCGAAGTTGTTGGCCGCACGCCGGTCGAGGTCGGCGAACTCGTCCTCGCCCGCGCCGAGCGAGTGGATCAGGTAGTAGGCCGCATCGATGTTTTCCATGGCCGGCGGAAGCGTCTCGTAATCGAGCGCATCGCCCTCCATGATCTCGACCGTGTCGGCCCACGGGCGGTCACGGAGCCGGTCGGCATCGCGGACGAAGCAGCGAATGTCGTACTGACCTTCGCGTAGCAGACAGGGCACGAGTCGGCCGCCCACGTAGCCCGTGGCTCCGCTGACGAGGACGCGGCGGGGCGGAGTTGCCATGAAAGAGCCAGTGTCGTGCATGACTATACGAAAACAATGGGGGAACTTTGTGCTGTGAAAAGATACAACGCCACGTCCGGCCATTCTGTTTGAGGCCATACGGCTGAAGCCTTCACGGGCACATGTTGCAGTGCTGTTACCACTGGCAGCCATGCATAACGAGAATATTGCACCGCACGTGGACCTCCCTATTGCTGCGGCATTCACATAGACGTAGTTTCGGTACGAACATTATTAAGCTTCCTTCTCTCTCGCACTCTGCATCAACGACGAGGTATCTCTGATCATGGCTGAATCCAATAAGAAGGGCACTGAGACGTGGCCTGAACTCGCAATCGGGCTTTACGACAAGCTGACCGGCCGCGGCGCCGAAATTACATACGAGTTCGACGACTTCGAGCTGCATGTGCCCAGCAAGGCCGGCGACGACGCCGATCACGCACGGTGGCGCATGAACGGCAAGCTGCGCATTCGTACGAGAGATAACGCGAGTTGACGATAGATAGGATGGCACGTGCTTTAAGCGTTCTGGCTGACTTATCGCTCGACCTCGATGGCGAAGACGTTGCCATCCGGGGCGAGGGCGACCGCGTGATCATCGAACTGCCGAGTTTGCAGGCGGGCCGCGCGCTTCTCCGGGCGGGTCCGTTCTCTCCGCGTGGACGGCGCGCAGGCCTCGCCACGATGCATGTTTTCCTGCGTGAGACGGACCTCACCGTCGACGTGCAGTATGCAGGCGAAACCGTGGTGCGTCTCGGTGCGCAGGCCCAGCCCAATGCCGTGACCCGCTTGCTGAATCTGGGCGAGGTCGAGGTGCACCCTGCTCGATCGCTGCGGGCCGCTGCGCGCCGCCGCCCCGGCCTCACGTTTGGCGTGGCGGCCGCCGTGGCCGCGCTGATTTCGTTCCTCTTCTTCTGGCGATCCCGCGACGACTAACTCCGCCCCGATTGGAATCTTCAAACGCAGTGCACCCCCTGCGTCTCAGCCCCTGCATCCATTGTGTGATGCAGGGGCTGATGTATGTGTAACTGACGTGGCGGATCTGTACGCACATAGGACCACTTTAATACGCGCACCATCTGCTCCACCAATCGCGACGTCCCTCATGCCGCTTCCCCGCTGTTGCTTTCTGGCCTCCGTTCCACTGCTTCTGCTGTGCACGGCCTGCAGCGGCCCTGCCCCCTCCGGCGAGGTCCAGCAGACCCTCGTCGACGAAAGCTTCCTGACCGCCGATCGCTGGAACGACGGGCAGGCGGAGGTGGCGTTCTACCGCGTCGAGCGCGACTTCAACCAGTACGGGCAGCCGGCCGATCAGTCGTTCCTCGTGGGTACGTACCTCGTGAAGCACAACTTCAGCGTGGGTCAGATGACGAAGGCCACCGACGAGATCGCCGGAGAGCCCGCGTTCAAGTATGGGTTCTTCTACGAGTTTGAAAGCGGATCGTACCAGTACAAACGCAACTACGTGACCAACGCCCGGCAGCGCGATCTGCGACCTTTCAAGCACTCGTTCACCAGTTTTGACTGGTGCTCCAATCTGTACCGCGAGTTCGCTTTCCACATGACCGGAGCCATCGACTACCTCGAACGCAGCGACGATTACGGCAACGAGCAGGCGCGCTACGTCTTCCAGCCGCGGGCCTATCCGGCCGCCCAGCTCCCGCTTCTCGTGCGTGGCCTCGACTTCTCCGACGCACAGACGCATACGTTCACCGTGCTCCGTCCCGACGGCACGTTTGTCCCGGTCGATGCCCGGTACGCTGGGCGCGACACGTTGCAGCTCGATGTGGGCACCATGCCGGCGGAGCGGGTGCACCTCGCGTACAATCAGCGCACGCCGTCGCCCATCGCCGAGTCGGTGGACTCGACGGAAACGTACTGGCGCGGCACCGGGCGCGCGCGGCGGCTTCTGCAAATCGAAAGCGGCAGTGGCAGCTACCGGATGGAGCTCGTCGAACACCTGCGCACGGCGTACTGGGAAGAGAACCTGTGGACGCGCCTGAACCGGGTCGCCGAGCGGCCCTGACGCTGCGTGCGGCACGGCGTATGAGAAAGGATCGTGACGGCGCGCGTTCTGGAGAAACGTGTGTCTCGCATCCCTCGTTCATGGAGCGCACTCTGTCTACAATCGCCGTGTCGATATGAAAAAATCGCTTAAGATCGGGTCCGTTGCGGGCATTGGCATCTTCCTGCACTGGACCTTCTTGCTGCTGCTCGCCGGCATCTTTGCCTTTTACCTGTTTCAGGGCAATACGCTGGGGGCAGCCCTCATCGGCGTGGCCATCATCGTGGCGGTGTTTGGGTGCGTGGTGCTGCACGAGCTTGGCCACGCGCTCACCGCCCGGCGGTTTGGCGTCCCGACACGCAACATCACGCTGTACCCCATCGGCGGCATTGCGCGGCTGGAGCGCATTCCCGCCGAGCCCATGAAGGAGTTCTGGATTGCCATCGCCGGGCCGGCGGTGAACGTGGTGATCGCGCTCTTCTTGGCGGTCGTCATCTTCGTGACGGGCGGCTCGTTCGCGCCGCAGACGCTGCTCGACCCGGGCAGCAACGTGCTTGCCACCATCATGTGGATTAACGCGGCACTCGTGGGCTTCAACCTGCTGCCGGCCTTCCCGATGGACGGCGGGCGCGTGCTTCGGGCACTGCTGGCTACGCGTAACGATTACGCAGAGGCCACGCAGACGGCGGCCAACATCGGGCAGGGGATGGCCATTCTGTTCGGCCTCTTCGGGCTCGTCTCGCTCAACCCCATTCTGCTATTCATCGCGCTGTTCGTGTACGTTGGCGCGCAGCAGGAGGCGCAGCAGGCCATGATGCGTGCCCTCACCGAGGGCACACCGGTCCGCCAGGCCATGATGACCCGCTTCCAGACGCTCACGCCGGACGACACACTTGGCGATGCGGTGGATGAACTGCTAGCCGGCTCCGAGCACGACTTCCCGGTGGTGAAGGACGGGCGGGTGATTGGACTCCTGCGGCGGCGCGAACTGCTCAAGGCGCTCTCGGCGCAGGGCCGCGATACGCCCGTCCGCACAGTCGCGTCTCCCGAGTGCTTCACTGTCGACGTGGGGGCCATGCTCGACGAAGCGCTCAGCCAGATGCAGCAATCCAGTTGCTCGACCGTTCCCGTCGTGCAGGACGAGCAGATTGTGGGCCTCCTCACGCTGGAAAATGTGGGCGAGCTCATGATGGTGTCGTCTGCGCTGAAGGGCCAGTCGGTGCCTGCAGGGAGGCAGCAGCTTCGTTCGCCGTCGGCTGGCCCGCCCGAGCAGTTGACCCCAGGGCGGTAGGGGCCCCGGCAGGCGCGCGCTGTGGGATCGGATTTTGCGTGTGGAGTCGGTTCGGTTATATTGACACCGTTGCGGATGCCGGTCGGGCATCTGCTATTCGCTACTCGCTTCAACAACGCTTCTCCACATGAAACGCCGCACAAAGATCGTCTGCACGCTTGGGCCGGCCTCCACGGACCCGGACACGATCCGGCGCCTCGTCGAGGCCGGCATGGACGTCGCTCGGCTGAATTTCTCGCACGGCACGCACGAGGAGCATCGTGAGCGCTTCGACCGCGTCCGGGCCGCCGCACAGGACGTCGGGCGCACCGTCACCATCATGCAAGACCTGCAAGGACCCAAGATCCGCGTGGGGCCAATGAAGGACGGTGGCGTGATGCTCAACGAGGGCGACGAGCTCACCCTGACGAGCGATCCGGTCGAGCAGGGCACGAAGGAACGCGTCCACATCGACTATCCCACGCTCCCACAGGACGTCGATCCCGGCGGGCGGGTGTTGCTGGACGATGGTCTCTTGGAGCTGGCCGTCAAAGAGGTGCGCAACGGCAACGTGCTCACTGAGGTTGTCATCGGGGGGCCGCTGCGCTCCCGCAAGGGCGTCAACCTGCCGAACATTCGCACGTCCACCCCCTCCGTCACTGAAAAGGACTTCAAAGACCTCGAATTTGGCCTGAAGATCGGGGTCGACGTCGTTGCGCTCTCGTTCGTCCGGACGGCCGACGACGTGAAGAAGCTGGCCCGCCGCATCGACGAAGCCGGAAAAAGCACCAGCATCATTGCCAAGATTGAAAAGCCCGAGGCCGTGGGCAACATCGATGCGATTCTGGAGACGGCCGATGGCATCATGGTGGCACGCGGCGACATGGGCATTGAGATGGCGATGGAGAAGGTGCCCAGCACGCAGAAGTATCTCATTCGCCAGAGCCTCCAGGCGGCCAAGCCGGTGATTACGGCGACCGAGATGCTCGAAAGCATGATCGAGAGCTCGCGCCCCACCCGCGCGGAGGCTAGCGACGTGGCCAACGCTGTGCTTGACGGGAGCGACGCTGTGATGCTCTCGGGCGAGACGGCCGTCGGGAACCATCCGGTACGCGTCGTGAAGGCGATGAATCGGATCATCCAGGAGGCGGAAGATCTCCGCTGGGAGTTCCGCCAGGGGCTCGACAATCCGCCTGGACGGTTGGAGCAGTCTGGGGACGTCACGCAGTCGGTCAGCTTCACGGCCTGCCGGCTGGCCGAGCAGGTGGGGGCCACGGCGATTGCGTGCCTGACTAATTCCGGAGCAACGGCCCGCTCGATTGCCCGCCATCGCCCCAGCATGCCGCTGTACGCGTTCACCGACGACGAGCGGGTGGTCGGGCGGCTCGGCGTGCTCTGGGGAACCCAGGCCTTCCACATTCCCTTTCAGGATGACACCGACCGGGGGATCGCGTTCGTGCACGACATCCTCGCCGAGAATCACATCGTGGAGCCGGGTGACCTCGTCGTCGTCACGGCCGGCATGCCGCTTCCGGCCCGGGGCCGCACCAACATGGTGCACGTGAGTCGGATCAAGGGGTGACGCGCTGGCATGACGTTGGCGCCGTCACGAGGCGACCCGCTGCATCCCATTCTAAGGTTTACCTGCCCATCGATGCGTCGCCTGCTTCTGTTCATATTGGTGGTGCTGATCGCGAGCTGCAGTCCGCCCTCGTTCGTCACACAGCGCTATACCAACTTTACGGCGTACTACAACACCTTCCACAACGCGCAAGACGCGTTTCAGGCAGGCATCGAGTCCCTCGAATCCTCCAACGCGCCGATCGACCGGAATCGATTCCTGCCCGTGTTCGTGCCGCCCGACCGCGTCGGCGGGGGGCAGGACTTTGGCCGGGCCATTCGGAAAAGTGCGGACATCCTCCGGAATCATTCCGACTCGAAATGGGTGGATGACGCGCTGCTGCTGATCGGCAAGTCCTACTTCTATCAGCAAAACTACGTGGGCGCGGCGCAGAAATTCCGAGAGATCATCGCCCTGGAGAGCCAGCTGGAGAGCGAGGCGCGGTTCTGGCTCGCCCGGGCGCTCATCGGGGCCGGCAACTACCAGGCGGCGGCTGACCACTTTCGGGCCAGCCTCGATGACGGCGACGCATTCGGGCGGTGGACCGACATGATGCGATTGGCGCGCGGCGAGTTTCTCGCGCGTCAGGAGCAATGGCAGGACGCCGCCACGGCGTTGGAGCGGGGCCTGGAGGGCAACCCCGATGACCGGCCGGCCGCGCGCGCAGCGTTTTTGCTCGGGCAGGTGCAGGAGCAGATGGGCGCGCACGATGCGGCGGCCCGCGCCTTCGAGTGGGTCAACGAGAAATATCAACCGCGGTACGAGTTGGCTTTTGCGGCCCGCATCAGTGCGTTGCGTGTGAGCGGCCTGTACGGCGACACCGAAGAGGCGCTCCGCCGCCTGCAACGCATGGAGCGCGACGACAAGAATTTTGAAAAGCGCGCCGAGCTCACGCTGCTTCGCGGACAGCTGTACCAGGCCATGGGCCGGGCCGACGCGGCACGGGAAACGTTCCGTGCGCTACTGTACGATGGCGAACAACAATCGGCGCGTGCGATTCGGGGTCGGGTGCATTATGCGCTCGGAACGCTCTATCAGAAGGCATACGACGACTTCAGCGCGGCGGCCGCGCACTACGACACGGCCGCCACGGCGCTCGGCTCGTCGATTGCCACCTCGGCGGACGCCATGGCCCAGGCGTCTGCGGCGATCACTGACAGCCAGACCCGGGCCGATCTGTACCGCACCCTGGCCGACAAGGCGGTGCAGGTCAGCCGGGCCGATTCCTTGCTGCGGCTTGGGGCGCTGAGCGACTCGGCATTTGCCGAAGCGATTACCACGATCCGGGCGCGGCGCGCTGAAGAAGAAGCGCAGCGGCGCCGCACGGCCGAACGGCGCGAGGCCCGGCAGCAGTTTGCCGGTAGCCAGCCGCGCATCCAGCGGCAGAGCGCGACGCAACAGCGCGCAGAAATCGGGGCGAGTGGCGATGCCGGGTTCCTTTTCCACCGAAGTCCGGTGCAGGCGCAGGAGGCGCGGCGCAACTTTGAGCGGCGTTGGGGGCAGCGCCCGCTAGTGCCCAATTGGCGCCGGCTGGAGGCCATCTCTGCGCAGGGGACATCGCGGGACGAAGAGGTGGCAGCGCCGATCGCCGAGGCAACAGAGGCGTCCGAGGAGCCGCGCCGCACGGCGTTCGTGGACGTGTCCGCCGTGCCTCGCGACTCGGCCAGCCGGGCACAGATGGAAGCGCGACGAGCCGTTGCACGCTATGAGTTTGCGAATGCCCTGTTCTTGGCCGCTGGGCGGCCGGACTCTGCGGCCTACTGGTACCGTCGCGTCGTCGATGAAGACGCGGACCAGCCCGTGGCTCGTCGCGCGCTCTATGCGCTAGCCGAGGCCCATCAGTCCCGCGGGGACACGGTTACCGCTCGACGAATTTACCAACGTATCGTCGAAGCGTATCCCCGCTCGCGGTTCGCGCGTCGGGCGCGTCAGCAACTGGGGCAGGATACGTCTCCGGTGGCGGCGGATTCCCTCGCGCAGGCCGAGGCCGCGTACGAACGCGCTTATACCACCTGGCAGGCCGGCGGGCAGGAAGCCGCTCTGCGCCAGTTCGTCGACGCGGCCGTGGCGTATGCCGACTCGCCCGTCGCCCCGAAGGCCCTCTGGGCCGCGCTCACGGTGTTTCTGGAGGATGCCCCCGGTCAGGTCCCGCGTCTTCGCATGCGGCTCCCCGCGGTGTTCGGGCGCGTAGTGGGCGACCCGGATTCCACGGCGGCCCTTCAGGCCAGCCGCATGCTGGGCGTCCGCGTGCCAGTGCCCGCGCAGCCGACGCTGGGCGCCCTGCTCGACCACATCATCACGCAGTACCCGGAGGCGCCACACGCCCAGCGGGCCGAGCGCCTCCGAACCGAACTGGAGGCGCAGGCTGCTCCGACGCCCGACGCTCCGGCCGCGGACTCCGCGATCGTTGCATCTGCGGCGGACTCCGCGGCGGCCGTCTCCGACTCCGCGGCCGCAGACACGGCCCGCTCCGACACGACGGGCGGGGCCGCTCTCGCACAGCAGACGTCGTCCGACTCCGCCCCGCCTGACACGGCGCGGGCGGCCCCGTCGCGCAATCGCACCTGGACCATTCTCCTCGGGACGCGCGAGAGCCGGTCGGTGGCGTCCAACCTGCAGCGGGTTTATCAGGCGCGATTTGAGCCGGAAGGGGTGTCGGTCCGCATCCGCGAGGTATCGACCGGCGATGCGCCGCAGTATCAGATCCTGGCGGGAACGTTCTCCAACGAACAGGATGCTACCGCCATGATGCAGCGGCTCCGCATGCAGATGCCGGGAAGCGCACGGGTGGAGCAACTCCAGTGAGCGTGGGATGATGCCGTTTCGAGTCCGAAGCCGTGCTGGGCTGCAGGGCGAGCTGCGCGGCGGCGCGTAGGAACTAAGCAACCGGTGTATGGTTCGGCATCAGCACAAGTCGTTGTCGGAGCCGAAGCGGGAGATCCCGAAGCCCACCGCCCTTGCCCGTTCGCAAATACTCCATTCTGACCCGAGCCAGGGCCTTCTTTTTCAACGGAAGCATGCAGTCATATGGCGCAGGATAAGCGCGACAAGAATCAACCAGCGAGCGGCGGACGTGGGTCGGGCGAGGGGTCGTCGAGCCGCCGCCCCCGGTTCTCGATGTGGATCTATCTTGCCATTTTTCTGGCGCTGATGGTTCACTTCTTCATCTTCTATCCGGGGACGGAGTCCAACGTCATCGAGTACAGTGCCTTCCTCGACTACGTGGAAGAAGGACACGTCGCGCGCGTCGAGGTGGTCAACGACTCGCGCATCCGCGGGATGTACACGGCCGAGGCGGTCCAGCAAGGGGTTGTGCAGGTGGCGCCGGCGACCGACAACCTGCTGGGCGAAGCCTCGGGCGAGGAGCGCCGCCGTTTCACCACGACGAAGCCCAGCGACCACGAGCTCACGCAATTCCTCCGCGATCACAATCAGCAGGCCCGCGCCGACGACGGCACGGTCGTCGAGTTTACGGCCGCGCAGGAAGAGAACTGGTTCGGCGGCGTGCTCACGTGGGTCATTCCGCTGATTATCATCGTGGGGCTGTGGATCTTTCTTCTCCGCCGGATGAACCCGGGCTCGCAGGTCCTCAACATTGGCAAGAACACGGCGAAGCTGTTCGACGCGGAGGAAGAGCACGAGGTCACGTTCGACGACGTGGCGGGCTTGAGCGAAGCAAAGGAAGAGGTCGTCGAGGTCGTCGAGTTTCTCAAGCACCCCGAGAAGTTCACGCGGCTCGGCGGCAAGCTGCCGAAGGGCGTGCTGCTCGTCGGCCCGCCCGGCACCGGCAAGACGCTCATGGCGAAGGCCGTCGCGGGCGAGGCGGGCGTGCCGTTCTTCTCCATCTCGGGCTCCGACTTCGTGGAGATGTTCGTGGGCGTGGGCGCGAGCCGCGTGCGCGATCTGTTCAAGAATGCCAAGGAGAAGGCGCCGTGCATCATCTTCATCGACGAGATGGATGCCATCGGCCGCTCGCGCGGGCGCAACAGCATGGTCGGCGGCAACGACGAGCGCGAGAACACGCTCAACCAACTGCTCGTCGAGATGGACGGCTTCGACTCGGACGCCGGCGTCATCATCATGGCCGCCACGAACCGGCCCGACGTGCTCGACAAGGCGCTCATGCGCCCCGGCCGCTTCGACCGACAGATCGTGATCGATAAACCGGATCGGCGCGATCGCGAGGCCATCTTCAAGGTGCACGTGCGCAATCTGCTGTTGGGCGATAACGTAAACCTCGAAGTGCTGTCCAGTCAGACGCCGGGCTTTGCCGGGGCCGAGATCGCCAACATCTGCAACGAGGCGGCCCTGCTAGCCGCGCGCAAAGAGAAAGACGTCGTGGAGATGGAGGACTTCGAGCAGGCGATCGACCGCGTGATCGCCGGGCTGGAGAAGAAGAACAAGCTCATCTCGCCGGAGGAGCGTGAAGTCATCGCCTTCCACGAGTCGGGGCACGCCATCGTGGGCTGGTTCCTGGAGCACACCGACCCGGTCGTGAAGGTGTCGATCGTGCCGCGCGGGCTCTCGGCATTGGGCTACGCGCAGTACCTCCCCGAGGAGCGCTACCTGTACTCCCGTGAGGCGCTCGTCGACCGCATGACCATGGCCATCGGCGGACGCGTTGCCGAGGAGATCGTCTTCGGCCGCGTGACGACGGGTGCACAGAACGACCTGGAGCGGATCACCAAGATGGCGTACGCGATGGTCGTGGACTATGGGATGAGCGAGCGCATCGGCCAGGTTAGCTTCAACCTGTCGCGCCGCGGGGACGACGAGCCGATCTTCGACAAGCCGTACTCGGAGGCTACCGCGGAGGTGATCGATGCGGAGGTCAAAAAGATCATCGACGAGGCCCGCGAGCGAGCGCGGTCGCTGCTCGTGGAGAAGCGTGACAAGCTCGACGAGATGGCCCAGGCGCTGCTCGACAAGGAGGTGCTCGGTCCGGGTGCCCTGGTGGAAATCCTCGGCGAGCGTCCCCATGGCGAATACGTGTCGCTCAATGGGGCCACCGACCAGAAGTCGCTCATCGGAAACGGACACACGAGCACGCCGTCGGGCGAATCGGAGGCCG
>CAYFRX010000039.1:13317-17041 GCA_964345515.1 uncultured Rhodothermales bacterium
AAGTCGCTCATCGGAAACGGACACACGAGCACGCCGTCGGGCGAATCGGAGGCCGCCGACGCGCCGGACGACGCGCCGTCTGTCGTCTCCGACGTCGACGACGCGGAGGCCGGTGGCGACGGGGCCCGCTGACACCAGCACCAACCCTCACTACGGCGGGATGTACAGCGGCGGCACTGCGTCGCGGCATTTGGAGCTTGAGAATCAACTTCGATATACTGAACAGTATCGGTATATCGAAATACACCGCTTCTCAGCACGGCACAGCGGCCTTTTATGTTTTTTAACCCTATCTTTACCGCCGTGCTTGAACTTGTGACCCCCTACAATCTATAGTAGAAAGCTGAATTGACAACGCGGGAGTGGAAACACACGACGTCTCCCTTACCGCTTTTTTTGACACAGGATCGATAAAGACCCGTGCCTACAATACAACAGCTGATTCGGAAAGGGCGGAAGCCCGAAAAGAAAAAGAGCACGTCGCCTGCTTTGCAGGGATCGCCGCAGAAGCGCGGCGTGTGCACCCGGGTGTACACGACGACGCCGAAGAAGCCGAACTCTGCGCTTCGGAAAGTGGCGCGCGTTCGCCTGACGAACGGGTATGAGGTCACCGCCTACATTCCAGGCGAGGGACACAATCTGCAGGAGCACTCGATCGTTTTGGTACGCGGGGGGCGCGTGAAGGACCTCCCGGGCGTAAAGTACCACATCGTGCGTGGCGCCCTCGATGCGGCCGGCGTGGCCGACCGCAAGCAAGGCCGCTCCAAGTATGGCACGAAGAAGCCGTAAGAGTAGGTGTCCCCTCGCATGCCGCGCACGCTCCGTTTCCCGCTGCGGGCTTTGCACTACGGCCTCGCCGCCTCATGACCTCGGCAAGGCGCGCACTCATTTTTTGAACTTCGAATACGACTCATGGCCAGAAAGAAGAGCGCTGAAAATCGCACAACGCTGCCGGACCCGGTGTACCGCGACGAGTTGGTGTCGCGCTTCGTGAATAGCGTGATGCGGGATGGAAAAAAGAGCCTCGCGCAGCGCGTCGCGTACGACGCGTTCGACGTGATCGAAGAGCGCACCGGCGAAGACGGCATCGAAGTGTTTCGCAAAGCCGTAAACAACGTGGCGCCGCTCGTGGAGGTACGCAGCCGCCGCGTCGGTGGCGCGACCTACCAGGTCCCCATCGAAGTGCGACCCAGCCGTCGCATCACGCTGGCGTTCCGTTGGATTATCCAGTATGCCCGGGCACGCAATGAGAAAAGCATGGTGAACCGCCTGGCGAGCGAGCTGATCAACGCGGCGCGCGGTGAAGGCGGCGCCGTCAAGAAGAAAGACGACGTGCATCGCATGGCCGAGTCCAACAAGGCCTTCGCGCACTTCAGCTTCTGACCTTTACTACTTGGCCGTTCCGATGTGGGCGGCCCCTCTGAATTTCTGCAACGATCAAGCTGGCGGCTCGCGCCTCCAGCTTAAATTTGAACGAGTTATGGCTAGCACGAACAGCACAAACAACAAGAACTTTTCGCTCAAGGACACGCGCAACATCGGCATTGCCGCGCACATTGATGCGGGCAAAACGACGCTGACCGAGCGCATCCTCTTCTACACGGGGCGGCTGCACCGCATGGGTGAGACGCACGAAGGCGCCTCGCAGATGGACTGGATGGAGCAGGAGAAGGAACGGGGCATCACGATTACCAGCGCCGCGACGACCTGCTACTGGGACGACCACCGCATCAATATCATTGATACGCCGGGCCACGTTGACTTCACCGTGGAGGTGGAGCGGTCGCTGCGCGTGCTGGATGGTGCGATCGCGCTGTTCTGCGCCGTCGGCGGCGTCGAGCCGCAGTCGGAGACGGTGTGGCGGCAGGCCAACAAGTACGACGTGCCGCGCATCGCGTTTGTCAACAAGATGGACCGCACCGGGGCCGACTTCGTCAACGTCATCGAGATGATGAAGAGCCGCCTCAAGGCCAACCCGATTCCCGTGCATTTTCCGATCGGATCGGGCGACATGTTCCGCGGCGTGATCGATCTCATCGAGAACAAGGCCATCATCTGGGACGACGAGTCGCAGGGGATGGAGTGGAACGCCATCGACGTCCCGAAGGATCTGGAGAGCGAAGCGCGCCACTGGCGCATCAACCTGCTGGAGGCCGTCGCGGAGTACGATGACGAGCTTCTGATGAAGTACCTGGAGGGCGAGGAAATCACGCCCGGGGAGATCAGGAACGTGGTCCGCGAGGCGACGCTAGCGCGCGACATCACGCCTGTGTTTGCCGGGACGGCGCTCAAGAATAAAGGCGTACAGCGCCTGCTTGACGGCGTCGTGGACTATCTGCCGAGCCCGGTGGACGTGCCGCCGGTGACGGGCAAAAACCCGAAGACAGACGACAAGGAAGAGCGGCGTCCGGATGAGGACGCGCCGTTCAGCGCGATCGCGTTCAAGATCGCGTCGGACCCGTATGTAGGAAAGCTGACGTTCTTCCGTGTGTACAGCGGCACGCTGGAGAAAGGCACCAAGGTGTACAATCCCACCACCGACGACAACGAGCGGATGGGGCGGCTCCTGTTCATGCACGCCAACAGCCGCGAGGACGTCGACATGGTGCGGGCCGGCGACATCGCCGCCGCGGTCGGACCGAAAGACACGAAGACGGGCGACACGCTCTGCGATCCGGATCGTCCGGTGGTGTTGGAGCAGATGGATTTCCCCGAGCCCGTCATTCGCATTGCCATTGAGCCGAAGACGCAGGCTGACCGCGATAAGCTCGCGAATGGGCTGCTCCGCCTCGCCGAAGAGGATCCGACCTTCAACGTGCGGACCGATGAAGAGACTGGCCAAACGATCATCGCCGGCATGGGCGAGCTCCACCTGGAGATCATCGTGGACCGCCTGAAGCGCGAATTCAAGGTCGAGGCCAACGTCGGTAAGCCGCAGGTCGCTTATCGCGAGGCCATCACGCACACCGTTGACGAGCATTACCAGCTCAAGAAGCAGACGGGAGGCCGCGGTCAGTTCGCCGAGGTCTACATGGAAGTCGGCCCGGCCGATGAGGACCCGGAAGACGAAGAGCTGGAGGGCGAAGAGCTTCAGTTCGTGAACGACATCGTGGGCGGCGCCATTCCCCGCGAGTTCATCCCGTCAGTGAAGAAAGGGATCCAGTCGGCCATGGAGCAGGGTCCGCTCGCCGGATACCCGATTGAAGGCATCAAGGTGCGCCTCTACGACGGGAAGTATCACGACGTGGATTCCGACCAAATCTCCTTCGAGATTGCCGGGCGCATGGGCTTCCGAGAGGCCGCGCGCCATGCGAACCCCGTGCTTATGGAGCCGATCATGGCCGTTGAGGTCATTACGCCCGACGAATACATGGGCGACGTGATTGGCGATCTGAACGGTCGGCGCGGACGCATCGAGAAGATGGGGCAGCGGCAAGACGCGCAGGTCATCAACGCGCTGGTGCCGCTCTCCGAGATGTTCGGCTACTCAACGGATCTGCGCAACATCACGCAGGGCCGCGCCATCTACACCATGCAATTCGAGAAGTACGACCAGGTCCCCAGCGAACTGGCGAAGGAAGTCATCGACACTGAGACCGCGGTCGTCTAAACGGATGGGCTGCCGCCGGCAGCACCTCGACACACACCCCACTCAACAGCACACAGATCAAAGAACAGAAGACCCATGGCGAAGGACACGTTTAAGCGGGACAAGCCGCACGTA
>CAYFRX010000040.1:0-3110 GCA_964345515.1 uncultured Rhodothermales bacterium
CTTCCCATTCGAGCGCACAGTGTTTAGTTTGGCTCTATGCACCCTAGCGCTGCCCCTCCGACGCATCCCCTTTCATGCTCTACCAATCCCCGTCCGACATCGACTTTCAGCTCGACGACTGTGCCCACGTCCCCGTGCCGCGCCGCGTTCTTTTGACGACGCCGACGTACTTCGACGTCGAGTACGTCATCAATCCACACATGGCGAACCACGTCGGCACGGTGAACCAGGACGCGGCCCGACGCCAATGGGACGCGCTGCGCGAGGCGTATGCGTCGCTGGGGTTCCAGCCCGAGATCCTCGACGGCGTCGACGGCCTCCCCGACATGGTGTTTTGCGCGAATCAGACGCTCCCTTTCTACCAGCCCGCGGACGGCCCCCCTGGCGCCATGCTTAGCCGGATGCATGCGCCCGAACGCCAAGCCGAGGTGCCGCACTTCGCGCGCTTCTTCGAGCAGTTCGGCTACGACGTCCGTCGCCTCCCAGATTCGCTCGATACGGACTTTGAGGGCATGGGCGATGCAATCTGGCATCCGGAGCACCATCTCCTCTGGGGCGGATACGGATTTCGCACAGGCCTTCCGGCATACGAGGCCCTCAGCGACATGCTGGACGCGCCCGTCATCACGCTTCGGCTCGACGATCCCAACTTCTACCATCTCGACACCTGTTTCAGCGTGCTCGACGCGCGCAGCGTCCTCATCCACCCCGACGTTTTCGATGAGGCCGGGCGGGCGCTCATCGGCTGTTTCTTCGACACCGTGATCGAAGCACCGGACGACGAAGCCCGTCGCCTCTTTGCCTGCAACGCGCACTGCCCAGATGGCGAGCACGTACTCATCCAGGAAGGATGCACCATCACCAACGAGCGCCTCCGCCGTGCAGGGTTCACGCCGGTCGAGCTGGACACCAGCGAGTTCCTAAAATCAGGCGGCTCGGTCTTCTGTATGAAGCTCATGCTCTGGTGACTCGAATGTCGACATTCGAAATGCGAATGCCGAGTATCTCAATTTGCATCTCGCAACTCGTCATTCGACGATGAAAATCTCCATCATCATTCCGGCGCTCAACGAGGCCGGCGTCATTGAGCGCACCCTCCAGGCCGTGCACGCGCTCTCCGACCCCAAGGAAATCATCGTGGTCGATGGCGGCTCCTCGGATGATACGCCACGCCACGCCGCGCCATACGCCACCGTCCTCGACGCACCTCATGGGCGGGCGACGCAGATGAACCGCGGCGCCGCGACCGCGTCCGGCGAGGTGCTTTGGTTTCTCCACGCCGACACGCTTCCACCGCCCGACGCGCTCGGACACATCCGTGAGGCCGTGCGGCAACCCGGCGTGGAGTCGGGCATCTTTCGGCTGTCGTTCGACCGCGACACGTTACCGCTTCGCCTGTACAGCTGGTGCACGCGCTGGCCCTGGATTCGCATCGCGTTTGGCGACCGGGGGCTCTTCACGACGCGCACGGCCTTTGAGGCGGTCGGTGGCTTTCCCCCTTGGCCTCTCTTCGAAGACCTGGAGCTGGCCGACCGCCTCCACCGGCGCGGCACGTTCCGCTTTCTGCCCCAGGCGGTCACCACGTCGGCCCGGCGGTTCCAGTCGTATGGCATGCTGCGGCAACAGCTGCGCAACCTGTACCTGTGGACGCACTACATGATGGGTACCGATCCGGAGCGCGTGGCCCACCTCTACGCGTACGACGACGAGGGCTCTTGAGAGGCTGCGTGCCACCACGCACAGGAAACATCACACGACGACTTGACATTTTACTACTTGAGTAGTATTAATTGAGTAGTTACCGATGCGAACCTGAGATACTGCTTGCCTTCGGTTACGCCTTCTGCGCCCCACGTGCAGCGACGCGGTGCCCCACCATCACGCATTGACTCCCACTCATCGATTCCTCGTTCCCTTATGCGCAAGAAGTCGCTGACCCAACTGGGTGAAACCGAGATGGAAGTCCTGCACCACGTGTGGGACCTCGGCGAAGCCACCGTGGCCGACGTCCGCGAACGCATCCTCGAAGAGCGCGAGGTGGCCTACACCACCATCATGACCGTCATGAAGAAACTGGCCGACAAGGGCTATCTCCAGTACCACAAGGAGGGTCGCTCGTACGTGTACGCGCCCGCGCAGAAGCCCAACAAGGTGCAGCACAGCCTGCTGCGCCGCCTGATGGAAAGCGTGTTCGAAGGCTCGCCGATGGCCCTCGTGCAGACGCTCGTTCAGCACGAAGACCTCTCCGACGAAGAACGCGCGGAAATCCGTCAGATGATCGACGCGATGGAGGACGATGACCATGACTGAACTCCTTGAGCCATTACACGCCCTAGGCACGTGGAGCACGACCACGCTCTGGCTGCCTTTGATCATTTGGACGGCGCTTGCTTTTCCGTTTTTCTACGCAGTGCAGCGCGCCGAGCGCTGGCATCCGCTCACGCGCTACCGGTTGCTGCAGGCGCTGGTGTTTACGCTGCCGGTCGGATTGGTGGCCACCGCGTGGGTGGACCTGTCGAGCCTACTGGCTGGATGGACGGCGCTATCCCCCTCTTCGCCGGGCGGGACGCTGGTCCCGATGCTCCCGGCAGAAGGCGCCGCAAGCGGATCGGCAACTCCGACAGCTGGACTGGACCTCGACGCGTACCATGCGGCAGGGCTCCTCACCCTGATTGCGGGCGGGATCGGCATCATCCGGCTGATCCGGCTCGTGCGCAGCCGGCACGCCGTGGCCCACCTGCACGCGCAGACGGCGCCCAGCGCGCAGGGCCCCGCTCACCGAACGGCCCTCCGCCTTGCCCGCACCCTTGGCGTACGGCGCCCGGTGACGGTGCGGCTCTCCGACGACGCGGTGGTGCCGCTCACCTACGGTACGCGGCGGCCCGTCATCCTCCTGCCGCGTGCGCTGACCGACCGGCCCGACGCGCTCCGCATGACCCTCACCCACGAATTGGTACACGTGCGCCGCCGCGACGTGCTGGCCCGGTGGGCCGAACAGCTCGTGGCCGCGGTCTTCGCTATCCATCCCGGGCTGCCGCCGCTGCTGCGTTCGATCGAAGCGGCCCGTGAGATGGCCTGCGACGCCGAAGCGCTCCGCCATCTGCGCTGCA
>CAYFRX010000040.1:3210-16934 GCA_964345515.1 uncultured Rhodothermales bacterium
GAAGCGGCCCGTGAGATGGCCTGCGACGCCGAAGCGCTCCGCCATCTGCGCTGCAGCCGCACCAGCTATGCCGATTTGCTCTACGGGTTTTCGACTCGGGCGGCGCCGCACCCGGCGTTTGCCGTGAGCATCGCCGAAACCTCTTCGTCCCTCAAACAACGCATTTACGCCATGACCCGACTGAACATGTCCGACCTCAAGACCCCACGCTACGCCATCATTGCCGCCACCGCACTCCTCGTGACACTCGGCCTGGGCATCGTGGCCTGTTCCGACGCCGTCACGCCGCCGAGTGCGGACGACACCGAGGAAGCAGCGGCCCCCCAATCGGAGCCCGCAGACGGTGAGGAAATCTTCGTCGTGGTCGAAGACCGCCCCGAGTTGAAGGGCGGCATGCAAGCGCTCCAAGCGGTGATCCAGTACCCGGAAGAGGCGAAGAAAGCCGGAATTGAGGGCCGCGTCTTCGTCCAGTTCGTCGTGGATGAAAACGGCGATCTGCAGGACTTGCAGGTGACGCGCAGCGACCACGAGCTACTCGACCGGGCTGCACTCGAGGCTGTTGAAAAACTAGAGTTCGAACCCGGCAAGCAGCGCGGGAAACCGGTGAAGGTGCAGATGGCGCTGCCCATAACGTTCACACTGCCAAAGAAGGACGCCACAACCACCAGCTCTGTAAATCAGCGCACATCCGAGGCTGAAGCCGGTCCCATACGAGCGGACAACCGCCGGATGAGCTTTGAACAGCTACGGTTCGACGGCGACGTGGTAACCGGTCGCGTCGTCGATGCAGGAACGGGCCAACCGCTGGCAGGCACTAATATCCTTGTCCCAAATACGAACAAAGGATCCGCCACGGGACCGGACGGCTCGTTTACGCTTCGCGCGGAGGCATCTAGCATTGTCGCCTCCTTCGTGGGCTATGAAAGCATCGAAGCGCATCGGTGAGCCGTCGAGGCTCAGCACATTAGCTACAGGACGCGGTCGAGCGGAAGCTGGCCGCCACCGACGCGAAGGCCTACGTTACGCTCAAGGTAAGCGGAGACGTTACCATGGAAACGGCGAACCGGGTGCAGGCCGCACTCCGTGCGGCGAACGCTGAACGGATCAGCTACGAGCGTCAGTGAACTCAGTCGCACTCTTTTTCAGGTTTAAAGCGCCCGCTGGCCCCTGCAGATCAGCGGGCGTTTTGTGTGGAACGGTCGGGCGCGGCGTGCGGTACGAACCCCTGTCGCTTCAACCCCGCTTCACACGCGTGCTTCCATGGCACACATTCACCTTCCGCCCGGCTGGCAGGGCCGCGAGCAGGAAACCCCCGGCCGGTCGACCTACGGGAACCGGCGCACCTTCATCAAGAAGCTCGGGATGGGCGCCGCCGGCATCGCGGCGGGCACCTCGCTCGGCTGCATGAGCCCATCGTCGAGCCTGGGTGATCCGACGGGGCCGCTCGACACGATTCCAGCAAACGCGCCCCGCGACGGCTATCCGGCCGTACGCAACGCGGCGTACACCGTGCCTGAGCGCGGAACGTCGAGCCACCTCATCGTCTCCTCGTACAACAACTACTACGAGTTCAAGCACCAGGGCGCCCTCAAGAAGGTGTGGCCGCTCACGGGCCAGTACGAACCCTTCCCGATGACGCTCTCCGTGGGCGGGCTCGTGGAAGAGGAGCAGACGTTCGACGTGGCGCCCTTCATCCGCTCGATGGAGCTGGAGGAGCGGCTCTACCGGTTCCGCTGCGTGGAAGCGTGGTCGCTTACTGTGCCGTGGACGGGCTTTCCGCTGCGCGATCTCATCGAGCGGTGCTCCCCCCTTTCGCGGGCGACGCACGTCCGCTTCTTCTCGGTGAACCGCCCGAAGCAGATGCCCGCCGCGACGGGGGGGTACTACGAGTTTCCGTACTACGAGGGGCTGCGGATGGACGAGGCGATGAACGAGCTCGCCTTCGTGGCGACGGGCGTCTACGGCGAGCCGCTGCCGAAGCAGAACGGCGCCCCGCTCCGGCTCATCCTCCCTTGGAAGTACGGTTACAAGAGCGCCAAGGCCATCGACCGCATTGAGTTTGTCGACCGCCAGCCGCCGACGTTCTGGAATGACGAGGAATCAAGCGAGTACGGGTTCCTCTCCAACGTGAACCCGAACGTGCCGCACCCCCGCTGGAGCCAGGCGAAGGAGGAATTTCTGGTCGACCAGGACACAAAGCGGGAGGTCGACACGCAGCTCTTCAACGGCTACGGCGAGTGGGTGGCCGACCTCTACCCCGACGAGCCCCGCTCCCCGACCGAGCCGATGGCGCGGTGAACGGAATGAGTTGGGGAAACGAAGAGACGGGGAGGCGGATGATACCAATTCCCTGAAACGGTGGTGGGTCCAGTTCCCTGGACGGTCTCCAAGCCCCTCGGCCTTGAAGAAATCGGCGGCTCGACCGGAGCCGCATCGGAGCGTCCACAAATCTTCGCTGTCTGACCGACCGAACGCCGTGAGGGAGGAAGTTTCGAAGATTTCAGCGGAGATGGAGCGCCGGTAGCCGATTTCTTCACCGTCTTGATCTTTGCGCCCCGTTGGATCAAGCCAACGGGGCATCCGGGAAGGAATTGTGATGGAGCGGTAAGGGGATGTTCACTCCGTTTCCAGAGAAATGTTATGGGTCTCCCCCCGTCACTACTCGTCAGCCACTCACCACTCGCTGCTCGATTCACGCGCGAGTAATCTCACGGGCCGGATGATCCGGATCGGGATCGGTGACGCCGCGCTCGGAGGGCTCGCCCTCTCGCCGCAGATACCGGTCCCAGTAGTAGATGCCGAGCCCAAAGACGAGCGCGGCCCCCAGCGCCATCGCCGCATTCAGCGCCGCGATCCGCCACTGCGTCCCCCCAAATTGCGCAACGACGATCTCTTGCGCCGCCCCGGGCCGGACGCGCACGTCGACCGTCTCTTTGTTTTCGAGGAGCTGGATGAGCGAGTGCGGGAGCGACATCTTCTCCTTCGTGATGACTTGCCCGTCCGGCAGCTCCACGCGCAGGCTCGCGTAGTCGTACGTCACGTCGACGCGGTTCTCCATGTGCACCTCCAGCACCTCAGCCGTCGCCGGCTGGCCCTCGGTGAGCGTCGCGCGCAGGCCGTATGCAACATACGCTTGATGCACAAACAAGCCTAAGCAGATGAGCGGAAGGATCCAGGCGGCGCGGGCGATGTAGCGAGTTACGTTCGAAGCCAAAACGGTGGACGGGTCAATCGCTGAGGGCAAGTACCATTTTAATGAACGCAACGGGCCTTCGGATGCCCCCCAGCGTGGATTGTTGATGAAAGCAGACGGCGCCCTGACCTCTCGGCCCGCGTTTCTGCCGAGCCCTGCGCCCACCCAAAAAGCGCTCACCCCAAGAAGAGGTACGGTTTCCAGGTGTCGTCCAGCTGGCCGACGAAGTCGCGGATGAACATCACGTAACTCGGACGGAACGGGTCGCGCGCGAGCTCCATCCCCGCTTCTTCGGGCGTGCGATCGCCCTTGCGGTTGTTGCACGACACGCACGCCGCCACGAGGTTCGTCCACGTGTCGCGGCCGCCGCGCGACTTCGGCAGGATGTGATCGATGGTGAGATTCGACGTGGCTCCGCAATATTGGCACGTGTTGCGGTCGCGGCGGAGCACGTTCTTGCGAGAGAGCATCACCTTTTTGTACGGCACCTGCGCGTAGCTCTTCAGCCGCACGATGCTGGGCCAGGGGATGCGCGTGCTGGGCGAGCGCACGTACTCTCCCGACACGGACTCCACCAGGTGCACCTTCTGCAGGTGCATAAGGATGACGGCACGCTCCACGCTGCACACCGTGAGCGCACTGTAGTCTTGATTGAGGACGAGTACGTGCCCGCTCATGGCGCCTCCTCCCTGCCGGAGACAGACGCGTGACAGGAGAAGCCGCACGGTAGGCGGGGCGTTAATGCGCGATCGAAGAACGGACTACTGAAGAGGCTTCCTCCGCCGTGCACTCGGCATCCGGTTCATTGGGGGTGATCATCATACAGCGCGCTCGGTCCACACGATGTGCCCAGCGCTTCCTCCAGTGAGCTCCACCTATCCGTCGAGCGTCTTGGAGGGTAGTTGACACTACAAATTGACGTATCCCGCCGATTACCATTTGTTTCGGTGCAAATGGCGAAAACTCGTACAGCCCATCGGGCACCTCGATGCCCCCCTCTGCTCTCTTTGCGCAGAGCAGTGCGCGCGATCCACCTCTTCCCTCTAAAAATTATTTCATGGGCGCCGATAAGTGGACTAAGCGTTCTTCTATCCAGAAGCTTGCCCCCTTCCGCCATGGACCACTACGCCGCCGATGAAAACTACTTCACCGACGAAGGGCTCCAGAAAGGACACGAAGCGCTCGTCGAGAAGCTCGACGAGAAAAAACGTCAACACGTGGAAGCGAAACAGCAACGCAAGGCCGAGCAACAGGCCGCCCGACGCGCCGAGCACGAACGTCAATTACGGCGCCGGCGCACGATACTGATGATCGCCGTCTTGACGCTGATCGGCGGAATCGGCGGATGGATGCTCAGCCTGTTTGCGTTCTGAAGTGGAGCGCTTCGACCGCCCAAATCCCTTCTGTTTCCAGCCTTTCATTTCAATCCTGCACGGCGCGCTTCGTGGCGCAGATTGCGGAGGTAGCCACGCGCTCGGCTTTTTGACTCGCCCGGCACCGCGTCAGCACCGCGCCCCTGTTGGATCACGCCGAGCGTTTCAATGAGTTATTGACTGCACATCTTTTGAGGATTCGTCATGTTTGTCCGCAATCTCAGCTCTCCACGCTTTCACGTCAAGTCATTCATATCGGTCGTCTTCTGGATCCTGGTCCTTGCCCTCATGGGATGCGGAGGCGCCGACTCCCTCACCAAGACCCGCCAGTACACGGCGCGCACCCCGAATTACGCGGTCACCGTTTCTGAAACGACAAAGCAGGGGCACTGTCACAGGCGGCGCATCACCCTCCGGTCGCGCAGCGGCTTGCACCGCGTCCCCGTCGTGAGCAAGATCGCCGCCGTCGACACCGACTGCGACATGGAGATCGACCGGTTTCGCCCGTTGACCCGGGCGGAAGACAAAGACACCTGGATGGCCAACGGCCCCTACATTCGCCGGGACGTGGTGAAGGCGTACTACAAAACCGTTGTGTACGAAACCGCCAGCCGCTAGGGTGAGCCGGATCGGCGCCGGGGCGCGCGCCATTTCTAGACGACGTGAGCAGAAAACTCTACTCACGGTGCCCCCTGCCGCTACACGTCTATCGGTTGTGTCCCTCCGTCGAGGGCGATCGTTTGGCCCTGCCATTCGAACGTGCCGGTGAACCCCTCAGGCAGGGTGACCTGCCCCTGCACCCGGTCTGCGCCCTCGCGTTCGAGCTGCACGCGGATCGTTCCCGCAGGATGCGGCACGGTGGCGTCGATGCGCTCCAGCGGCCCGAGCGCCGGCGCGATGTGTACCTCCGTGAAGCCCGGCGCGGACGGACGAATGCCCGCGATGAGTGCCAGCATGTGATAGTTCGGGTGGGCGCTCCACGCGTGGCTGTCCGAACGGGTCGGGACGGGCTCCTCCGCAAAGGTCGTGAGGCCCCACGACAGCATCTCCCGCCACGGCGCCAGCTGCTCGATGTAGCGGTCGCCCAATCCGGCCTGCTTCATAGCGCGGTGCAGGTAAAAGCTGAAGTAGTACGTCGCGGGCACGAGTGACGTGTCAGCCAGGACGCGCTCCATCACGCCGTTTTCAGTCACGGCTTCAGTCACGGCCTGCGTTGTGCCCGTAACATGCAGGTTGCCACCCTCGAAGAGTCCGGTCAGCACGCCGAGGATGTTGGCGTGCTGGCTGAACGTCTCCTTCGCAGGCGTGTCGGCCAGGAGTCCGCGCTCGGCATCCCAGGCCTGGGCGCGCACAGCTTCCTTCAGCGAAGCTGACAAGGTCCGGTAGTACCGCGCGTCACGCTCCCGGTCGAAGGCCGCAGCCAGCTCGGCAGCATAGTCGAGCACGTACGCAAACTGGAGCGAGATGACGGCCGAGTGCCCGTCGTCGGCGCCGGGTGGGATGCCAGTCTCGTACGACCAGTCGACGAAGTTCCACCACGGCACCGGGCCCACGAGCCCCGTCCCGTCGATGTGCTGCGCGTACCATTCGACGATGCCGCGGACGGGCGTCAAGAGCGAGCGCACGAAGGCCGGGTCGTCGCGGTGCATCCAGTAGTCGTGGACCATCGCGATCCACAGGAGCGAATACGGCCCGATGAACTGCTCCTCGTGCGACGGGTACCGGCTCGCGGTGAGGCCTTCCGAGATGCGGGAGTGATCGAAGGCCCGGATCGCCTTGCGCATGAGCCGATCGTCGCCGTCCACGTACAGCGAGATCAGCGCCTGGATGCGCGTGTCGCCCACGTACTGAAGCTGCTCCCAGTACGGGGTGTCGAAATACGTCTCGTTCGCGCAGAGCCGCGCCGTGCGCCATCCCACCTCCCAGATGCGCCCGAGCGTCGGGTCGCTGCTCGTGAAGGATGCGTTTTCCTCGAACGGGTAGGTGGTGGACACGCTGTGGATGTCCGTCAGCTGAAGCGGCTCGGAGCCGGTGGTGATGTCGAGCTGCACGTAGCGGAAGGTGCGCCACCAGAGCGGGCGGAAGGTGCGCCCCATGCCGCCGTCCGGCCGAAAGATGTCGTGATACCCACGGATGGTTTTGCCTGCGATCTCGTCGCGGTTGCCCTTCAGGCCCTCCTCGTCATAGAGCGCCTCGGCGTAGGTGATCTTCACGCGGCTACCGGCCCCGCCGCTCATCGTGAAGGCCGGGTACGCCGTCGTGAGTCGCTCCTGATCCAGCAGCAACGTCGCCTCAGTGTCGGCCGGGATGACCAGCGGCTCGCCTTCGGTCAGGAAGCCGTCGGATACCTCCACGCCCTGGGCGCGATCCACCGCCGGGAAGCGCTGCATCTGTTCCTCCATGCGCGGAATGGAGCGGGGCACGAGCTTCCATGCTTCATAGATGCCTGTCGCGCGCGGTCCGGCTTTCGGCATGCCCGTGCGAAGCTCGCGGGCCTGGAACCAATCACTGTCGTCGTAATCGCGGGCGGCCCATCCCCATGGATATGAATCCCCGCTCACATTCTCACCAGGACCTACCACGAGATAGCCGTCGACATCCATGTCGCCGCGAGGGATTGGCGCGTAGGCCGCGTTCTGCGTCACCCGCCACCGGTCGTCGGTATTCACCGCGGATGGCGCACCGGTCCCCGCCTGGAGGATAAAGCTCGTCTCGACGCTGTGCTGTGCGACCGGGCGGTGCTCTGCAAAATTCCAGACGACGGACGCAATCACGTTCGTGCCGGACTCCAAGTACGGCGCCAGGTTGGTCGTCTCGAAACGCCAGTGCGGGATCTCGCCGCGGGACGGCCCTTTGCGCACGAGTATGCCGTTCACGAAGAGCTGATACCGGTTGTCGCCCGAGGTGTGCACGACGAACGAGTCCGGCCGGGTATCCAGCTCCACGGTGCGGCGAAAGTGATACACGCCAAACGCGTCGCCGTCTGCCTCCGGGTGGGCGATCCACTGCGCCGGCCAGGGCTCGGCCAGCAATTCCGGCGCGATCGGCAGGCCGGAGACCGACGTTTGCGCGTGGGGCGTTTGCGCGTGGGCGGGCATGCCCCCGATCCACAGGGCGAACCCCGCGATCCACCAAACGATGAGGCCTCGACGGACTACAGGAGGGGTTGCCATGGGTCGATCTCGACTGAATAATCCAAGTTGTGGCCTGCGCGGTAACGGTCCGAAAAGACGGCGGACGGTTGACGGAAGACCGCGTCACAGCGGGGGCCTACCGGTCCAAGGTCCATAGTCCGCCGTCCGTCCGGGCACTACGAGGATGCCTCACAACCTTGGTTGAATAGAAAACTCGCTCGGGTCTGCCCATGCCGCCTCACGGACGCAGTGGCTAGCGAACCGTGAACGTGGCCGTGGTGATTTCGCTGTGCTTGTAGCCATAGCGGATGGCCCGAGCCTGGATGGTGGTGGTCTCCGTCAGCCGGAGCGGCCCCGCGTAGAGCTGCCACCGCCCATCCGGCGCCGTTTTGTACTCGATGGACGCGTTCTGGGTGGGCGAGTAGATGATCACCTCAGCGAGTCCGTCGAGCGGTACGGGCCACCCGTCCAGGTCCGTCGTGCGGCGCGGCAAGATGAGCGGCGCGTGGGTGCTGGGTTGCTGCATGTCAGGCCACATCCGCCGCACCATCTCGACCTCGGGCACGTCGCCGAGGTCGTCGATCGCCGCCATCCAGTCATCCGTGGCGCGGCGCATCCGCTGGAGCACGTCCTGGTAGTCGGGGTCATCGGCCAGGTTGTTGACCTCGTGCGGGTCGGCCTCTGTGTCGTAGAGCTCCTCGGGCGGACGGTGGTCGCGCAGCCACAGCGTCTCGGCGCCTTCCAGCTCGCTGGCCGCGTGCAGGCGCAGCAGCTCCTGCATCACGTCGACCTGGTTCCGATACGCCACGGTCTGCACGTACGGCTGACGGGGGTAGCCATTGCGGATGTAGTGGTAGCGCGGGCCGCGGGCCGAGCGCACCATGTCGTACACGGTGTCGATGCGATCACGTGCGGCGAAGACGTACTCCGGCGCAGGCGTGGCTTTCGGTCCGAGAAAGGCCCGGCCGTTCATATGCTGCGGGACGTCGGCGCCGGCGAGGGAGAGCATCGTCGGCCCGAGGTCCATCAGGCTCAAGAGTTCGTCGCTCACCGACCCCGGCGCCTCGATGCCGGCCCCGTCGCGATAGGCCTCCGGCACGCGTACGATGAGTGGCACGCGGATGCCCGAGTCGTACAGCCAGCGCTTGGCGCGGGGCAGGCCGTCGCCGTGGTCGCCCCAGAAGACGACGATCGTCTCATCGGCCAGTCCGTCGGCCTCCAGCTGATCGAGCATCTCGCCGACCTGCTCGTCGAGCCGCGCGATGTTGTCGTAGTGACGCGCGATTTCCTGGCGGACGTCGGGCGTGTCCGGATAGTACGGCGGGACCTCGACCTCGGCAGGGTCGGTCGTCGTGTTTTCGTCATCGCCGAAGAGCTGGCTCTCGTGCGTCACGCCGAAGTTGAACACGGCGAAGAACGGCTGATCGGGATCGGGCCGGTCGCGCCAGTGCGCCTCCCCGCTGGAGGCGTCCCATACGGTCAACGGCTCGCCGATCTGGTAGTCCGTCTTCTGATTGTTGGTGGCGAAGTAGCCGGCCGCGCGCAGGTACTCAGGGAACGCTTTCACATAGGGCGGCGGCACGGCGTGATAGGGCGTGGGCAGGCCCGGTCCCTGACGCGTGGTGCGCATGTGCTGCGCGCCGATGCCGTTCTGATACATCCCCGTGATGATGGCCGCGCGGCTGGGTGCACACACGCCGGCTGCCGTGAAGGCATGCGTGTAGCGAACGCCCTGCTCGGCGAGCCGGTCGAGGCGGGGCGTCTGGGCGACGGGATCGCCGTAGGCGCCGAGGCGCGGGCTGAGGTCCTCCGCGCTCAGCCAGAGGATGTTGGGCGGATCGGCCGGCGGGCCCTCCTGCCCGTGCGCTGGGCCTGCCGAGCCCATCATCCATCCGAGCGTAGCAACAAAAGCGAGGCCGAGAAGGTGACGTTTCATGTAGTGCATGGCATGCAGCGTGATGGGTCCAAGGAATGGGCATCGGCCCCGAGAGCGAGGGGACTATAAAAACGGAGTTCTTCCGGCCGAACACAAGTGGCTGCCAGGATTGCTGCGTTGGGGATGGCGCTCGCGGACGGCATCGGACTGGCACTTGCCCACGCGGTCTGTTACCATGGATGACGCGCCGCCACAACGGCGCCCTCGGCCCTGCCTTCTCTCCCACGGTCTTCCGCCACCCTATGCAACTCGCCACGATCGACTGGGCCATCATGGCCGCCTTCTTCACCGTCTCGCTGATCATCGGCATTTCGGTCTCGAAGCGGGCGGGCAAAGACTTCAGCTCGTTCTTCCTGGGCGGGCAGCGCATGCCCTGGTGGCTCCTCGGCATCTCGATGGTCGCGACCACCTTCTCAACCGACACACCCAACCTGGTGAGCGACATCGTGCGCTCGACCGGGATAGTGGGCAACTGGACGTGGTGGGCCTTCCTGCTGACGGGCATGCTCACCGTATTCCTGTATGCGAAGCTGTGGCGCCGCTCCGGCGTCTTCACCGACGTCGAGTTTTACGAGCTGCGCTACTCGGGCCGGCTCGCGGCTTTTCTGCGCGGGTTCCGCGCGGCGTACCTCGGCATCCTCTTCAACATCATCATCATGGCCTCGGTCACGCTGGCTGCCATCAAGATCGGGGGCGTGATGCTGGGCCTCTCCCCGCTGGAGGTCGTCATCGTAGCCGCTTCGGTGACGATGGTCTACAGCGCGCTGGGCGGGCTCACGGGCGTGGTCCTGACCGACCTCATCCAGTTCGTGCTGGCGATGGCAGGCTCGATCGGCGCGGCGTGGTACCTGTTGACCCTCCCTGAGGTGGGCGGACTGAACAACCTGCTCGCCCACGAAAACGTCCAGCCGGCGCTTGACTTCTGGCCGTCGTTCGCCACGATGTCGTGGGAGCAGATGATGCCGGTCTTCGTCATCCCGATTGCCGTGCAGTGGTGGGCCTCGTACTATCCCGGCGCGGAGCCCGGCGGCGGCGGATACCTCGTGCAGCGCATGCTTTCGGCCAAAGACGAAAAGAACGCCGTGGGCGCGACGCTCCTGTTCACCGGCGCCCACTACGCGCTCCGCCCCTGGCCGTGGGTTCTCGTGGCGCTGGCGTCGCTCGTCGTCTTCCCGGATCTTGCGGCGATCCGGGATCAGTTTCCGCACATGCCGGCCCGCGTCGTGCAGAACGACATGGCGTACCCGGCCATGCTCACGATGCTGCCGCCGGGCCTGCTCGGATTGGTCGTGACCTCCCTCGCCGCCGCATACATGTCGACGATGTCGACCCAGGTGAACTGGGGCTCGTCGATCATCGTGAACGACGTGTACGACCGCTTCATCAATCCGGAAGCCTCGGAAAAGCAGCTCGTCTGGGTCGGGCGCCTGTGCACCGTCGTGCTCATGGTCGTCTCCTGCGCGCTGGCGCTCATCCTGGAAAACGCGCTGCAGGTCTTCAACATCATCCTGCAGATCGGCGCGGGCACGGGCCTTCTCTTCCTGCTGCGCTGGTTCTGGTGGCGGATCAGCGCGGCGACGGAGCTGACGGCCATGGTCGTATCCTTCTGCATCGCCGTCTACTTTCAGGCCGCTGGCTCCTTCGGCTGGATGGGTGGCGGCTTCACGGACTGGGAGCGGCTCATCTTTATCGTGATTGCGACGACCGCCGCCTGGCTCGCGGTAACCTACCTGACGCGCCCCACCGACGAGGAGACGCTCATCCAATTCTATCAGAAAGTGAAGCCGGGCGGCCCCGGCTGGGAGCCGGTCTTTCGCCGCGCCAAAGAGCGTGGGCTCGACCTGGAGGCCGACACGGAATCCGATCTGCCCTACGCCTTGACTTGCGCCGCACTGGGTGCGGTGGGAATCTACAGCCTGCTCTTTGCCACGGGCTTCGTCTTGTATAGCCGCTTCGCCCTTGGGGGGCTCTTCGCCGTGGTCGCCGTGGCTACGCTCAGCGGCATCGTCGTCCTCTGGCCAAAGCTGAAGTTCACGCGCGTCGCGCCAGCCGAGGGAGCGTCGACAGAAGGCGAGGTGCCTGCCGACGCCGGGTAGCCCTCCCGAGCGCTCGGTCTGTTGATGGGTCGAGGGACGGGCACTTCACAGTGCAAACGCAGCCGGCCCGGGCCGCTCAACGAAGAACCGGGCCACGTCGGTCCGGGCGGGAAACGCGTCGGCGTACGCAGCGGCCCACTGTTCCCGAAACGCATCGGCGTCGTCGCGGTCGACGAGCGCCCACACCGCCCCGCCAAACCCCGCGCCGAAGGACGAGGCCGCCATTGCGCCGTGGCGCCGCGCAGCGCGGGCCAGGAATTGCGTCTCCGGCACCTGGTTGTCGAGCAGATCCTCCGCCGCGCGTTGCGAGCGGTCTACCTGGCTCCCAAACGCCACCCAGTCTTCGGCTCGGAGAGCGTCCACGGCAGCGGGGATGACCTCCTGATTCTCGACGTAAAAATGCTTCGCGCGCTGGATGGTCGGTTTCGGATCAGCTGCGGAATCGCGCAGGGCCGCGCGCATTTTCTCGAACGAGAAGTTCGGGGCGGCCATGGCGGCGCCCAGGTGCGGATCGTCGCGCCCTGTGGCTTTCCGCCACGCCTCGATCGCGGACCGGGCGCGCCGGGAAGCTCGGTTGTACCGCTCGCGCGCCGCCCCCGTCTTCTCCGCGGTCACGCCGCTCACCCCCACGACGAAGCGGAAGGCGGAGGGCAGCGACACGGCCTCTTCGAACTGGACCGGGCAGTAGCGAAACCGCCGGAGTTCGCCGGGCGCCGAGCAAAGAATGGCGGTATGATCCTCACTTCCGCCGAAGGTGCCCACGCCGTCCTGCGCCGCCAGCGGACCGAACGGCTGCCCGCTTTCCACCGCGCCGAGGTACTGCGCCACGGCCTCGGGCGTGGGCAGGTGCGCCCGGTGCAGCGGGTGATCCGCAAGGTCGTTCAGGGCCCGCAGCACCAAGAAGAACGCAACGACCATGGCGCTGGAGCTGCTCATCCCCGCCGCCGGCGGGAGCGTGCTGGAAAAGGCAATGGATCCGCCGCACAGTTCCTCTTCGAAGTTGCGAGCAACCCGGCGCACAACGGTCAGCGGATAGTTGGCCCAGTGCCCGGCAGGCGGCTCGACGTCCGGCCCAACGACCGCCTCCACCGTTTCACCTGTGGCAACGCGGATGATTTGGAGGGCGCGGCTGGCGCGCGGCACGGCGACGACGCAGAAGCCCCGCTCGGTGGCGCAGGTGAGGCTACTGCCCCCGGCGTAATCGGTGTGCTTGCCGAGCACCTCGATGCGGCCCGGCACGAAGAACGCGATCGGCGATGCATCCTCCCCATTGTCGCCGAGGGCCGCCTGGGCCCGGGCGAAATGATGGGCCAGCGGCTGCACTGCGGCCTCCGTGTGTCCAGCGGCTAGGAGCCGGTCTGCCGTTGCAGTGGTATCCGAAAGATCCGTTGCCATCATCACGTTCGCAAGCGCATGCCCTTATCAAGATTTGGCGCACCGGGGGACCGGCAGAAGTAGTATCTCGGTCGGCCCAGGAAATAACAAGCGCATGCGCTCAACTCGGCGCCTCACACGCCGATGACTGTCATACACGTTTACACAGAAACGCAGCAAAGCCGGTGCACTCTTTGATTCTCTTATAATAGGACACCGAAACACGTGGTGCATGCGTTTCTGCGATACAGATTTACTTTCGCTCCTTTTCCTCTTGTAAATTTTCCCGATTTTAGGTTAATATACACGACATGATTGAAATCGGAATCCTATTATCCCTCTTTGCCACGGCCTTGGGCCTCGCCCCGCTCTACGTCTTGCATCGCCTGCCGCCTCAAAGCTAGTCACGGCGGCCGGCGAAACGAGGGGGCTCGACGACGGCAGGGATCTTCCAAAATTGTTCACAGCTGAACGTCTTGCATTCAGGCCCGCGCCGGATATATATTGGGCAACCGCTTGCGCGGGGAGGAACATTCGACCGCGCTGCGCTTCCAAAGTGAACCCACACGGTCCGGTAGTTCAGTTGGTTAGAATGCTGCCCTGTCACGGCAGAGGTCG
>CAYFRX010000041.1:0-16690 GCA_964345515.1 uncultured Rhodothermales bacterium
CGGCTCCGTCAACGGGTGTGGACGGTTTGTGGATTAAGATCCGACGGGAAAAGCGGGAATGACTGCACTTGGGAGCAACGGACCAGTCAGCCAACGGCCTCACGTCCAGAACCGGTGGCCGATGATCCCGTGCGCGGCCAGGTAGACGAGCACGACGAGCCCGGCCGCGACGACGAGCAGGTGGTACGTCCACGTGCCCCAGAACGCCTGCGTCCGGCTACGCACGAGCGCGACGAGGCTCGCCAGCATGGCCCCGGCGAACAGGAGCGTCAGGGCGGTGAAGCCGACCGAATAGGCCGTCGGGGCGCCGAGGCGGGGGATCGGATCCTGCAGGGCGAGGACGAGCACCACGAAGACGCCGCCGAGGGCGAGCGTCGCCACGAGCGGCCAGAGGCGGAGGTGGATCGGCTCGCGCGCCCGGAGCCGCCCGAACGCCTTCACCGGCACCCAGTAGAGCGCGAACAGGACGGTGCTGGCCAAAAGCAGGAGCGAGAGCCCGGCCGTGATCCACCGGCCCCACGCCGAAATGCTGGCGATCGGCGCGAACGTGCCGCTTACGGCGGAGCCGCGTCCGGCCAGCACGCGTTCTCCGGCGGGACCCTGCGCAAAGACGGTGGTGGTGATCGGGTCCGTCGCCTCCCGAAAGCGCTGCGCATCGACCGGAAGGAGCGAGTCCGCCGCGCCCAATGCCGGCGACACGCTGAGCCCGCGCGCCGTCGTGTCGACCCGGACGATGCCGAGCAGGCGCTCGATGAACCGGGTGATCTCCTGGCGGGGTGTGATCGACACGTAGTAACCGGCGTGCTGAGTGAGCGAGTCGGCTGGGAGGTCAGCGATGGGAGGCGGGGTGGGCGGCTCCAGCGGGCGCGTCAGGAAGCCGCGCACCAGTTCCTCGATCCGGTTGTGGGCTGTGCCGTTCTCGCTGTTCGCCATGACGACGAAGCCGCGATCGTAGTCCGGAAGGTAGCCGTAGCGGGCGAGGAATCCATCGATGCCGCCGCTGTGGCCGTGGACCAGGAACCCGTCCTGCGAGGAGACCGCGTTGCCCAATCCATAACCGGTTCCCATGTCGTGGCGGGCCGCCAGCGAGGTTTGGGGCGGTTCCATTCGGTCGACGGACGCTGAGTCCAGAACGCGTGTTGCACCCCGAGCCCCGCGGCCCAGGAGCATCTGGCCGAAGCGTGCTAGGTCGATGGGCCGGGCATTCAGCGCGCCGGACGGCCGCAGCCCGATGTGCACGTACGGACGTACCGTCTCGCCATCCGACTTATAGCCTGTCGCTAGGTGGGGCTCGACGCGGTCGTCCAACAAAAAGCTGGACGCCGTCATGCCGAGTGGCTCGAAGATACGGTCGGCGACGAACACCTCGAACGATTGGCCGGTAAGCTGCTCGACGATGTATGCCGCGACGGGCGGCCCCGCGTTGGAGTATGAGTAGTACAGCCCCGGTCGCCAGCGGACCCGGCGCGTATCGGGATTCACGGCCAGCCCTTCGCGGATCGTGATGTCCGGCGAGCGCGACGTGTACTCGTGGATGTGCAGGTCGTCGAAGCCGGCCGTGTGCTCGAGCACGTGCGCCACGCGGACCGGGTCCGTTTCCGTCCACGGGTTCTGGATCTCGATCTCTGGCACCAGCTCGCGGACGGGATCATACAAATTCAGGCGGCCTTCTTCGACGAGCAGCAACACGGCCGTCGCCACCATGCTCTTCGAGATCGAGCCTGCGCGAAACACAGTCTGCGCCGTCACAGGGCGGTCCGCTGTGCGGTCGGCGACGCCGACGTAGCCTTCCCACCGGATGGAGTCGGCGGAGAAGAGAACGACGCCCACGCCAGGAGCGCCCGTGCGATCCAGGACCGCGTCCATCGAGTCGCGGAGCGCATCGTGCGAACGGGGCGCCGGGTCCTGCGCGCGTGTGGGGCAGTCGAGCAGTAGAACGAGGGCGAAACAGGCCAGTGCAAGGCGACGGGTCATGGGAAGGGTCCGGGCGTCGGGGTTAAGTGAGCGCCGAAGTCCTTCCAAGAAATGACTTGCGCGGGTCGTCATCAATACGTATCGAAGCCGCGGCGCAGGGGCGTGCCCGTTCCTGAACGTTTTGCCGCAGGCACGTTTAAGGGTCGATGTAATGTCTAACCAACCGGTGCTGGATGTTCATGGCTCCCTCTGCCGTTAAAGAATCACTCTATGTGTTGTACCTCGACCGGTACCATCTGGGCGACGAGATCTTCATCAACAACCTCGCGCAGCGGATGCATCAGGCGCCGGCTGGCGACCCGCTCTGCCTGATTGTGCACGGGAGTGGGGAAAAGGTCGAGCGCACGCTGGAGAGTCAGGGCTTCTTCCCTGAGCGTGCCGGTGGCGTGCTCGACGTCACCGCGCCCGATCAGGTGCGCCTCGTGGAGCGGGCTGTCCGCGAGACGAACCAGAAGCTCGTGGCCGCACTCACCGACGAGGTGGTGCCCGCCGTCGGCATCCAGGGCGTCGATCGCAACCTGCTGCAGTGGGAGGAAGGGGCGGTCACTGCGCCAAAGGTGGGATGGGTCGAGGCCCTGCTGAAGCAGCGCGTCGTGCCCGTCGTCTCGGCGCTCGTTCACCATCCAGAAGAAGACCGCGTGCGCGAGGTGGCGGCGTCGGAGGCACTCGTGGCGCTCGCCCGGTCGTTCGACGCGCTCGATCCGCAGGCCGTCTCCTTCGCCACTGGGGCCCAGCCCGGCCTGTCCGATGCGACCGGCGTCCGCGACACGGTGGATCCCAACGCCCTGCCCGACGACGGACCGTTGCCTGAGCCGGAGGCGGTGCGGCGCATCGTGAAAGCGGGCGTTCCGGGACTGATTACGACCCTGGAGGGGCTGTTTGCGGATGGCGCTCCCACCGGGACACGGGTGCAACCGTGAACGTTTTGGTAAATTAGGAGCATGGCCCAGAGCGGCCCTCAAAACGGCTCATATCGGCTTGACAGCCGGTTAAGGGGATGTTATGTTCTCCGCAGAATTCTTGGGAGCACCCCCACATCCAGTATTGCACTGCAACCTAAAACGAAAACGGAGGCTGTACACATGAGCCAATTTGAAGAGCGCTACGAAGAACTGACGGGCATCCTAGAGGATGCTCAAGAGGACCTGATGAAGTTCTACGAGAAAGGCAACAAGGCGGCGGGTACGCGGGCACGCAAGGCCATGATGAATCTCAAGAACCTAGCCCATGAGGTCCGCCAGGAGATCCAGGAAATCAAGAACACGGAGCTGTAACACATCGCGTGTTGTCTCGCGTATCGCATCCCCCTAGTACCGGAAAGGAGGCTATGTCGAATAGGCATAGCCTCTTTTCTGTACCGACCTTTACCATGCCATGCTTTCACGCCATGCATCGCTTGCTTCTGCGCGCAGCCGGTGCGACCTTCGGACTGATGCTTGCGTTGGGTCATCCCCTCCACGGCCAGTCGGTCGAGGTCCCCGATTCGGTGCAAGGCGGATGGAACGTTGACCTGGCCGGCAAATTGTCGGGGGCGCAGGCCGCCTACCGGAATTGGCAGGAGGGCGGGCTGAACACCTTATCCATCACGAGCACGGTGGATGGCCGGCTCGAATACGAGACGGAGCGCTGGGTGCAAGCGTACGACATGCGGCTCTCACTCGGGATCGTCCAGCAAGACACGCTCGCAGTCCGCAAGGCCGAGGACCTGATTCGGCTCGCGGGAGCGCTCAGCTACATCGGCGACGGGTTCTTTCGGGTGTTCAACCCGACGATCGCTCTAGGAATGCGCACTCAGTTTGCGTCCGGATTCAACTACGACGAAGATCCGTTCGACGCGGGGCGCCCTCCGCCCGTCAAGACGTCGGACCTGTTTTCGCCCGCGACGCTGACCCAGTCGCTTGGGCTCACCTACGACGCCGGTAGTTGGTTTTCCGAGCGCCTCAGTGCCGCCGGTAAGGAGACGGTAGTGCTTATCGAACGCCTGCGTCCGCTCTACGACGTGGACCCCACGCGCAACGTGCGGTACGAAGTGGGGGTTGAGTCGGTGACCTCCGCCAATCGAGACGTCGCACAGAACGTCCAGCTCCGGTCTACTCTCACCCTGTTTAAAGCCGTCGTGCAGCCGTCTCCGGTCGATGTTATCTGGGAGAACCTCGTCAACATGCGCGTCAACAGCTGGCTCAGCGTGGGGTTTGAGTACGTGATGCTCTACGACACCAACCGAAGCGAGGCGATCCAGATCAAGGAAATGTTATCGGTTGGCGTTTCTTTTGAAATTATATAGCATCTCGTTGTGCTGGAGACTGCTAGCGACTCGTGATGGATCCAGCATGGCCAGTGTATCTTCTACACGCCGTCGCATCTAAAGCTTGAAATACGGCGGAGCACTCGTCCATTTCATATTATATTACAACACCTGCATGTCATGTCTATTCGCCTGGTTTTGTCGTGTCTCATCATTTTCATGGTCGTTGCGGTTCCTGATACCCAAGCGCAGGACGACCTCGAGGTTCCAGAAGACAGCACCTGGAATGCCAGCCTGACGGGGAAGCTATCGGGATCGCAGGTGGCGTACAACAACTGGCAGGAGGGCGGCCTGAACACGCTCTCGGTCACCAGTTCGGTCGATGGCCAGTTCGTGCGAGGCGGCGAGCACTGGATTCAGACATACGAGTTGCGGCTGACGTTCGGTATCGTTCAGCAGGACACGCTCGCCGTGCGGAAATCGGATGACTTGATCCGGCTGCGCGCCGGGCTGCAGTACCGAGGCGACGGGTTTTTGCGCACCTTCCGGCCGACGATCTCGCTCGCCCTTCGGACCCAGTTTGCCGAAGGATTCAACTACGACGAGGATCCCTTTTCCGACGACGTTCAGCGCAATCTTCCGGTGAAGACCTCCGAATTCTTCTCGCCGGCCGTCCTCACGCAATCGCTGGGTCTCACCTACGAGCCTGCGTCCTGGATTGCCACCCGCCTCGGTGTGGCTGGCAAAGAGACCATCGTGCGCAACGAGGCCCTGCGCGTGCTTTACGACGTGGATCCCGACGAGGCCGTCCGCGCGGAGGGGGGCATCGAGTCGGAGACGAGTGTGGATCGCGAGGTGGTGACCAACGTGCGGTATCAGTCGAGCCTCAATCTCTTCCAAACGCTGACGCAGCGGAGTGAACCGCTGGACGTGATCTGGGAGAACGTGATTACGATGCGCGTCAATAGTTGGCTCAACGTGGGATTGGAGTATGTGATGCTCTTCGATGCCAACCGAAGCAACGACGTGCAGATTAAGGAGGTGCTGTCGGTCGGCGTCTCCTTCTCCCTGCTCTGATGCGTCGGGGAATCGTTCCCCGGAGCATGACGGACGATAATAATTTTTATGACGACGCCGCGAGTTCTTCTGACGTACGCTGTGTTGGGTGTGGCTCTGTGGCCGGTGCCGCTACTCAACATCGTGCACGTCGAGTCGGCCGCCGTGGTGGCCTTCGTGGCGTTTTTCGTAGCCGGATGGGCGGCGCTGGCTGCCTTCAATCGGGCCGCCCCGGTGCCGGTGAGGCATGTGCTCGCGACGCAGGGGGCGGCGCTGCTCGTGCCGCTGGCGCTCCTCACCGTCTCGCTGCTCTGGACGCCGAACTGCGACTACACGCGCGGTCTGCTCTTCTATGGCTTGTTTCCGGGCATCACGGTCGTTTTTGCCGTCGCCGTGGCCTACGCGTTGAGCGGCACGGGATGGCCGTTCCAGAAGACGATGCTCGCCGGTCTGGGCCTTGGGGTTGCCGCGTTGGGGCCGCTCTACGACCTGGGGCTGCATCCGCAGTTTTATACCTACAACCACGTATTCGGCGGCGTCCTCGGGCCAATCTATGACGAGGAGCTGGCCGTGCGGCCGGGCCTCTTCGCGTTTCGGACGCTGACCCTGCTGTGGGCCGCGCTGGCCTACCTCGCGGGACGATGGCTCCGCGGGTACGCGGCGCATGGCGGCGAGCGTACCGGGCGGGTCGTGCTGATGGGGCTGATCGGCGCGGCGTACCTTGCGGCCGGGGCGCTCGGTTTCAACACCCCCGCTTGGGTGCTGCAGCGTGAACTGGGCGGGCATTACCCAACGGACCATTTCGACATTTATTACGACCCGGCCTCGGTGGAGCCGAACGAGCTTCAGGCGATCGCCCAGCAGCACGAGTACCGCTACGCCTGGCTGGAGGGGCAGCTGCAGATGGAGGGGCCGGATCGGATCATCAGCTACCTGTACCCGGATGAGGGTGCGAAGGCGCGGCTCACTGGCGCCCGTGCGACGAGCGTCGCCCCGGTTTGGCTCTCGCAGCCTCAATTGCACGTCCTGCTGGACCGCTACGATGCCACGTTTGGGCACGAGCTGGTGCATGTCTTCTCCCGCCAGTTTGGGCTACCCGTGCTGAACGCGTCGTGGGCGGTGGGCCTCGTGGAGGGAACCGCCGTGGCTCTGGAGCCGCCCCGGGGCGCGCCCACGCCCCGCGAGCAGGTCTCCGCCGCCCTGCTGAGCGCCGAGCGGACCGCCCCGCGCGATGTGGCCGCGCAGGTCGCCGCGCGGCTGCAACCACTGGGGTTCTGGACGGGACGCGGAGCCGTGTCGTACACGACCATGGGGGCTTTCGTACAGTTTCTGATGGATCGCTACGGTCCGGAGCGACTGCGTGCCGTTTACGCGCGAGCCAACTTCGCGTCGGTGTACGGGCAACCGCTCGACTCGCTTGCCCAGGACTGGGCGGCTTCCATCCACGCGATGCCGCTCATCGCGCGGGATGCAGAGGCGCTCGTCACGCGCCGGTTTGCGCGGCCCTCGCTCTTCGAGCAAGACTGTCCTCATTACGTGCCTCCGTACCGCCGGGCATACCGGGCCGGTCAGTCGGCCCTGGCCCGTGAAGATACGGTCGACGCCATTCGGCACTTTACGGCGGCGCTGCGCGATCAACCACGATTTGTGGCAGCGCATCGCGCCCTCGCGCAGGTCCGGCTCGCTCGCCGGGAGGCGGACGCGGTCATCCAGCAACTCGATACGCTGGCGCAGGCGGACGCGCCGGCCCTCGCATTTGCGCTCGGGGACGCGTACGTTATAGCCGGACAATCCGCCGCGGCGCGGCAGCAGTACCAAACCGTCATTCAGCAGGTGCCCTCCTTCGAACACGAGACCCGAGCGCACGTGGTGCATCGCTGGGCCGTTTCGGACCGGCCGGACGTAGTGCAGGTCCTGGTGTCCGGCGACTCAGCAGGTGCCAAGGCACGGCGGCTTCGCGCCCTGCCGCAACGCACGCCAGCCGTTGCGGTGTGGGAGGCTCGTCAGTGGATGGCGGCCGGCCGGTACGAGCGCGCCTCGGCTTTGTGGGCCACGCTTCCCAGTCCGCTGGCTTCTGCGCCGGACGGGCAGCGCGATATTCTGCGGCGAGAGCGGCTGCGATGGCAGGCGGTGAGTGCCCTGCGGCAGGGCGATTATGCCACGGCCATCGGCCAAGCACGCCAGGCCGCCCGCGCGTTTCGGGGCGTCGGGGCGCTGAACCTGGCCGCTGCTACGGAGGACCTCATGCATCACGCGCAGTGGGCACAGCGCCAATCGGGCCACGTCGTGCCCAGCGCGCCCGCGGATTCTGACGACTTTTAAACGAAGCCCTTTGGCGCCTGCTGAACGCTGCTCGCCTCACAGCCTTCACGCCCGCGAAACCAACCCTGCTGGCGGATGCCATGTCTTCACTCGCTGTAATTTTCTGGTTCTCTACTCGTATGCGTTATCTTGGTTGTGGCCGTCTCTCTGAAATGCCGTTCGGGAGGCGGGCGCTGGGCGTTGTCCTCGTGCTGGCCGTCCTGACCGGGTGTGCAACCACGCAGGAGTCGAACGGCGAGCGTGACGCGTCGGCCGAGACGGCTGCTGCCTCGACCGAGGCGGAAGGGGCCGGCCCACGCTTGGAGGCGGCCGACGAGACCGTCCAGACCATTCAGCTGTACGCGGGCCGTACCGAGCGCCAGTTGCCGGTGCTCTCGCTGCGCAATCCGGGAGACGGCCTCACGCTCGAATTCGACCTGATGGAACCGACCGGGCGCCCGCTCTCGGTCTATTTCTATCACGCCGATCGGGAGTGGGACCGTGATCTTTCGCCGGCCGAGTACATGGACTCGTTTCAGGACGACAATCTGCTCACGTACACCCCATCGCGCGGCACGGCTGTCAGCTACACGCACTACACGTACCAGTTTCCCAACGACAACATCCAGTTTCGCGTCAGTGGAAACTACATCCTGCGTGTCACCGAGCAGGGCCAGCGCAACAACGTGCTCTTCGAGCGGCCCTTCTTCATCACCGAGCGGGCCGGATCCCTCGCGATGCGGGTCGGGGGCGTGCCGGTGAGCGGCCAGCAGCGCCCTTCCGACCTGCCGCTCGCCCAGTTCACGCCGCCGCCCGGCCTGCAGGGCACGCCGTTTCAGTACGAAACGTGCTTCGTGCGAAACGGCCGTCTCGCCACCGCGCGCTGCAGCGACCGGCCGCGCCTGGCCAGCCAGCCCACCCTGGAGTTCGATCTCTACCGCCGGCGCGCCTTTGCGCCCACGACGGCCGACTACGTTCTGGACCTGAGCGCGCTGCAGGGGGGGCGATCCATTGTAAGCACGGATCGCACGGTGACGCCCTATCGCGTGTTGCTGCAGCCCGACTATGCCCAGTTTCCCGGCAACGTCGCCACCGCGCCCCCGCTCGATGGGCAAGTGGTGGTCGATGGAGCGGTGCGGGGCCTGGGCGAGCCCGACGTCGAGGCCGAGTATGTGGCGACGCAGTTCAGCTTCGTCCCGCCGGGCGAGCAGCCGCTGGGGCGGGACGTATACCTGGAGGGGAACTTCGGCGGCACCACGCGCATGACGTGGCAGGCGGCGCGGGGCCGATACGAAGTTGAGCGGCTGCTCAAACAGGGCCTTTACGAGTACTACTATACGTCCGACGACCCCGCGTTGCAGGAGATGCTCCGACGCACCCTCCCTCCGGCGCGTGACCGCTACACCGCATTCGTCTACTTCACGGACCGGACGCTTAACACCGATCGTCTGGTGGCGGTCCAAACCGTCCAGGCGCGGTGACGCCGCTGCGCTTTCTCGCTTTGTACGTTCACTTGCTGATTCAAGAGCTCCATGTATCGACGTTGGCTCTCAGGTCTTTTGGCCCTGATGATGTTTACAGCCGGCTGCACCGGGATGCGCGGGTCCCAGCCGGCGGACGCGTCCAACGCGGCGCAAGATGCGGATGACGGCATCAAACCGTATCGCGCCGTGATCACCGACGCGGCGGATACTGGCGAGGGCCTGTTCACCACGCACCAGATGGAGGAGAAACTCTACTACGAAGTGCCCGACTCGCTCTTCGGCGCGGAGATCCTTATGGTCACGCGCATCGCGCGGACGGCGGACAATGTGGGGTACGGGGGCGAGAAGGCCCACACGCACGTGCTGCGCTGGACGCGCCGAAACGACCGCGTGATGCTGCGCGTGGTCAGCTACGAAAATGCGGCCGATGAAGACGATCCGATCTACCGCGCGGTCCAAAACTCGAACGTCGAGCCGATCATCAAAAGCTTTCCCATCGCGGCGATCGGGCCGGATTCGACGAGCACCGTGATCGACGTGACGGAACTGTTCACGACGGACATCCCGGCGCTCGGGCTGCCGAAAAGCCGCCGCGAGCGCTACGAGGTGCGCCGGCTCGATACCGACCGCACCTTCATCCAGGAAGTGCAGAGCTTCCCGGAGAACGTCGACGTTTCCAACGTGCTCACCTACGAGGCGAACGACCCGCCCTCGAACAGCGCGACGAACGCCATCACGCTGGAGATGAACCACTCGATGGTGCTGTTGCCCGCCGACCCCATGCAGCCGCGCCTCTGCGACGAGCGCGTCGGCTACTTCAGCGTGGAGCGGGTGAACTACAGCGCCGACGAGCAGAAGGCCGCGGAGGAGTGCTTCATCACGCGCTGGCGTCTGAAGCCGAGCGACCCGGAGGCCTTCGCGCGCGGCAAGCTCGTAGAGCCCGTCGAGCCCATCGTCTATTACATCGATCCGGCCACGCCCGAGAGGTGGCGTCCGTACCTGAAGCAGGGCATCGAGGACTGGCAGGAGGCCTTCGAACAGGCGGGCTTCAAGAATGCGATTCTCGCGAAAGATCCACCCTCCGAGGAAGAAGACCCCGAATTCGATCCCGATGACGTGCGCTACTCAGTGATTCGCTACTTTGCCTCCGAGGTGCAGAACGCCTACGGGCCGCACGTCCACGATCCGCGCTCGGGCGAGATTCTGGAGAGCGACATCGGGTGGTATCACAACGTGATGAACCTGCTGCGCAACTGGTACTTCGTGCAGACGGCCGCCGCCAATCCGGAGGCGCGTGCGCCACAGTTTGAGGACGAGGTGATGGGGCAGCTCATCCGCTTCGTGGCGGCGCACGAGGTGGGCCACACGCTCGGCTTGCCCCACAACTGGGGATCGAGCTACGCCGTCCCGGTCGATTCGCTGCGCTCGCCCACGTACACGAGCACGCACGGCACGGCGCCTTCCATCATGGACTACGCGCGGTTCAACTACGTGGCCCAGCCCGGCGACGGGGTGACCCATTTCATGCCGAAGATTGGCACGTACGACCGCTGGGCCATCCAGTGGGGCTATCAGCCCTTGCCCGAGACGGATGATTCCGAGGTGGAGGCCCGGATGTTGGACGCTATGATTTTGGAGCACGCCGGCGATCCATACTATTTCTACGGCGCGCAGTCGGCCTACCGAGTCGATCCACGCTCGCAGAACGAAGACCTCACCAACGACGCTGTGGAGGCCAGCCAGCTCGGCATCGCCAACCTGCAGCGGGTCCTCGACAACCTTGTTGACTGGACGTACGAGGAGGGCGAAACCTACGAGACGCTCGACGAGCTCTACGGGCAGGTCGTGGCCCAGTGGCGCCGCTATCTCGGGCACGTGGCACGCTCCATCGGTGGCGTCTACGAGACGCGCAAGACGTTCGAGCAGGCGGGACCGGTCTACGAGATGGTGCCGCGCGCTCGCCAAGAGCAGGCGATGCGGTTTTTGAACAACGAAGTGTTTGCCACCCCCTCCTGGATCGTTAGCAATACGGCGGTGCTGCGCCGCATCGAGAACGACGGCGCCATGGAGCGCGTCCGCGAGGCGCAAGCCAGCACGCTCGATCTCGTGCTCGACCCGCAACGCATGGCTCGCCTCATCGAGTTCGAGGCTGTCGACGGAGAGGAAGGCACGTATCTGTTGACCGAGATGTTGACGGACCTGCGCGCTGGCATTTGGACTGAGCTGCAACAGGGCGCGGCCATCGGACCGTTCCGGCGGGTGGTGCAGCGCGCCTACATCGAGCGGTTGGAGCGCCTGATGACGGAGGAGGCCGATCTCCCTTCAGGGCAAAGCCGATCGTACCTCGACGTCACACCCGTCAACGTGGCCCAGTCCGACATCCGGGCGTACGTGCGCGGAGAGTTGGAGACGCTGCGCGGCGAGATCGAAACCGGCCTCATCCGCAGCGACGATCCGGCGACGCGCCTCCACCTGGAAGATGCGCGCGCTCGCATCGAACGCATCCTCGATACGGACGAGTAGGCGCAGCGTCTGGGCCCACCCCAAACCAACAACGCCCGACCTCAGAGCGAGGTCGGGCGCTGCGTTTAGAAATGAGAAGCGGACGGTCAGAGCCTCATGACCTCCTGAGCATTCGGGCCCTTCTCCGTGTGGCCGACTGTAAATTCGACCCGATCATTTTCTTCCAACGTCCGGAAGCCGTCCCCCTCAATTTCGCTGTAGTGGACAAAAAGGTCCTCGCCTCCTTGTTCAGGGATGATGAAGCCAAATCCCTTTTTGTCGCTAAACCACTTTACCGTTCCGGTTTGACGCTCTGCCATGTTCTTCGTGATCGTAATACAAGGTATAGGATGAATCGACGGCAGCGCATCCTAGCCAACTCACCATACTGCACAAATGGGAAAATCAAGATAGAATTTCTGCCGAATGAGTACTTATCATAACAGGGCGCTGGGATCATGTCAAGGAATGGAACAAAAAAGCGAGCCGACTCGAAACGCCCTTTCCGGCCGTTGAGCGCGGATGGTCTGCCCACGTGTGTTCCCGAAACGCCGTCGTTCCACACGCACGACGAGCGCATGGCGGCGCTACGCGCGGCGTGTGCAGATCATCCACGGGCGACCCTGCATAAGATTGGCACCAGCGAGGAGGGGCGACCCCTCGTGGGCATCGTACTGGGCGATGGCCTGCACGCGGTGAGCCTCATCGCCGGCAACCACGCCGACGAGCCGGTGGGCCCCGAAACGCTGCACGCGCTCGTCGATGCCAGCCGCCGCAACGATGGGCCGCTCGCGCCGTGGCTCGACCGCGTGCGCTTCGTCGTCGTCCCGCATACGAACCCGGACGGCGCCACGCGCAACCGGCCGTGGGTGGCGGCGTGGCCCGATCACGCGGCCTACCTGCAGCACGTCGACCGCGAGCCGCCGGGACGCGATCTGGAGTTCGGCTTCCCGGACATGCGCGTCGAGAACAGCGTGGTCGCGGACTTCCTCCGGGCCCACGGGCCGTTTGCTTTGCACATGAGCCTGCACGGGATGGCCGCCTCTGAGGGCGCGATGCTCCTCATCAACCGACCGTGGACGTTCCGCACCCAGGCACTTCGCGACGGCTTCCGGCAGGCCGCGCACGAAGCCGGGCTCCGCATGCACGACCATAACCGAAAGGGCGAGAAAGGCTTTTTCTACATCGAACCCGGCTTCACGACGACGCCCCGCGGGGATGCCATGCGGGCGTTCTTCCGCGCGCAGGACGACGAGGCGATGGCGCAGCGCTTCCACCAGAGCTCGATGGAGTTCGTGATGGGGCTCGGCGGCGACCCGCTGTGCCTCGTGACGGAGCTGCCCCTCTTCGTCGTGCAGAACGACGACCCGACGCCCGGCGTGCCCGATCGATACCTGGCGCTGAAAGAGAAGCTCCCGCTCGCTACGAAGCGTCTCGCTCGTGGCAAGCCCATCGATGACCTGATGGCGCCGTTTGCCATCCAGCCGCTGCCGCTAGAAGTCGCGATGCAACTGCAACTTCGTGCGCTGGAACGGGGGTTGGAGACCATCGTCGACACCGAGTCGTAAACGGTCGATGCGGAGCCGCCGGGCTGCGCGTCAATGACCTTTCTGTTAATCCAGCCGCTTGCAAGCGCTTTTCCTGTAGCGGACGCTTGCGGATTGTGACAATAAAAGCCACCTTTGCCTCCGAAATAATCGCGGTCTAAACTCACTTCATCGAGGACTCACCATGATTAAGAAGAAAGTACACAAAACCAGTGTCCGCGTCATCTTTGAACTGCCCGCCGAGGTCGCCGAGGAAGGCGTGGCCGTCGTGGGCGACTTCAACGATTGGAACCCGGACGCGGGCCAGATGGATTACATCAAGACCCGCGACGTCTGGAAGAAGGGGATCTCCTTCGAACCCGGCGAGACGCACGAATTCCGCTACCTGGTTGACGGGCGCGAGTGGCGTAACGACGAAGCCGCCGATGAGTACGTGCCCAACGAGTTCTTCAGCGAGAACAGCGTCGTGAAGTGCACGGACGGTGAATCGTGATGCGTGCTTCGTTTTACGATTCTACGTTTCACGGTTTGCGTTTCACGCCTCACCCGAACAGCAGCTTCACCACGTACACCGACGCCAGCACGCCCACGAGGTCGGCAAACAGGCCGGCCGGCACGGCATGGCGTGTCTCGCGGATGTTGATCGCGCCAAAGTAGACGGCGACCACGTAGAACGTCGTCTCGGTGGATCCGAACATGGTGGCGGCCATCTTCACGAAGAGGGAGTCCTCGCCGAACTGGTTGATCATGTCCGCCACGATGGCCGCTGAGCCAGAGCCGGTGAGCGGGCGGATGATGGCCATTGGCAGCACCTCGGCGGGAATGCCGATCAGGCCGAGCACCGGGTCGAGCGCGCCGATCAGAAACTCCATCGCGCCGGACGCCCGGAACATGCCGATCGCGAACAAGATGGCGACGAGGTACGGGATGATGGTCACGGCGACCTCAAACCCTTCTTTCGCGCCTTCGACGAACTCTTCGTACACCCGCACGCCTTTGATGAGGCCGTAGAGCGGGAAGCCCACGATGAGCGTGGGCAGGACGAAGTACGAGAGGATGCTGATGGCTTCGCGAATGAATTCCATGGCGAGTTGGGCGTTTTGCGTTCTGCGCTCTGCGTGAGGGGGATGGGTTCAGGCGGTCACTCGGAACGCTGAACATCCAATCCTGAACCGTCTGTTTGTATCGGGTTGGTGGCCTGGAAGCGCCCGAGCTTGCTCAGCCCGACGGCGGCGGCGATGCCAGCGATCGTCGAGAAGAAGGTGGCTAGCGCAATCGAGAAGACGAGCTGGTTGATTTGCAGCCCCATGATGGCGATAAGCAGCACGGGCGGCACGAGCTGCACGCTCGACGTGTTGAGCGCGAGCAGCATCACCATCGAGTTCGTCGCCGTGTCGTCGGAGGGGTTCTCCTTCTGAAGATCCTCCATGGCTTTGATGCCGAGCGGCGTAGCGGCATTCCCCAGCCCGAACACGTTCGCGAGCAGGTTCAGCGAGATGGTGGCGAGGGCCGGATGATCCTTCGGCAGCTCGGGAAAGAGGGGACGCAGCACAGGCTGCACGAACCGGCTGAGCGCTTGAATAAGCCCGGCCGCGTCGCCGATCTGCAGCAGGCCCAGCACGAGCGCCAGCGTGCCGATGAGGCCGAGCGACAACTCGGCGGCCGTCTCGGCGAAGCTTAGCGCGGCGTCGGCGATGTCGTTCAGCTTGCGGAACTGCACGGACTCAAACTGGACGGCGGCCGTCGCCGTCGAGGCGCCAGCGGAAAGGTCAGGGAACGACCGCGCCGTCCCCCGCAGCGGATCGCTGTCCTCGCTGGCGAGGAACGAGCGCACCGTGGCCAGGGGCTCGGGGAGCGTGGTGCCCTCACCGCCGAACTGGATCTGCCGCCCATCCTGTGTCTGCAGCAGCGTGCCCGCGTAGGCCGAGTCGGGCGTAGTGTCCACGTCGTAGAACTGCTGGTAGGCCGCCGCGTCGATGCGCACCTGCACGGCCTGCCGCCGGGCATCGGGCGTGTAGCCGTCTGGGAATTCAAGCGTGATGGGGAGCGGCTCGTCGTTGTGGAAGCGGTCAGTCGCCAGCTCGCGGGCGTCCGTGGCCAGGGCAAAGACTAGGCTGACGATGATCAGCCCCGCCCAGATGTAGTTCAGCATGGTACCGGTCGGGTTGGGAGTGGAGAACAACGCGCGCCGCCAAACATAACGAACCGTCGCGGCAATCGGAAGCGGCGCATTTGGTGGAGCGTGTTCGGTTGCGGCGGATCGCCCCACGCGAAACGTGCAGTGCACCATTGCCTTCACGCAGAGAGAGAACCATGCCGGTTTCAGCGACGGCGCGTATCCGCAACCTGCTGTGCGGGGTTGCCCTGCTGGCCGCGGGCAGCCTTGCCGCGTGCTCCAGTGATGAACCCTCCTATCCCCAGGCGCCCGATCGCATCGAGCCGCTTTCGGTGCGGGCCAACCCGGAGGCTCTTCAGCCGCCGAGCCCGCGCGATACCCTCGGCGTGCACTTCCGCGTCCCGCGCGGCTGGGCGCCGCTCGGCAGCGTAGCAGCCCGGCGGGTGCAGCGGTCGGTCCGCGTTGAGACCGACGCCCTGCGCGAGCAGCCGCTCTACACGTACGGCGAGCAGCGAACGAGCAGCTTCCTCGTCGTGTCGCGGCTGCATCCGGTGGGCGAAGCCGTCGACGTTCCGACCTCACTGCAAAGCGCCCTCATCGCCCGCGAACTGGATTTCCAGCGGGTCGACACGCTTCGCCAGGAGAGCGAGCTGCCCCTTTTCGATTTTGTGATCGCCACGCGGAGCGCCGTTCATCACAAGGTGGTTGCCCGGGCGGACCGTGCGATCGTCCAGTTCGACTTCGTGACGCCGCGCTTTCAGTACCCGCGCACCGTCCCCTTGATCGAGGCGTCGGTCGCGTCCATTCGACGGTTGCAATAATTCAGGCCAGATAATTTTGTAAAATAAGAAGGCAGCTTTTCATTATGAAAGTTTGTTCATAAATTCACCGGCTAGCATTTTCACCCAATTACTCCATTCTCATTACTCCTTTTAGCCATGAGAAACCAATTGTATCTCTGTCTTCTGCTCGCTGGTGTTCTGATCATTGCGCCGGGCTGTTACCATGCGCAGGTAACGACCGACAAGGCGCCCTCGTCAACCGTGATCGAAAACCAATGGGCACCTAGCTTTGTGTTCGGCCTCGTTCCTCCTCCGGTTGTTGAGACCGCACAGCAGTGTCCGAACGGTTTGTCTCAGGTCGAGACACGTATCAGCTTCCTGAACGGGTTGGTCGCGGGGCTTACGTTCAACCTCTTCACGCCCATGCACATCAAGGTGACGTGCGCCTCCAGCGGATCCATGAGCGCACTCACTCCTCCTGAGATCGAGACGGACACCCTGACGTTCACGGCGTCGACGGATGTGGAGGTGGCAGCCGCGCTGCAGCAAGCCGCCCAGCAATCGCTCCTGGAACAGCGACCGGTTGCCGTGCGGCTGAACCGGTAGCAGCATAAGCTGGACTTAGGGTCAATACCATTCAAATAAGATGAGGTGACGTATCTTTCGTAGGTTTTGCTTTCGCC
>CAYFRX010000042.1:0-13589 GCA_964345515.1 uncultured Rhodothermales bacterium
ATTGTTCAGAAGGTGTGCAAGAGGGACGAAGGAACACGGGTCAAGCCACGCACTCGTCCCCTTCTCGACGGTGGACCCCTGCTCACAGCTATCGAAGTCATGGTGAGAACCTCGATGGCCGAAAGGCGACACGCCCCGGAGGCGCCTCTGAGGAAGAGGGAGTGCGTCTTTTGGAACCTCGTTATCCTTCACTAAATCTTTTCTACAAATAGATAGGAGCCAACGTGTTATTTGGCAAAAGAAAGCCCTTCCACGCTCTCTTCTTCATACCATCTTAATATTAAGATCTTTATCGAAGAGGGCCGCTGGATCTGGAGCGACCTGGGCTCTTTGCCGCTACCGGCCTTGCCTCATGCGTGCCACCTGCTCTGGGGGGACTTGCCGACGCTGCCCGCTCACATCGAAGATCGCGACCCTCCGAACGCCGTCCGGTATCCACAGTACGCGCGAGGACTGCGACAAATACGTGGATCCGGAGAACAGCTCTTCCCGTCGCGTTGACCCGTCGTTAAAGGTGAGCAGGGCGTATTGATCGAGCGGCCGGAGGGGCACCGCACGTCCGCTGCGTGACGCCGTGTGGAACGCCTTGATCGGACCGCCGTGCTGCGTGGCCACCACCAACGAGGTCGTGTCGCCGGTAGCGAGTTCGGCGATTCCCTTAGCGTCCCCATCCACGAAGAAGCCGCTCTCCGCGTACTCGACCGCCTCGAACCGGCCGGTGCCGTCGCCCCGCAGGAAAGCGCCGACCGCAGCATCGGCGCGTCCGGTTTCGATGTCGGGGGCGTACCAGTTGCCCACCAGGAGGAGGTCGAGGTGGCCGTCGCCGTCGTAGTCGCCGGGCTGCATGCCAAACACGGGGGCAAACTGCGCGCGCATCGGCAGCGCGCGAACCTCGAACGTGCCGTCGCCCCGATTCTCCAGATAGCTGGTTTCGAATCGAACGGCTTCGGCGACGTACGCGCCTTCCCGCTCCGCTTCGGTGAACACGTCGTCGAACGACGCCTCGGCATACGCGTCGTGGCTCGGGAAGCGCCGCATCATGCCGACGATCTGATCGGTCATCTCGCTGCGGCTGTGCGCGGGATAGTTCGTCCCCTTGATGTAGTGGGTGAGGATGGGATCGAAGCGCCCGTCCTGGTCGAAGTCTTTGGCGTGCACGCGCACCGGCTCGCTGGGAGAGGCTTCGTACCGCGTGTTGAGCCCGAGATTACCGGCCACGTAATCCGTGTCGCCGTCGCGGTCGAAATCGCCGGCTGCCAGGCTATTCCACCAACCTGATGTGCCGTCAAGCCCAGCGTCTCCGGTCACGTTAGTGAAGCGGCCATCGTCCTGGGCAAAGAATGTGAGCGGCATCCACTCTCCGACGACAGCGAGGTCGATCTGACCGTCCCCATTGAAATCCGTCCAGAGGGCACTCGTGACGAGCCCGACATCGGCCAGGCCGGGGGCCACCTCCTGCGTCACATCGACGAACCGGGGCCGCCCGCCATCCGACTCGTTGCGCAGCAGGTAGCTCCGGGGCGGAAGCGGGTAGTGGCCGGGCCGAACGCGCCCGCCGACGAAGAGGTCGAGGTCGCCATCTGCGTCATAATCGGCGGCGGTGACCGTGGAGCCGCTGGCGGTGAGTTCGGGCAACGCCTCTTCCGCCCGCTGGAACGTCCCGTCGCCCGCGCCGACGTACAGCCGATCCTGATAGGTCGCGCTTCCTTCCGGCCCCGCGTTGCCGCCGGACACGACGTACAGATCCAGATCACCGTCCCCCTCTGCGTCGAAGAAGAGCGCGCCCATGTCCTCGTACCGGGTATCCATCGGCAGCGGGCGTTCCTCGAAGAAGCCTGGCTCGGTCTGTAGGAAGAGAACGCGCTCGTGCCCCTGATCTGCCCCGACGAAGAGGTCGTCGAGGCCGTTTCCATCCACGTCCCCGACGGCCATCCCGGGTCCGTTCTGCGAGTACTTGTGCGGGAGCAGCGGCATGGCTTCGAAGTCAGCAACCTCGGTCGCTACGTGGCGGTGGGCCAGCCCGCGCTGCGCAGCAACCTCGCGCAAGAGACCAGGGCGCTCTCCGGCGGCCGGCATGCGGCCCGAGGGCGGATCGTCCAGCATCGTCGGGGGGGCCGCTTCGTCATAATGCACGTCGAGCACCTGCCGGGCATCCACATCGGCGAATTGCTGGCGTCGCCCATCGGGCCAAACGACCTCCAGCGCGTCGGCTGTCGAGTCGGCGCCGAGCCCGAAGTGGACGACCGACTCCAGCGTGGACTGATAGCCGCGGTATGGGGAATGATCGTGGTACTGCGTCGTGCCGTCGTTGCGAAGGATCACCTTCGCGCCCAGCCCGGCGCGGTTGCCGTCCGGGCCGTGCAGCCGCACGCGAAGCGCTTGGGCGCCCATCCGCTCGCTCGCGCGATTTTCCAGCAGGGTCGCCGCCTCATTCACGTTGTTCGTCACCAGATCGAGGTCGCCATCTCCATCCAGATCCGCGACAGCGGCTCCGTTCGAGAGGCCAGGCCGGCCGGGGCCCCAAGTGCCCGTTCGGTCCGTAAAGGTCAGTGCCTGTTGGGGGGACGAGCCCGGCGTGCCGTCGTTCTCGAAGAAGCGATTAGGCAGATGCACCACGGGCAACTCCTCCATCGCCTCGTGGATCGCCGCCCGATGGTCCGCCCGCGAGCCCGAAAACATCGGCTGCCGCCGGCGCCGAACGAAGTCGAGGTGGGTGACGAGCTCGCCGTACCCGTTGGTGATGAGGAGATCCCGGTCGCCATCGTTGTCGAGATCGGCGAAGAGCGGCGCCCAGCTCCAACCGGTGGCTTCCACGCCCGCGAGGTGCCCGATCTCGCTGAAGGTAAGCGTCCCCTCCGGACTCACGCCGTTGTTGAGCTGCAGCGTGTTGCGCCCGTACTGCCACTCGCCGTCGTGGCGCATGCCCGTGTTCGACGTGACGCGTCGCCGCCACGGGTCCTCCGGCAGCATGTCGAGCACCATGATGTCGGGACGGGCATCGTTGTTATAATCTGCGACGTCGACGCCCATCGCGCTGTACGACTGGTGCTTGAGGGCCTGGGCGCTGCGGTTGGTGAACGTGCCGTCGCCGTCGTTCACATAAAGCCGATCGGTCGACAAGAAATCATTGGCCACGTAGATGTCCGGCCAGCCGTCCTTGTTGACGTCGCTGATGGCGAGGCCGAGCCCGTGGCCCCTGTGGCGAATGCCAGCCGCTTCGGATACGTCGGTGAACGTGCCGTCGCCGTTGTTGCGATAGAGCCGATCGGCCCCCTCGGTCTGCTCGCTGGTCTGCCGCAGCCGCCGTGCCGTCCGCCCCTCACCCACCATCGCCGTGTTAAGCACATACAGGTCGAGGTCGCCATCGCGGTCGGCGTCGAAGAAGGCCGCGTGCGTGGAGTATCCGGCATCGGCGATGCCGTAGCGCTGGGCCTGCTCTTCGAAGGTGGGCACGCCCTCCGCATCGACGCCCTGGTTGACGTAGAGCCGATTGGCCCGGCGCTCGGCCACCTCCTGCGGCCCGCCCGCGGCAACGTAGATGTCCAGCCAGCCATCCTGGTTGATGTCGACGAGCGTGATGCCGGTGGACCACACGCCTGTAGCCCCTACCCCGGCCGCCTCGGTCACGTCATCGAACCGGAGATCGCCCCGATTGAGATACAGGCGGTTCTCGACCGCATTCCCGGTGAAGTAGAGGTCCGGCCGGTCGTCCCCATTAACACCCCCCACCGCTACGCCCCCGCCATTGTAGACGTAGAAGTAATTCAGGGGGTTCATCAGCGTGTCATCCGGGGCAATGGTGTTCGCAAAATCAACCCCGGTTTGCCCCGCATCGAGGCGTTGAAACAACCGATCCGAGTCGCTGGCGCACCCACCCATCACAGCGACGAACACCACCCCGAGAAGTAGGGTCCACAGGACCGATCGAAGGGGAAAGGCGACCACCAATGGGCCTCGGCAAGCGCGACGCATGGATTACTGACTGGTGATGCCTGCGGACTCGGACCGGTCATGCCTCTCTGCAAGCGAGGTGTTTTGCGGCCGTGCCAACCGGTAGGCCTCGATGCTCCGTCGATTCACCCCGAAGAGGAGCCGGTCGTTGACTTCGAGCATGCTCCGCACGTCGCCCTGCACGTCGAGTCCGGATTCGTGCTGGGGGACGTATTCGAACGCCCCGCTGCCATCCCCCTTCAGCAGCACGCCGTAATTGGCGTCGTACTTGCCGAGCCGGATGCGCGCCTCGTTGATGTTGCCACTCAGGATGAGATCCTCGTGACCGTCCTCATTGTAGTCCAACGCATGGAACGCAAAGACGGGCGCAAACTGGGCCTCGATGGGGAGTGCGCGTTGCTCAAACGGTCCATCTTCCCGGCCGAGGAAAAGCGCCGTTTCGAGCCATCGCGCCTCCAGCTTCTGGGCCTGCTCCAGCTCTTCGGGGGTGAAGATCTCCTCGAGGGTGGCCTCCGCGTACGCCTCGTAGCTGGAGAACCGAGCGGCAACTTGTGGAACCTGTTCCCGGAGTTCGTCGAGCGTCACGAACGGATAGCGGGTCCCCTGAATGTAGAAGGTCAGGATTGGATCGACTGTCCCATCCCGATTGAAGTCGGCGTAGTAGAGCTCCGCCGGGCGGTCTGCGCTGGCCTTGATCTGTGCGTTGAGTCCGAGATTGCCAGCGAGCAGGTCCGGCAGCTCGTCCCCGTTCACGTCCTTCACCATAATCCGATTCCACAGCCCGCTGTACGGCCGCTCGAAGTAGCGCCCGGTCACGTCGGAGAGCCTGCCCTCGGAGTTCGCAAACACCCGGATCGGCATCCATGCCCCGGCCACGATTAGCTCGCTCGTGCCGTCGCCGTTCAAATCGTGCCAGCAGGCATCGCTCACCATGCCGAGGCGCTGGAGCTCGGGGCCGCGCTCGGCGGTTCGGTCTTCGAACCGTCCCTGCCCGTCGTTGATCAGCACGTAGCTCCGAGGCCGCTCCGGATACCGCCCAGGCACACCGTGGCCGCCGACGAACAGATCGATCGCCCCATCGCCGTTGATGTCGGTCGCTGCCACGGCGCCCGTGCTGGTTCGCATCACGGGCAGGGCCTGCTCGCTCCGGGCCAACGTCCCGGTCCCGTCGTTGACATAAAGCCGGTCCTGCAGGGCCGCGTCCTCGGGGGCGAAGTAATCGTACCCTCCACTGGCCACGTACAGGTCGAGGTGGCCGTCGCCGTTGTAGTCGAAGAATACGGCGTCCACATCGTTGCTTTCCTTGTCGGCGTCGAGCGCGGGCTGGGCCGCAGCCGCAAATCCGCCATCGGGCTGCTGCAGGTACAGCGTGCTGGCCTGGCTGCTCCCGCCGCCCGCAAACACGTCGGTGCGCCCATCGCCATTCACGTCGGCTTTGGCCAGTGCCGGCCCTGAAAAGGACTTCGGATTCACCATGAGCGGCTGTCGGCGAAAGTCGTCGATGGTGCCGGCCATCCGGTGCTCAAAGTCGATGGGCGACGCCACCGCCTCGAACACGGGCTGGTCGGGCGCCGATCGCGTCTCACGGGCAGATGCATCGCGTTGATGGACGGTGAGGCGCTGGTTTGCCTCTACGTTTCGGAGCGTCTGCGCCGTTCCATCCGGCCACCGCACCTGCAGCGAGTCGACCGTGGCCTGGGAGCCGAGCCCGAAGTGCAGGGTGGGCGATACGCTGGACAGGTAGCCGCGCATCGGCATCTGCTCGATGTACTGGGTCTGCCCGTCCGCGTGGAGCGTGACCTTCGCGCCGATCCCGAATGTGTTGCCGTCTTCGCCCCGCAGGTCGAGCTGGACGAAGCGGTGGTCCTGTGTATCCTGGGAGCGGTTCTCGAACACGTAAGCGTGCTCGTTGATGTTGTTGGTGATCAGGTCGAGGTCGCCGTCGTTGTCCAGATCCGAGTAGGCCGCCCCCGTGCTTTTCAGCGGCCGACCCAGTCCCCAGGCTGAAGACACGTCGTCGAACTGCAGGTGCTCTGCATTTCTGAACGCGTAGTTTTCTAGCCGCGATGACGGAAGCTGCTCCATCAGGAACGCGATGTCCCGGGGCTCCAAGTCGTAATTTCTGCTCCGGATGTACTCCCGTTTGAATCGCATGTAGTCCCGGTTGATGGTATCGTGCAGGATGCCATTCGTCACGAACAAGTCCTTGCGCCCGTCGTTGTCGTAATCGGCGATGAGGGGCGTCCAGCTCCAGTCTGTGTTGGAAACGCCCGCCAGCTGTCCGATCTCGCTGAACGTGCCGTTCCCGTTGTTCAGCTGCAGCGTGTTGCGCATGTATTGGTAGTGGAATCCGGCCCGCAGCTCCGTTTTGAACTGTTCGCGGTCGTTGGGGATGAAGAGGAGCTTCTGCCTGCGGTTGTCCTCTGCGAGCATGTCGAGGACCATGATGTCCGACCATCCATCATTGTTGACGTCCGCCACGTCGACGCCCATGGAGGCGCGGGAGGTGTGCCCCGTGCGGGACTGGATCTCGTTCGTGAACGTGCCATCGCCGTTGTTGACGTACAGGTAGTCGGGCGGTGAGTAGTCGTTGCCGACGTACAGGTCCATCCATCCGTCTTTATTGACGTCGGAAACGCCCGCCCCAAGTCCGTACGTCAGCGCGGAGCTCTGGATGCCTACGGTGCGCGTGACATCCTCGAAACGCCCCCCTTGGTTTTCGTAGAACCGGACGCCGTTCACGGGGTCATTCTTCATCAGCTGCTCCCGGGTGCCTTCCGGGTCCCGCCGCGCCGTCGTCTTCACGTTGTGGGTGAGCAAAAACAGGTCGAGGTCGCCGTCGCGGTCGGCGTCGAAGAAGTACCCCTGGTTGCTCGAATGGGGCTGTGCCAGCCCGTACGCACTCGCCTGCTCCTGGAACTGGGGAATCCCGTTGCTGTCGGTCCCCTGGTTGATGTAGAGCTCGTCGATGCGCCGCTCAAGCGGCAGCTCGCCCGAGTAGCAGACGTAGAGGTCGAGGCGGCCGTCTCCATTGACATCAGCCATACTGACGCCGGTCTTCCAGGTATTCTTTCGCCCGGCTACGCCTGAAGCGTCCGTGACGTCCTCGAAGACCATGTTGCCCCGGTTCAGATACAACCGGTTGTACGTCATATTCCCGGTAAAATAGACGTCGTCGAGGCCGTCCCCGTTGAGGTCTCCGACCGCGACGCCCCCGCCGTTCGAGAAGTACTCGTACGTAAGTTCGTTGCGGTGGGGGGTTGGTCGCTCGGAGAGGGTGTTTTGGAAATCAATGCGCGTCTGCTCCGGCGAGAGCATCCGAAAGAGCGGATCCTGCGCAGACGAGGCCGTCCTTTCCTCTCGACCGTCCTGAGCGGCACAACCGGCCAGAACCCAGATAAAGCAGACCAAGACGAACGGCCCACGTGCGAGGCGCATCATTTTGCAGTGCTTCATGTCTTCGTTGCTGTACGACCCCGAGTGCAATCTTGTCAGCCAGGCAGCAACTCGCCCGTCGGTGCGCGGTGCACATGCAGGGTGGTACCTGGCAATCGGTGATGCCGTTTCGGACGCCTCCCCTCCACCTCATACCTCGAATTATCCAGAGCGCTCTCGTGCGAGGTGCCCTCTGTGCTCCCGGACGCCGGTTACGGAACGACGATTACGATCCCACCTGATGGATGGTCCCGTTTCCATGAGCTGGCGGAGGATGGGGCGTCGGGGACAGCCGGAGCGGGCGCGTCCAGGCGCCGCCTACCCCATCACGCCGCGCTCGGCGAGAGACGTGTGCTGACGCCCCGCGATGATGAGGTGGTCGTGCACCGGGATGCCCATCAGCTGGCCTGCTTCTACGAGCTGCCGCGTGATGCGGATGTCCTCACGGCTCGGCTCAGGATTGCCGGACGGATGGTTGTGCAGACAGATGACGGCGGCCGCATTGTCGAGGATGGCCTGCTTGAACACGGCGCGCGGCTCCACGATGCTGGCGGCCAGCCCGCCTTCGCTCGTCGTGTAGTCGCCGATGATGACGTTGGCCGTGTTGAGCATCACGACCTTGAAGATCTCCTGCTCCAGATCCCGCATGAGCGGGCCGTAGACGGCGGCCACGTCCTCTGGGCCGCCCACCTGCACCCGCTCGCCGGCCTGTTGCGACTCCACGCGCCGCCCGATCTCGAACGCTGCCATCAGCTTCGCGGCCTTGGCCGGACCGATGCCGTCGACGCGCATAAGCTCTTTCCGGCTGCGCATCGAGATGGCGTGCAGCGAGCCGTACGCCCGCGTCAGCGCCCGGCCGAGCTCGACGGCCGAAACGGGCCCCTCGCTCGTGCGCGTCCCGGTGCCTAGGATGAGCGCGACGCACTCGGCGTCCGAGAGCACCTCCGCCCCGTGCTGCTGCAGCTTCTCGCGCGGCTGATCCGACGGGTCCCACTGGTGGATGGGCGTGTGATAGCGGATCGGCGGCTCCTCCGACGCATCGGGGTTGGCGAAGGGGGAGCCGGACGTGGACGATGACGGCATAAGACCAATCGGGTGTCAGGCAGGGATGTGGGTCTGCAAGACATACGACGGCCCGGATTCGTAACGTCTGTGCGCACCGGGGCGTGGGTTGTAGGTTCAATCCTGGCCAACCCGGAACCAAAACCCAAAACGCTGGACCCAAAACTCGGAACCCGAAATGCTTATTCCGGCACGAGCTCGTTGAGCAGATGCGCGTTGGTGGGGCTGTTGCGTAGGTGCTTCAGGAGCGCCTGCATCGCCTTGACGGGCGGCCGCGAGTTGAGGGCGCGGAACAGCTGATGATACTTCTTCAAGCTGTCGCCGATGAGCCGCTCTTCGTTGCGCGTGCCGCTCTCGCGAAGGTTGACGGCCGGGTAGATGCGCTTGTCGGCCATCTCGCGGTCGAGGACGATCTCGGCGTTACCGGTGCCTTTGAACTCCTCGAAGATGACGTCGTCCATCCGGCTGCCCGTCTCGATGAGCGCCGTGGCAATGATGGTGAGCGACCCACCATTCTCCACATTGCGAGCGGCCCCGAAGATCTGACGCGGCACCTTGAGCGCCTCGGCGTCGAGCCCCCCCGAGAGCGTCTTGCCACTGCCGTTGACGAACAGGTTGAACGTGCGGCCGAGTCGCGTGAGTGAGTCGAGCAACATGACCACGTCCTTGCCCATCTCCACGAGGCGCTTCGAGTATTCGAGCGCGAGTGTCGAGACGCGCACGTGGTTATCTTCCCCCCGGTCGTTCGACGAGGCGAACACCCTCGCGTCGGTGGTCCGGCGGAAGTCGGTGACCTCCTCGGGGCGCTCATCGACGAGCAGCGCCACGAGCTCAACCTCGTCGTGGTTCTGCGAGATGCCCGCCGCGATGTCTTTCAGCATGACGGTTTTGCCGGCACGCGGGGGCGACACGACGAGCGCGCGCTGTCCCTTTCCCAGCGGGGCCACGAGGTCAATGACGCGCATCGAAATGTCGTCCGCGCCGGTAATCAGATTCAGCTTCTCCTCCGGATAGATAATCTGACCGGAGTCAAACGCTTTCAGTTGGGACCAATCCTGCGGCGAGATGCCCATCACCGAGTCGATCCAGCCGACCTGCATACCGCCTTTTCGGCCCGGCTTGAGGGACCCCTCGATGACCACCCCATCGCGCAAGTTGAACTTGCGGATCAGTGGCGGCGGCATGAACGGGTCATCATCGTCCTTCGGCAGGTCCGGACGAATTTCCCGCATGAAGCCGTACTTTTTGTCTCCGATGAGCTCTAAAAGACGGCGAAACGATTTATCAGACATAATTCTTCAAAAGATGAGTAGTGGGTTGAGCTGGCACAAAGTATGCTGAGCATGATACCAGCTGCGAACGCATAAGCGAGGGCGTGCGAATGCCCCATGGTGTTGCTAACGGACCGACCGTCGAAGCGCTGTGCTGCGTGATCTGTCTCGACCGAATGGACGAGCGCTCGGTATGCGACAGTACGTAAGTCACCGAGATGCGCAGTAACCCACAAGTCCTAGCTGATGTATTCAAGAATTGTTCTTGAAGGGACCCCGGCTAGGGAGGCGACGCGACAAAGTGCGCAAGGCGTCGCGAACTCGATCGTAAAGACGGGCGTCTTTGACATACGCCTTTTGGCTTCGGACCGGTGCTTCCACACGGTGGAAAGCACCAAGTAGCCTGCTGGTAGCACCAGAGATAGGCCGGTTGATCTAGTAGCATGTAACACGGGCTACCTCGAAGGGTTTCCCAGCGTGGCATGCACGTATTGTTGGATGTAACTTCTGCCCATGGTTACCGCAACCTTCGGACCAGATACACTTCATGTCGAAACGGCAGGTCCCGCTGACGGGGCGCCGCTGCTCCTGTTGCACGGCTGGGGAAGCAGCGCCCAGCTCATGCGCCCGCTGGCCGATGCGTTGGCCGATGCGTACCGCGTCTACAACGTGGACTTGCCCGGACATGGCCACTCTCCGCCTCCGCCCGAACCGTGGGGCGTTCCGGAGCATGCGGCACTCGTGAAAGCGTTCATCGACGCGCGGGTGGGCGGCGGGCCGGTGACGATCATCGGACACTCGAACGGCGGTCGGATCGCGCTCTACATGGCCAGCTCGCCGGACTACGCGCCGCTCATCGACCGGCTCGTGCTGATCAGCCCCTCGGGCATCACCCCAGAGCGGTCGTGGACGACGCGCCTGCGCGCCGGCGTGGCGAAGACGCTCAAGGCGCCGTTCGAGCAGCTGCCCGAGCCCCTGCGCGATCCGGCGATGGATTGGCTTCGGCACTCGCTCGTGTGGCGCGCGCTCGGGTCGTCCGACTACAACGCGCTCGATGGCGTGATGCGCGCGACCTTCGTGAAGACGGTAAACCACCACGTGGACGACCGCGTGCACGAAATTACCGTCCCGACGCTCCTCTTTTGGGGCGACGAGGACACGGCCGTCTCGCGACGGCAGATGGAAACGCTCGAAACGGCCATCGACGACGCGGGGCTCGTCGTACTCGACGGTGCCGGGCACTACGGCCACCTGGATGCCCCGACCACCGTGATCGCCGCCACGCGCCACTTTCTCGATCACCCTTACGATCAGCAAACAGCGGAATCGTTGAAACAGTGAATCGAGGAGACGATGCCTCACGGTACGCTGCCCTCTCTTCGACTCCTTATCTCCCCGGTTCCTCGACTCTTCCATCCCTCCTCCTGAGCCATGGCTCTCATCTACGTCCTTGCCTCCGTCGCCACGCTGTTTGCGGGCTGGCGTGCCACGCGCCGGACGCGCTTCTTCCTGCACGTCTTCCAGCTCGAAACGTACAAGCCGGATCGCTATCGGGCGTGGCTCCGCGATCACATGCGGTCGGTGCTCGTCGGGCGCTCCCATCTCGCGGGCCTCGTCCTGCTAATCGGCGCCGCGGTTGGGTTTAGCGCGCTGCCCGCATTCTGGGTCGCCGCTGGGTTGCTCGGAGGCTGGACGTTCGCGTTCATCTCGTCGCGCCGCTACCGGAGCGACCGGGAGAAGAAGCCGCTCGCGTTCACGGCCCGCATGACGCGCCTTGCAAGCGCGACGGGCGTCATCACGCTGCTTCCCATCGTCGCGGGCAGCATCGCGGGCTGGCAGGCCGGCGGCCTGCACGGGTTCGGCTGGTACCTGCTCGGCTTTTTCCTCGCCGACCTCGGCGCCCCGCTCTGGGTGCTCTTGGGCGCCTACGCCATGATGCCCGTCGAGCGCGCCATCCAGGAGGGCTTCAAGCGGCAGGCGCGCGCCACGCTCGATGCACGGCGCGATCTCACCGTGATCGGCATCACTGGTTCCTACGGCAAGACGAGCACGAAATTCATCCTGGCCGAGCTGCTCAAACAAAAGTACAACGTGCTCGCTACGCCGAGCTCGTACAACACGCCAATGGGTATCTGTCTGGTCGTCAACGAAAAGCTGAAGCCGGATCACCAAGTCCTCGTGCTGGAGATGGGCATGCGCTATCGGGGCGACATCGAAGAGCTCTGTCGCATCGCTCCCCCCGACATCGGCGTGGTGACGACCGTCGGCCCCGCCCACCTAGAGACCATGGGCACCCTCGACAACATCGCGCGCGAGAAGGGCGACCTGCTCAAATACATGCGTACGGGCGGCCCGGCCGTACTCAACGTCGATAACGAGTACACCGCCGCGATGACCGGGCGCGCGACGGGCGACGTGTGGCGCGTCTCCGTCAAGGGCCACCCCAATGCTGACATCACCGCCCACAACATTCAGTACGATGCAAGCGGCGCCTCCTTTGTCGTGCGCGACGACACGGGCACCGAGGCGACGTTCCAAACGCAGCTCCTCGGCGAACACAACGTGCTCAACATTCTGCTGGCCGTGGCCGTGGGGCGCGAAATGGGACTCCGCCTTCGTCAGATGGCGCACGCGGTCCGCCGCGTCGAGCCCGTCGAGCACCGCCTCGCGCTGCGCCAGGAAGGCGCCGTCACGGTGATCGACGATGCGTTCAACTCGAATCCCATCGGCGCGCGTAACGCGGTCGACATCCTGAGCGCGTTCAACGGCGGGCGCCGCATCATCGTGACGCCGGGGATGGTAGAGCTCGGCGAGCGGCAGGCGGAGGAGAACCGCCGCCTCGGCGAATACATCGCCCAGCGCGACGTAGATCTCGCCGTGCTCATCGGCGACGAGCAGACGGCGCCGATTCAGGAGGGGCTCCGTACCCACCGCTTTCCCGACGAGCGGCTGAAGGTGTTTTCCACGTTCTTCGACGCGCAGGACTTCCTCAAAAGCTACCTGCGCCCCGGCGACGTCGTGCTCTACGAAAATGACCTGCCCGACCAGTACGAGACGTGAGGGCATGATGCGTGACACCAACTCCTTTTCCGTCATTGATGGTTGGATGTGCGAACGTGTGGAGGTGTGGACGTATGAACGTGAAAACGCCCACACCTCCAGCCGTCCATCCCTCCACAGTGCGGTTGATGCCCTCCAGCGCAAGCATTATCGTATGCGAGCATCTACTTCTTCGCTTGACCGCTCGCTCGCATGCCATCGCTCCTCGACGCCGAACGCCGCCTCTGGACCCGGGGCTACCAGTACATCGCCGGCCTGGATGAGGCGGGGCGCGGGTGCCTGGCCGGCCCGGTGGTGGCCGCCGCCGTCATCCTGCCGCGCGCCGCGTCGATCCCGGCCATTCGTGACAGCAAGTCGCTCTCGGAGCAAAAGCGCCTGGAGGCGCGCGAGGAGATCGAGGCGGAGGCGCTCAGCGTGAGCGTGGGCATTTGCTCGCCGGAGGAGATCGATGAGCTGAACATTCTGTGGGCCGCCATGGAAGCGATGCGCCGCGCCGCGTCGGACGCCGTGCCGAGCCCCGACTTCCTGCTCGTCGATGGCAACCGGTGCTTCAAGAACTCGCCCTGGCCGTACGAGACTATCGTGAAGGGCGACACGAGCAGCCAGTCGATCGCGGCGGCCTCCATCATCGCCAAGACGGAGCGCGACGCGATGATGCGCCGGCTCCACGACGAGCACCCGGCGTACGGCTGGAACTCGAACGTGGGCTACCCGACGAAAGCGCACTACGCGGCGCTGGCCAAGCACGGCGCGACGCCCTACCATCGCCGGTCGTTCACGCTCTTCCGCGACTAGCGGCCCCTACTCCTG
>CAYFRX010000042.1:13689-16355 GCA_964345515.1 uncultured Rhodothermales bacterium
TTTTCGAGTGTCGATTTTCGAGTGTCGAAGTTGTTTCTTTGCGTAACATACCATTCGCCAATCGTCATTCGCCAATCGCCATTCGTGTGCCCCGTTACCGCTTGCTCATCGAATACGACGGGACCGACTTCCACGGGTGGCAGGTCCAACCCGACGTGCCGACCGTGCAGGGCGCGCTGGAGGAGGCGCTCGCGACCGTGCTCGGCGAGGATGCCCCGCCGGATACGCTGCGCATCACCGGCTCGGGCCGCACCGACGCGGGGGTCCATGCGCGCGGGCAGGTGGCCCACCTCGACGTGGAGGAGGCGCTCGACCCGTACCGGCTGCGGCGCTCGTTGAACGGGCTCACCCCCGATGGCATCGCCGTCCGCAGCGTGCAGGCGGCCGGTCCCACGTTCCACGCGCGCTACGATGCCCGGTGGCGTCGCTACCACTACTACGTGAACACGCAGCCCGGCGCGCTGGAGCGGTACACGCGCACCTTCGTCCGCCCCGTGCCCGACGTTGAGCCGATGAACGCAGCGGCCCAGGCCCTGATCGGCGAGCAGCACTTCGGTGCGTTCTGCATCACGCAGTCCGACACCGAGAACCGCGTATGTCGCGTCGTGCGAGCCAAGTGGGTGCGCGATGCGCGGCCGGGCGACTGGCACTTCGAGATCGTCGCGGATCGCTTCTTGCACGGCATGGTGCGCGCAATCGTCGGCACGCTCATTGAGGTGGGACACGACAAGCGTCCGGTCGACGATGTGCCCCGGATCCTCACGACGCAGGACCGCCGCGCAGCCGGCCCATCGGCGGACGCACGCGGGCTCGTGCTGGAAGCGGTGCGCTACGACGCCGACGCGTGGCCGTGACGCCACAGCCCCGCAGCGCTGGAAACGCCCCTCTGCAGGGAGCGTACGGTGTACCAGTTGTATTGATTTCTTTTCTGCCAGACTGGATCGGCCATGGATATCGAAAAGATTGTGCGGTGGATCATCATCGGTACGCTGGTGCTGATTGGAGCCAGCCTGCTCGGCGTGCTCATCGACATCGGCACGGCACTGCTGTCGTTCGCGCTGAAGGTGCTCGCGGTCGTGCTCATCGTGGCCGTCGCCGTGCGCCTGATCAACGGGTCGCCGGCGCCCGAAGCCTAGCCGCCTCCAACGCTTCTCGCTTCTCCTTCTTCGTCATCGTCTGTGCCTTTCATGCCCGCTGTCGATACGCCGGCGCCGCCTCACGTCGCGGCGACCGGCTTCAACGTCACTTCGGAAGCCAACCTGCTCAAGCAGGTCATCGTGCACACGCCCGGGCACGAGATGGAGCTCATCTCGCCCGAGAACCACGCCGAGCTCCTCTTTGACGACATCCTCTTCCTCGGCCACGCCCGGAAAGAACACCGGTTGATGTGCGACCTCTTTTGCAAGATCGTGGGTCGCGACGACGCCGTGCTGCAACTCAGCGAGTTGCTGCTCGACGTCTTCCAGCATGAAGATGCGCGGCTCGACTTTATCGACCAGCTGTGCCGCAGCCTGCCGGAGAAAAACCTGCAGGCCGTGGAGGATGACCTGAAGCGCCTCGCGCCGGAGGAGCTGCACCGATTTGCGCTCACCGGCGAGTCGCCCCTGCCCATCCAGATGCAGCCCGTCCCGAATCTCATGTTCACGCGCGATCTGGCCGCCGTCGTGCACGATCACGTCATTATGAGTTGCGCGGCCACAGCAGCGCGCACGCGAGAGAGCATCATCATCAACATCACACTCAATCACCATCCGGCCTTCGAGGCGTACCGCGACAAGATCATCACCCTGCCGCCGGGCGTCACGTTCGAGGGCGGCGACCTGCTCGTGGCGAGCCCTGAGGTCGTGCTCCTCGGCCACTCGGAGCGCACCTCGTTCGGCGGCGTGATGGCCGTAGCCCACGAGCTGTTCAAACGCACACCCGTCGAGCACGTGCTGGCCGTCGACCTGCCGAAGCAACGCGCGAGCATGCACCTCGACACGGTGTTCACGTTCGCGGCGCCGGGCGAGTGCGTGGCCTTCCCGCCCCTGCTCGACGCGCCCAGCTTCGGCTACGCCGTCCACCTGCAGCCCGGTTCCGAGCCCGGCACGTTTGTGAGCGACATGCGCCCAAACTTCAGGCAGGCGCTGCACGACCTGCTCGATCCAAACCTCACGTTCATCCCGTGCGGCGGCAACGACCTGCTCAGCCAGAAGCGCGAGCAGTGGACGGACGGCGCCAACCTGTTCGCTCCAGCGCCCGGCGCGGTGCTGGGCTACGAGCGGAACGGCCGCACCTTCGCGCAGCTGCGCGACCACGGCTACCGTGTCGTGTCGGCGGAGAGCTTCCTCTCGTTCTACAAGAACAGCACGTTCACACCCGGCGAGAAGGTGGCGATCCAGCTAGCCGGCACCGAGCTGTCGCGCGGCCGTGGCGGCCCCCGCTGCATGACGCTCCCGATCGCGCGCTACGAATCGCCCAACGGATCATGAGCCTGTCGTCGTTGATGGATAGCGATCGCCGCTGGATGCAGAAGGCGCTCCGTGAGGCCGAGCGCGCATTCGAGCAGGACGAGGTGCCCGTGGGCGCCGTCGTTGTGCATAAGGGCAGCGTCGTCGGGCGCGGGCACAATATGGTCGAGACGCTCGACGACCCGACGGCCCACGCCGAGATGCTGGCCGTCACCG
>CAYFRX010000043.1:0-6425 GCA_964345515.1 uncultured Rhodothermales bacterium
GTCCACGCGTTCCAGATGCCCGTCGACCGCGCGGTATAGGCGCGGCTCATCGTCGCGCCCCTGGAGGCTTGCACCATACGCAACTGTTCCATGCGGCATCGCATGCGTTCCCTGCTGCGGGATGTCGGGGTTCCCCGCCCCGATGGCCGGTTTCAGAGCCTGTCCGCTACTGAAACCGTTCAACAGGGCCCATTCAACGTTCTTTTGCTCGAAGGGCCCCGCTGCATCCGATTCGCGTTCGGCGAACGACACCGACAGGCCCATTCGGACGACGTATTGGGCACGTTTAGGACGGTAGGGGAACGTCCTACGCTACATGTTGTGATTGACCTACACGGAGAGACAGACGACCTGCCTTCTCTGTCATCCCACAGTACGGTATCCTGCTTACGCTACATCCCAATCATCAATCCACCTGCCTACCATGGCTACGACAACTTCGCTTAAGGACCTTACGGCTCGCGACGTGATGACAGAAGATGTGATGACGGCCCATCCGTCGTGGTCGACCGAGCAGCTGGCCGACTTCTTCATGGAATACGACATCTCCGGCGCCCCCGTGACCGACGACGACGGCGGCCTCGTGGGGGTCGTTTCGATGAGCGACATCACGCAGTACAGCAGCCTGCCGGGCGAGTCGCTGCCGCGCCCCCAACCGCACAAGCAATATCACCTCGGGCTGGACAGCGAGTACTCCGCGGAGGACATGCAGACGTTCCGCGAGCACGAGTGGGGCGGCACGACCGTGGATGATCTCATGACCCCGATGGTGTTCGACGTCAGCGAGGACACGCCCCTGCAGACCGTGGCCGACACGATGCTGAAAGGCCGCATCCACCGCGTCCTCGTCACGCGCAAAAAGCAACTCGTCGGCATCATCACCGCGCTCGACCTGATCCGCGTGATCCGCGATCTATAGCCATTGACGCGCTCGATGGCCCCGGTCGCCGCCCCTCGACAGCGGGCGTCGGCCACGTGCTATGCGTCGCTCACGGCCGGCCGGTAGTTGCGGCTCACGAGCTTCCATCGCTCGCTCCGGAAGCGGGCGTAGGTGACGGCAGCCGGGACGCCCGTTTCGAAGAGGAGGGCGAGGTAGAGCCCGACCAGCCCGAGCGACGTCACGGCACCCAGATATGCGGCGGGAAGGGCGAATGCGAAGAGGCCCAGCATCTGCCCGTACAGCGGCCAGCGGGTGTCGCCGCTCGCCCGGAGCGGACCCATCGCGCCGTTCATCACGCCCCACAGCACCACGGCCACGCAGGCCGCGCGGATGAGGGCCGCTGCAATCGGCGCGACGGCGGCGTCGCGCACGAACAGCTGGCTGATCGGATGCGCCCCGGCGAACACGGAGAGGGCCACGAGCGCATACACGGCGACCGAAAAGCGGAGCGTGTCGTGCGCGTAGGCGCCGGCCTCCTGCTCGTGGCCCTGGCCCAGCGACTGGCCGACGAGACTGCTGGACGCCAGCCCGAAGCCCCACCCCGGCGTATTCATGAGATCGCGGACGCGCAGCGCAATGACAAACGCAGCCACCACGTCTGGCCCAAAGAGTCCGACGATAGCCAAGAGGGGAAACTGACTTCCGTTCTGGACGAGGCTAGTCAGTGCAAGCGGCGTGGCGATCTCAGTGAGGTGCCGTGCCGTGCTCGGACTCCAGTGGGGCGCGGACCAGTCGAGGCGAACCGGCAGGTCCCCAACCCCCGGCAACCGGCCCTTCACCAGCCCCCACGCGAAGGCGCCCGTGCCGGCCATGTTGGCTGCCACCGTCCCGATGGCCGCACCAACCACGCCGAGGTCGAAGACGAAGATGAGCAACGCGTTGAGCGCCACATTGACTACGGCACCACCGGCCCGCACGACCATCGGCGTCCAGGCATCATTGGCGCCGACGAGCGTCCGGCTGCCAACCAGGTTGAGCGCGGCGAACGGCATCGCCAAGCTGACAATGCGCAGGTAGCGCGCGCCGTACGCGATGGCGTCCTCCCCGGCCCCGATCAGCCGAATGAGCGGCTCGGGGACCGCCCAGAACAGGGCGACGAGCGGAACGGTGACCACCAGCGCAAAGAGCGCGCTCACCTTGACGGCCATGCTGGTCGCATCGCGCTGCCCGGCGCCGTACCGCTGCGACACGAGACTGATCGTCCCGCCGGCCACGCCGCCCCCAAACGTAAACGCCAGCGCCCAGAACGGGGTCGCGTACCCGACGCCCGCGATGGCGGAGGCGCCGAGCGCCATGCCGACCATCGCCACGTCGGCCGTCGACTTGGACATCCGCGCCACGCCGGTCACGATCCGCGGCCACGCCAAGTCCGCCACTCGCCGGGCGCGCTCCCGGTTGATCAATCCGAGCCGCGCCATGGCCCACCCCACGCCTTCAACCGCTCGGCGAATGGGTTTCAGCAACAGATCCAACATGGACACGGATCGGAATGAAAAATACCAGAGCGCTGCCCGTTGCCGTAATGCACTCAGACGGAAGTTGCGCGCCAACGGGTCCTTCTGCGGCCGTTATAGCTTCGAGCGAACGCGAAGCGGTCCATCTTTGATTGTAAAGTTGTTGGTCAAACGGCCTCCTCCGCCCACCGGATACGCAACGCGCCGTTTTCGCTTTCCACCCGCACGTCGGTTAGGCGTGGGACCACGACCTCCGCGGCACCGAGCGCGTCGGGGGAGTTAGTCGAGGCCACGGCCACGACCTGGGCGCCGGCGCGCTGAGCCGCCTCCACGCCGGCCGGGGCATCTTCGAACACGACGCACCGCTGCGGGTCCATGTCCAGCCGTTCGGCGGCCAGGAGATACGGGTCGGGGGCCGGCTTCCCCTGCGCCACGTCGTCGGCCGTCACGAGCGTCTCCGGCTGCGGCAGGCCGGTGTGCTCCAGCCGGATCGTCGCCGTGCGATGCCGCCCGCTCGTGGCGATCGCCCACCGCCCCTCGGGCAGCCCCTGGATGAGGGCCGACGCCCCCTCGAACGCGCGGAGGCCCTCCGTGTCGGTGGCTTCGCGCCCCTCCTTCCGCTCGGCCTCGGCCTCGGCGTCAAGATGTGGCGCGACCTCGCGGATGATTTCAGCCGTCGGGCGCCCGTGATGGGACGTCGCAATCTTCTCGTACGCGACGCCCTGCTCCTCGGCCCATCGCTGCCAGTGGCGCTCGGAGATCGCGTTGGAGTCGACGAGCACGCCGTCGAGGTCAAAGATGATCGCTTCGCAGGTGAGCGGCATGGTAAAAGACAGCAGCGGGTGAGAAAGGATCGGACTCATACCAGCTCCGGCTACGTCGTTGGTGGTTAGACGGACGAAGAGCCTGCCCCCGATGCCCGATCAAGCCGGGCACCGGCCCGATCGGGGGGATGACGGGGTGGACGGCTCCACGTTCATACCTCCGAGCGACCACCCATCCATACCTACACGAGCCGAAGGCGACTGACGCAGGCACATCCCGCAAGCGGATTTGGTATCAGCTCGATGTCCGAACGACTAGCTCGGGCACCACACGTTGAGAAAAGTTTTCGGGCTGTTTGTTGGCATTGAGGCGGCGAAGTAACAGATCCGTCGCCTCTTCTCCGATGTCGTGCATATTTTGCGCCACGCTGGAGAGCCCAATGAAGCGGCTGACCTTGATGTCATCGTAGCCGACGAGGGCGATGTCGCCGGGCACCTCCAGGCCGGCCTGCCGGATGGCCTGCCAGGCCCCGATGGCCTGCACGTCGCTGCTGGCGAAGACAGCCGTCACGCCCGGATCGGTGCCCAGCAATTTCTGCATGGCCTCGTGGCCGGCCTCCTCGCTGAAGCCCGCGTGTTTCTCGGTGCTCCCGGTTGCGACCCATTCGTTGCGGACCGCCAGCCCGGCCTCGGTAAGCGTCTCGCGATAGCCGCGGACCCGCGCCCGAGACACCGCCCCCTCGACGTGCGTGGTGATCATGCCGATCCGCTCGTGGCCCCGATCGATCAGGTGCCTGACGGCCAAGCGCACGCCGGCCGTCTCGTCCCAATAGAACGAGTCGAGTTGGTTCCACTGACTGCCGACCAGGATAACCGGAGCGCCGAGCTTGCGCAGCTCCGCGCCGATGGGCTCGTTGACCGGCAGGCCAGCGACGAGCAGGCCGTCCATCGCCCCGCGGTCGAGGAAGTTCGTGAGCGTTGCTTCGGGCGCCGCCCACTTCAGATCGCAGAGCAGGAGGTCGATGTCGACGTCTTTGAGCCGGCTGCGCACACCCTTCAGCAGCTCATTATGGAAGGGCGTCGTGAACGTGGGCACCGCCACAGCAAGCGTCCGGGTGGACTGCTGCGCCAGCGACTTCGCCGTGCGGTTGGGCCGAAACTGGAGCGCCTCGACGGCATCGCGCACTTTCTGGCGGGTCGCGTCGGCCACCTCATGCGAGTCGTTGAGCACCCGCGACACGGTCGAGATCGCTACGCCCGCCTGGTCGGCGACGTCGTAGATCGTGGGTTTCGATTCGGGAGGTTTCGATTGGTCTTGATTCGCTGCAATGCTTCGGTTCATAATACGCCCTCCAGTTCATGAGTACAGGCCGCCCGGTGCCTGCGCGGGGGTCTCGCGGCGCCTCAGACGGTGGCGATGCAGTCGCTCCAATCCCGCCCGCCGGGAGGGGGTTCGGCCCTGCCCACGTCGTAAGCGCTTTCTGTCGTCATGATTCACGCTGCATTCACGCCGCATTCACGCGTGGCGCCCAAACCGTTGCTCGCCTCACCGAACACCACGCCTCGTGATCTGGACCCCGCCCCTTTCGCCTCGGATTAAGCTTCTGCCAACGAAGCGCTTGCGCGCACGGCATCGGGTCCTCGTGCAGGGCAAAATGGGAAACAGGAGGCGCCCTGCTTCAAGTAGAGAGCCATGTATTCTCAGCATGCCCTCCTCGACACCGATTGCCCGACAATCATGATCTTCTTCTGGGATCCGCTGCAGCCGCAGCCGCACGACCCGGACGTGAAGGCGCTCCTGCGCATCGCCGTCGTCTGGAACATTCCCGTGGCGTGCAACCGCGCCTCAGCAGATTTCATCATCTCCTCGCCGCTCATGGCCGACACCTATCAGCGCGCCCAACCCAACCACGAGGCGCACCTGAACCGGATGGACGTCGCGGACTGAACGCCTGACGTACATACGCCATGAGTTCCCGCTATGAGCTTCCCCCCTCGCATCACCCGCCGCGATGAGCTGGCTGCTACCATGACGATGCCAGGTCGCGTCCAGGAGGGCGTGCGCGTACCGAAGGGCATATTCCTCACTGGATCTGAGCGCGAGCGGACGGCAGCCTTCGATGCGGCGTACGACCTGGCCTGCCACCGGCTCGGCGTGTCGTTCGTCGTGGTGTTGGAGGAAGAGGGCCACCTGCGCTTTCTGCCCTCGCTATTCAGTATCGGCTGACCGGCGCTCAGATGCGCGCTTGCTCATGCTGCCGGTCAACGAGCTGATGCAGCTTCCCGGGAAAGGAGGCGTCCAGGAACGACGCGATGCGCCGGGCGGCCTCAGCTACCGCGTGGATGTCCACGCCCGTGCCGATGCCGAGCTCGCGCAGCAGATACGCCGTATCCTCCGTGGCGATGTTACCCGCCGCGCCCGGCACGAACGGGCAGCCGCCCATCCCGGCGAGGGCCGTGTCGAACCGCCTGACGCCGCCTTCGAGGGCAGCCATCACGTTGGCGAGGCCGAGCCCGCGCGTGTCGTGCAGGTGCAGCACGAGCGGCACGTCGCCGATGACGGTCTGCACGGCCTCCACGCACTCGCGGATCATCGCCGGGTTGGCCATCCCGGTCGTGTCGGCCAGCGAGAGGGACTCGATGCCCCTCGCCGCGAAGCGCTCGGCCAGAGCACACACCCGGTCGAGCGGCGTGTCGCCTGGTGCGACATAGCCGAAGACGGTCTGCAATCCCATCTGCGCCTGCAGGCCGTGAGCGTGGGCGTACTCGACCATGGCCTCGGCCTGCTCGACGGCCTCGTCCACCGTCATGTTGGCGTTGGCGCGGCTGTGCCGGTCGTTCGTCGCGATCGACAGGTCGACGTGTGAAAGCCCGGCGGCCCGCGCGCGCTCCAGCCCTTTCAGGTTGAGCGCGAGGCCGCTGTACACGACGTCGCCTCGCTCAGGAAGACCGGCCACCACGTCCTCCGCGTCGGCCATCTGCGGCACCCACTTCGAATGCACGAACGAGGTGACCTGGATGCGCGGCAGCCCGGCGTCGGCGAGTGCGGTAATGATCTCTAGCTTCCGGCCGGTGGGGATCGGCGTGTCTTCGAACTGAAACCCATCGCGCGGGCCGACCTCGCAGAGCTGGACATGTTTCGGGAGCGTCATGCAGGTGATGAGTACATGTTGGGTATTCAACGCTGTGATCCAACACAGAACCAGCCCGCCGGGGTTCGATGTCGGCGAGCTGGATAAGCCAGGGGTGGTATTACAAGAGCACGGT
>CAYFRX010000043.1:6525-16332 GCA_964345515.1 uncultured Rhodothermales bacterium
GGGGTGGTATTACAAGAGCACGGTGTGGATGGTTAACTCCACGGCCCAGGGCGGCAGCGTCGCTGAGATGCTGCCGAAGGTCGTGACGCTGCTGCGCGCGTCGGGCGATCCGCACATCAGCCATGACGACCGCGACCTCTACGCCGCGGCGAGCCGCCGCCTGGCCGATGCGTTCAGAGATCACATCGGGCCCAACGACATTCTCATCGTGCACGACCCGCAACCCGCCGGGGTGGGCGCTTTCCTCGCCGACGAGCTCGACGTCCCGGCCATCTGGCGGTGCCACATCGGACTCGACGAGGAGACGCCGCCACCCAGCCCGACGACTTCGGACTGCTCTTTCGCCCCATCGTAACGCAGGTGTCGCGGTGGGATCGGCTGGAGGGCTTCGCGCCATTGCTCCAGGGCTTTGCCCGGTTGAAGGCGGAATCACTCGCGCCGGATCGTGACATGTCCGAGACGGACCGGGTGCGTCTCGAAACGGCGCGCCTTGTCCTGACCGGCCCTGCGCCCAGCGCTGTGTCCGACGATCCGGAGGGCCAGAAGGTCTTCCGCGAAATCTGCGATCTGTGGCACGACCTGCCCCTGGAGGTGCAGCGCGACGTCGCGGTTCTGGCCCTGCATGTCGAACGTAATCTCTTTGGGCGCAAGGGGTCCGGTGGCGAAGTCCTTCATGCGCAGTTCCAACCCCTCCCAGGTTTCTTGCTCCGGCTTGATGGCCCAGACCATATCCTGCATGCGCTCGACAGGCCCCGCGCGAGCGTGCCGATCTTTTCGTTCCAGTCTCGGGTTGTTCCCCCCGAATGGCGGCGCGCGAGTTCGCTGTACAGCGAGATCTGGGTGAGGCCGCTCCCGATGTCATCATGCAGGTCGCTGGCGATGCGCAGCCGCATGCGCTCGCGCTGCTTCTGCAGGACGTTATACTGATACCCCAGCCCGAGCGAGAGCAGCGTTACCTCCAGGACCGAGCCCACCTGCACGCTCCGCATTGTCCAGAACTGATAAGGCATCAGGCCCAGGTAGATGAGCATGGTGATGAGGACGCCCCCGAGCGCCGCTCGTGCATCGGCCCAGTCACCACGGCGTCGCCGCCCTCAAGTGCTGGCCGGAGGTGCATCACTCAGAACCGTACGCTCACGTTAAAGGCCGGCTGAAGGCCGAAGTCGTACACGTCGACGATGCGGAAGCTGATGCGCCGGCGCGGGCCCTGGCGCGCCAGTACGGCCACGGGGTCGCGATACCACGAGTTCGCGCGGTTGTACACGTTGAAGACGGACGCCGTCGCCTCCAGCGTCACGCCGGCGACGGTGCGCCGGTACTGCAGCGTCGCGTCCAGCCGATGGTACGCGTCAAGGCGCTCCGGCTCGGCGTCGACCCACTGTGCCCACGGGTTCGGCGTGCCCGTCGCGTAGAGCCCGGTGAGGGCTGCCGTCCACGGGCCCAGCGTCACCTGCCCCTGCGTCGTGAACTGGTGGCGCCGGTCCCAGTCCGCCGGGAAACGGACGCCGTCGTTCAGTTGGCCATTCTGCAGCTCGACCTTCGAGAGCGCGTAGCTGTTCGTCCACCGGACTGGCCCCCACTGCTGCTGGTGAATCAGCTCCAGGCCCCGCGCGAACGCTTGGTTGGTCGTGGTCCACGGAGCGAAGAGGACGCTCGTGTCCGTCCGGCGCAACGCCGTGATTGTCTCGTGCTGCCACACGTTGTCGTAGGTTTTTACGTACGCATCAGCCTGAAGCGTGGTCGTCGCAGCCGGGCGGAGCGACAGTCCCACCGATAGATTGTCGGCGCGGCCGGGGGCCTGGTCCGCGTTGCTCGTGATCCACACGTCCGCGCTGCTCGTGGTCGGCAGGCTGAGGCGGTGGACGAACTGGTGGTTCCGGCTGTACCCGAGCCGCAGCGAGGCGGGGGCCTCTGGGAAGAGCTGCACCTTGAGGCGGGGCGAGAGGCGCGCGTACCCGTCGAGGGTGAAGTAGTGCGTACGCAGGCCGAGGTGGACGTCCGCCCACGACGCCTGCGTCCAGTCGTACTGTGCGAAGAGGTCGACGAGCAGGCTTCGCCGCGTCTCAGCGAAGTCCGGCCGCAGCGCCGACGTCTCCGTGTAGTCGATGAGGTAGCCGTGCACCGTGCCGCCGAGCGTCCACAGTCCCGGACGCGCCGGGGCGACGTCGACCTGCTGCTCCAGCTTCCACTCGACGAGTTCGTTCTGATGGTCGAACGGCGCGACGAAGTGGCGGAGCCCATCGGCTGGGCGCTCGCCTCGGGTGTACACGAAGTCATCCTTGCGGAAGGTGCTGTGGTAGCGGCTCACCGCGAGGAGCGTGCGGCTGAATGCCCGGTCGCCCCAGGCCTGCTGCACGCTGAGGCTGGCGGCCTCGTTGCCCCACCGGTTGCGCGTCTCGACCGGATGCGCCACGAAGCGATCCCGCAGCCGCGCCGCGTCGGGGTCCACCATGAGCCGCTCGCCGGTCTGCTGCGTGCGATCGCCGCCCAGGTAAGCCCCCAGCGTGAACCGTCGGCCCGCGGGCGTCTCGTAGTACACCTTGCTGTGGAGGTCGTAAAAGCGGGCCGAGGGCGCGTCGGCACGCAGGATGCGATCCTCCAGCTCGACGGCCTGTCCGGGAAGTGGACTCGTGTTCGGATCGAGGCCCAGCCCCTGTGCGATCAGCGTCTCGCTGCCGAGCCACGATACCGCGTTCAGGTACGAGTGGCGGCCAGCGACGAGCACGCTCCCCCGCCCGCCGCCGAGGGGCCCCTCGACGGTGCCGCGGAGGGCCGTGTTGCTAACACCGACCGACGCCTGCACGCCGGTCTGCGCCCCGGTGCGCGTCATGAACGACAGCGTCCCGCCGGGCGGGGCGGGCAGGTCGGCCGGCGCCACGTCGTAGAAGAAGCCGACGCGCTGAAGCGCCTCGGCGTTGAAGGCGTCGAACGTCCCGAAGAGGTGTGACTGGTTGTAGATCGGCATGCCGTCGAGCAGCACGAGGAAGCCGTCCGAGCGGCTGCCGCGCACGTTGAGCCCGTTCGAGAGTGCCCCCGTCAGGGAGACGGCGGGAAGCGGCTGCAATGCCCGGATGATGCTGGCCTCGCCGAAGGGCGTCGTGAGGCCGGGCCGGACGAGCGCCTGCCAGGTCGTATCGATGTCGGAGCGGTGCAGGCTGCCGCTCACCACCACTTCGGGCGCCTCGGCGGGCTGCGGCATGAGCCGGACGGCGAGCTCGCCAGGCGGGGCCTGCAGGTCGACCTCCACCTGTTCGAGGCGATAGCCCACGTAGGAGACGCGGAGTGTCAGGGTGTCGCGCCCGCCGTCGAGGTCCTCCAGCGGGAGGCGAAAGACGCCCGCATCGTTGGCCGCCACGCCGCGCTGTGCGCCGCCGGCCTGCCACGTCACCGTCGCGTACGGCAGGCGAGCGCCCGTCGCATCGTCCACGACCTGCCCCTTGAGCACACCGGACGGGGCATCTGCCGGGGCGCCTGCGATCAGCACCTGGCGCCGCGCCGAGTCGACGCGCACGGTGAGACCCTGGGCCCGCAGCGCATCCACGAGCGCGGCCAGCGGGTCGGTGCCGGCCGGGAGCGAAACGGTGCGGCCGGCAATCAGCGCGTCGCGGTAGAGGAAGTGGTACCCCGTCGCCTGCTGCACGCCGGCCAGTGCCGCGCGGATCGGCGTGCCCTCGTCCTGCGCAGACGCGGGCCGCGCGGTGAGGGCGATCAGCCCCGCCATCAATAGCCCGATGCCGAGCCCGTGCACGAAGTGCCTCCACCGGGCTGTCCCTTCCTTCGCCACACGGCCGGTCGTGTCCTCAGGTGCGGTCACAGCGCTTCCTCCGGAATGAATCGGTACGTCTGCCCATCCATGCGCTCAAAGTGCCCGCCAAGTACCATGCCCAAATCGGCAAGGCTCTGCGCGCGCTCCGCGAGGACGATGCGGCCCGAGAGGGTTTCCTCCTGCACCGCCTCGGGCAGCTCGATCGCAATCCCGAAGTGCTGTTCGATTTCGTCGACGACAGACGCCGCCGGCCGCGCCGCGAAGACCATCTCGTCGTTGAGCCAGTCGAGGGCCTCGACGCTGTCTGACGCCGCGGGCGCTGCGAGCGTCCCCTCCGCCGTCAGCCCGCTCTGCTGGCCGGGCGCGAGCTGCACGGACGCGTCCGCGTCGGCCCGCGCGAGCTGGACGGCGCCCTCTTGCAGGAAGACGGATGGACGGCCCCAGGTGCGCACGTTGAAGGTGGTGCCCAGCACCTGCACGCGCAGCGCGCCGGCCTCGACGATGAAGGGAGCCTCCACGCGCGGCGTCACGGTGAAGAGCGCCTCACCCGTGAGTCGGTACCGCCGCTCGTCGTCGGCCGGCACGCGGTAGAGCTGCGAGTGGGGCCGGAGCCGAATCGTGGAGCCGTCGGGCGCGGTGTACGTCTCGATGGCGTCGCTCGCCGCAGCCACCTGCACGGGCTCGGGCGCATCCCGCAGGACGAACCACGCGAGCACGCCAGCGAGTACGAGGGCGGCCGCTCCCACCCATCGTAGCACGGACGGCAGGGCGAAGACCGTCGCCGGTTTTCGCTCCGGCTCGGCGGGAGCTGCCGTGGGCTGCGTCTCCGCCTCGATGGCCGCCCAGAGGCGCTCCGACTGCGCCGACGAGGGCGACACGTCCTGCTCCGCGCGCCACGCCAGCAGCACGCGGACGACCTCGTCCTCGGAGAGGTCTACCTCGTCCAGCGATCGGCCCTGATCACGCAGCACCCCAATCCGCTGGGCCAGTCGGCGGTTGCGTTCGTCGTTGGGAGAGGAGGGGCCGGCCATGGCTCGTCGTCGTGTGGTGAAGAAAACGCACGATGCGCTGCGGCCGCGAGCCATCAGCGGCTCCGGCCCCAGCGCCGTGCGGGTCGGTACGGGATCAGGTGCAGGGACGCACCCGGTCGGTGCATCGTTTACGCATCGTCCACATCACCGTTTGCTAGGTTGATGAAGAACGGGTTGCGGAAGCCCATCAGGCGCAGCCGGGCCGCCCCCGCGCCGTCGAGCTCGACGGTACCGCGGTACGCGTTCTCGCGTTCCTCGCCGTCGATGGTGAGCTTCACGGTCGCCTGGTATTCGAGCGTGCCCGAGATGCGCTCCTCCAGCGGCTCGTCGTCATCGGTCGGCTTCCGGATCGACACGTCCACGACGTTGAGGCGCATCGAGTACTCACGCGTCGTGACCGATCCGCCGCGGTCGACGCGCTGCGTGCCAACGTGCGTCTGCGTGCCATTCAGCGACATCGTGGGCGTGCCGTCTTCGAGGCCGCTGAGCACCCACTGCGCATCGCGGTCGAGCGTGGAGGCCAGGCTGGCGCGCGGCCGCGTGATGTTGGTTTCGCCGGTGCGCCGCCCGTCGAAGGTGATGGTCGCGATGGCGTCGTACTCGCGCCGCGGGAAGGCGAGGGAGTTGCCGTCCACGTCTTCGAAGACGTATGTGAGGTTGACGCCCACCTTCTTGAAGAAGTTCGGCCGGTCGACCTCGCGGCGGTACTGGATGACGTGCTCGCCCGTCTCGGGATCGTATGTCGCGGAGTAGTCGCGTTGGCCGCCGCGCCAGGGACGCCCCTCGTTCTTCGAGGCGCTGGTGTCGTAGGAGAGCCCGTCGCGGCTGACTGAAGCCGTGAGGTCGTGCAGGCCGGCCATCATGCCGTCGGACTGGTCGGAGAGCGCGTCGGCCATCACCTCGGCGACGGCTTCAGCCTCTTCTTCACTGAGTTCGGGTTCGACGTTCGTCGTGTCGCACGCGGCCAGCGTGAGCATGAGCGCCAGCGCGGCAACACCCGGTATCCAATAATGATTCATTCTGTATCGCATGGGTTCAATATTATTGATTCATGAGTATGCGTGTGAGAGCGAGAAGGGGGTTGTTGCCCTCGCTCACCTTCTCTACACGCCAGTCCCGGGGGGCCCCCAAGGGGGCTCGCAAATTTTTAGACAGTCGGCCCTCAGCGGCGCTGGCGGCGGGTTTCGAGCCACTGATTGCGCTGTTCAACCCGGAAATCACGGTACGCCGCGACCTGCTCGGGCGTCAGTTCGGCCTCGATAGCCTGGTCGGCCTCGCGCTGAATGGCGCGCAGGCGACGGGCCAACCGGCGCTTTTCGCGAAAGCCGAGGGGCTCTTCCATCTGCGCGCGCTCGGCCTGAAGCTTTGCAAGCGCCCGAAACCGCCGCTCCACGACGGGGTGCAGGGCGGTCTCTTGCCCGTCGGCGAGCGTCAGCTCGGTGTCGAGCTGCTGCATGCGAAGGTTCGTGAGCAGCGTCACGCGTTTGGCCATCGACACTCGGGCGCGTGGCGGCGGATCGTACGCCCGGCCGTCGAGCAGCCGCGCCAGAAACGCCGCGTCGCTCCACGTCGCATCGGCCCGGCCAAAGCGGACGACGACCATCTGCTCGGAGGGGATCACGTAGAGCCGCTGGTTGAAAAGGCCGGCGGCCATGAAGAGATCGTTCGGTCCGTCGGCGTAAATCATGCCGCTTGGCCCGTCGGGATGGACGGACGGCGGGGCGCCCTCGAAAAAGGCATGGCTCGTGTCGACGGCGGCGTTGAGCCAGACGGTGAGGCCATACCCCGGACTGGCCGGCGTGGGGGCCGTCAGCGCGTCGAGCAAGCCGGACGGCAGCACGGGCTCGCCCTTCCAGCGCCCGTCGCTCAGAAGCATCCGGCCGAAGCGAAGCCAGTTGCGCGCTGTCATCCGGGCGCCGCCCGCGAGCTGCGGGTCGCGCTCGTCGACGTAGCTCCATCCGCCCACCGCGGCGCCGATGGGGGCCAGGACGCGGCGGGTCAGGTAGTCGACCGGATCCTCACCGTCGAGTGCATGCTGGAGGACGGCGCCCAACACCTGAAACGCGGTCGGGCCGTAGCGGAACTGCGTACCGGGCGGCTCGATCATGCTGGCGTGCACAGCGTCCTCGAACGAGGGCGCACTGCCCGACGCGCCGGGATCGAGGCCGCTCGTCAGGTGCAGCAGTTGGCGGATGGTGATCTCGGCTTTCTGCGGGTCGTCCTGCCACGCAGGGAGGTGCTCGGCCACCGGGTCGTCGAGCGCGAAGAGGCCATCGGAAGCGGCCGCGTAGGCCATCACGCCGCTGAAGGTTTTCGTGCCACTGGCGAGCAGGTGCGGCGCATCGGCGTCGTATCCGTTCTGGTAGCGCTCCAGGACGAGCGTGCCGGCTTTCCAGACGAGTACGGCGTTGCCGCGATGAGCGGCCGAGTACGCCGCGGCCATCTCGTAGCGGTCGGCCGGCGCGTCGTCAGGCGCTTCGTCGGAGGCGGAGGGCGGTGCCGCGCTGCATCCCGCGAGTCCCAGGAGGCTTACGGCGAGGAGCAGGGAAATGCGCATCATAGCAGGACGGAGGATGTCGGATGGAGCGAGAAACGAGTGGCCGCTCCTTGGTAGACGGCAAGGAGGGTGTGCACACTCCCTACACCGAAAGCCCCTGGATCCCCCTAACTCCACTCCGTGAAGAGATGATAAATCAGCCGTTTACGGCTCGAAGGCGGCCAGCGCCTCCCGGATGTCCTGCAAAGCGAGGCGCATGTGATTCTCGACGGTCTTCCGCGCGATGCCTAAGACGTCAGCGGCCTCGCGGTACGTGAGATCCTCCATAAAGCAGAGCTCAAAGACGGCCCGCCGCCGCTCGGGGAGTTCGCCGATGGCGGCCTGGAGCTGCTCCTGCAGCAGTGCGTACTCGGCCTCGGCATCCGGCGCTGCAGAGGCGGCCTGCTCGTCGGGGTCGACCTCGACGTCGAACTTGCGCGTGTCGCGGATGTGGTTGAGCATCCGCGAGTAGCCAATCGTGAAGAGATAGCCGCGCAGCGACTTGTTGGGGTTGATCTGGTCGCGCCGCTGCCAGATGTAGACGAACGCGTTCTGGATAATGTCCTCGGCCACGTCGTCCGGGCAGCCGCGCCGCTTGAGGTAGCGGAAAAGGGCGGCGTGGTGGCGACGAAAGAACGTCTCGAAGGCCGCCCGATCGCCGTCTTTGATGCGACGGGCCAGCGCCTCATCGTCGAGGTCGCCGCCGGCACTCGTTGCCAGGAGCAGGAGCAGCGCCGCAGTCGTGGGCGTCGGCATCGTCAGGGGGCACGGAGGAGTCGGGAAGCCGTTCGGCTCAGGCACGGGCGCGATCGAGCCACGCGTCGATCTCCGCCTCCAGGTTGAAGGCGTCGTCGGCCGCGAACGAGAAGCTCGTGTGCCGCCAGTCGCCGCTGCCGTCGAGGATCGGCTTGTACTTCGACTGATACTCGTCCGGATGCTCGGCGATGTGCGTGAGGGCCTCCACCGCTTTATCGACGTCGGTGCGCGTGTTATAAAGGCCGAAGGAGGCGCGCACCATGCCGTTGACGAGGCGCTGGTTGCCGGGCTCGATGCACGAGTCGGGCGCCACGCCGTCTTCGCCCGCCACGCCGAGCAGTTGGCGCACGAAGGGCTGCGCGCAGAAGCACTGGTTGCGCATGGCGATGCCGAAGTAGTCGTTCAGCGCGGCGGCCACGAGGCCGTGCGGCAGCTCGGACAGGTTGAACGTGATGACGCCAATGCGGTCGGCCACTTCGAGGCGGTGCGAGCCGTAGATGTGCATCGTGGGCACCTCCATGAAGCGCTCCAGCGCGTACTGCGTCAGGTCGCGCTCGTCCTCTTCGATCACGTCCATCCCGATGCGGCCCATCAGGTAGAGCGTGGCGGCCAGCGCGAGGGCGCCGGGAATGTTGGGCGTGCCCGTCTCCTCGCGCGCCGGCAGCGTCTCGGTAATCTCGTAGCGCTCAGCATCGACGAAGCTGACGATCCCACCGCCCACGTCCTGCGGCTCCTGGCCCGCGAACAGGTCCTTACGGGCGACGATGACGCCCGGGCTGCCCGGCGTGTAAATCTTGTGCCCGCTCAGGCAGAGCACGTCGAGCCGTTCCTCCGGCGCGTGGCCTTCTGCCGCGATTGGCAGGTGCGCGGCCGACTGCGCGGCATCTACCACGACGAGGGCGCCGACCTCGTGGGCCAGGGTCGCAATCTCGTGGACGGGGTTGATGACGCCCGTCACATTCGAGGCCGACGTTACGGCCACGTAGTTGAGCCGGTCAGCATGCTCGGCGATGGCTGCCCGCAGCGCCCCCATGTCGATACGCCCCGCCTCGCCGTCGGGATCGTTCTCGACGGGGACGTGCACCACCTCGCCCACGTGCTTGCGATGCGGAAGGTCGTTGGCATGGTGCTCCATCATCGAGCAGATGACGACGTCGCGTTCGGGCCGCTTCTCGGCGAGCACGCGCGCCATCCGGTTCAACCCGCCTGTTACCCCCGATCCGTGGAAGACGGCCGTGTAGTCGTCGTCCGCGCCGACGAAGTCCTTCACGATGGCGTGCGCGTGGTGGTACAGCTCCGTCGTGATGTGCGCGCCGAAGTGGAGCCGCGAGTGGGTGTTGGCGTAGTGCGCCAGCGCGCGGCGGACGATGTCGTCGCTCACCTTCAGGCGCAGGTTGGACGCTGCGCTGTCGAGATAAGTACGCGGCGCCGTCGAGCCGTCCGCGAGCGGGTATTCAGTGTCGAGGCCCAGAAACTCGGGGCGCAGTGCCTCCAGGAGTTGGCGCCGCTCCTGCCGCGTGCCTTTTGGTTCGATGTGGGATGCAGTCGAGAGCTCCATGGCGATGGGCGCGGTTGTGCCGAGGTTGTGAAATGCTGAGTCCAGCAAGATATAGAATACAACACCGGCTGGCGTGATCCCAGGTCTGCGCACGAAGACTCGGGGGATTCTTCTCCTGCAAATTTCCCGCCGGACGCGGGATCATCGATCTGCACGGCGG
>CAYFRX010000044.1:0-16271 GCA_964345515.1 uncultured Rhodothermales bacterium
GGTTATGTTATTGGTTCTCGAACTCTGCCTGTAATGCCATGCCATCCGATGTGCATCATGAAGCGCGCGCCGAAGCGCGGCGCCTCATCCGTCACCTCGTCGCCTTGCTAGAGGAGGGGGAGCACCTGGGCCGGCCCACTCGCTCGGACCACCAGATCGTCATCCCCATTGAACAGGAGCCGCCCGCGGAGGAGACCGACGCCTCGGTGCGGGCGCTGCTGGCCGCATGGCTCGATCATCCACCGCCCACTACCTAACTTGATGCTACGGTCATGACCGAACTGATGCAGACCGACCCTATGCTGGCTGAGGATCCTTGGCAGGTGTCCGAACACTATTTTCCACGGGAGAGCACCGAGGCCAAACAACTCCTTTTTTTGCTTAACTACGCCATCCTGGCCCCTTCCGGCCACAACACGCAACCGTGGCTCTTTCGCATCCAGGATGATGGCATCGAGATTTACGCCGACCGCCGCCGTGCGCTCGCTGTGGTAGACCCCGGAGATCGCGAGCTCGTGATGAGTTGCGGCACTGCGCTCTTTCATTTGCGGGCGGCGATGCGCCATTTTGGTTACGAGCCGGTGGTGACGCTCCTTCCGAGCGCCGATCATCGCGACCTCATGGCGCGCATTCGGCTGGGGGCGTCCTACGAGCCGACGCTGAACGACCATCGCCTCTTCATGGCCATCAAGAAGCGACGCACGAATCGAAAACCCTTCCGAGATCGCGAGGTGCCGTCGCCCGAGCTCGATCAGCTGGTACAGGTAGCGCACGAGGAAGGCGCTACGCTGCACGTGCTTCGCAGCCGGTCGGCGAAGAAGAAACTGGCGGCGCTCGTCGCCGAGGGCGATCGGCGCCAGGCGGGCAATCCCAGCTTTCGCCGCGAACTAGCTGCGTGGCTCCACAGCAACCGGTCGAGTAGCCGCGACGGACTGCCCGGCAAGGCGCTCGGCTTCAACGATCTCTCTTCCCTGGCCGGGCCCTTCATCGTGCGCACCTTCGATTGGGGGGAAGGGCAGGCGGCGCGTGACCAGCAGCTGGCTGAAGGATCGCCGGTCTTGCTCGTCTTCAGCACCGAAGCAGATGATCAGGCGGCTTGGCTGCACACCGGCCAGGCGCTCGATCGCGTGCTGCTCCAGGCCCGCGCCTACGATTTGCATGCGTCGTACTTGAATCAGCCGGTTGAGGTCACCGAACTGCGGCCTCGCCTGGCGGCACTTCTCAACACGGACGAGCACCCCCAGTTGGTGCTACGCCTCGGGTATGGCGACCAAGTCGACCCGACCCCGCGCCGTCCGGTGGAGGAAGTACTCATCGATGAGCCGCCCCCCACATGAATGCTCGTATCATTCGTCTTCCCTGCATCCAACTCCAAACGATATGGACACCACCACCGTCACCAAAGAAGATCTCATCCAGGCACTCAATGAGGACCTGGCTCATGAGTACCAGGCCGTCCTGATGTACACCTCGTACGCCGCCATGGCGAGCGGCATTCACCGTCCCATCCTGAAAACCTTTTTTGAGGACGAGATCCCCGAAGAGTTGGCGCACGCCCAGTTTATGGCGGACAAGATCACAGCGCTCGGAGGAATGCCCACCACAGAGCCCGCTCCGCTGACCCTGGCGGAGGACACCGATTCGATGCTGGAGCAGGTGATGGCGGCCGAGTCGGAAACCGTCGAGCGCTACGTGAAGCATCGCCGCGCCGCCGAGTCCTACGGCGATTATGGACTGGCCGCAGAGCTCGACGACATCATCCGCGATGAGACGCAGCATAAAGAAGAAACGGAAAAGCTGCTCCGGACGCTCGACACGTGAGAGGACTTGCAGCGATGGACCCGTACGCCCGCACCTAATCCCGCACGACCATGCTTACGATTGACCAGATTCTCGTTCCCACGGACCTCTCCGACTGCGCTGAGGAGGCGTTTCGCCACGCGGCCTTCCTCGCCGACTGGCACGACGCGGAGTTGCACGTGCTCAACATTGTGGCCCGCCACATGCATGCGTATGACACCATGCTGGAGCGCTTCCCATTCGACGACGACGCGCTGGAGGCGCTGCTTCAGCCGGACGACGGCACCGAGCGGCATCTGCCCGCCCTCAACGAGCTCACCATCGAGCAAGACCAGGTCGAGCACGCCTCGCCGGCCGTTGCCATCCGCGACTATGCCGATGAGCACGACTCCGACCTCGTGGTGATGGGCACCCACGGCCGGCGCGGCGCCAACCGGTTGCTGATGGGCAGCGTTGCCGAAGATGTGGTCCGGACCGCCACGTGCCCGACCCTCACCATTCGCGCCGAAGCGTCCGTCCCGCCCGGGCAGGCGGTCCGGCGCATCCTGGTGCCCATGGACTTTTCGGCTTCCTCCCGCCTGGCGCTCGACCACGCGAAAGAGTTGGCCATGACGTACGGCGCGGAGATCCATCTGCTGCACGTGGTGGAAGAGATTGCCATGCCCGCCGCGTACGGGATGGAGCCGATCAGCTTTGCCGTGCCCGACATCATCCAGAGCAGCGAGAAGGCTCTCGCCGACATTGCAGAACAAGACATTGGCTACGAGCACGTCCAGGTCCAGTCCGTCGCGGGCTATCCGGCGATCACGATCCTCGACTACATCGACGAGAACGACGTGGACTTGGTAACCATTGCCACCCATGGCCGGACGGGCCTCGACCGGCTGCTACTCGGAAGCGTTGCGGAGAAGGTGGTGCGCCGCGCGTCCTGCCCGGTGTTCACAGTCAAGACGTACGGCAAAGCCCTGGTCGCGTCGGAGCACGTCCAGACATCGCGCACGGAGGCGTAGCCGGCGTCCTATGCTTGAAATCAACCGTATCCTCGTTCCCATCGATTTCTCCGACCATGCCCAGGCCGCGCTCGCGCATGCCGTGGAGCTGGCACGCACGCATGACGCCCAGCTGATGCTCCTGCACGTGATCGAGGAGCCCACGTTTCCCTCTTTCTACGGGGCTGGGGCGGCCATGCTGTACGATGAGCTTCCGGATGTGGAGGCGCGAGCACGTGACGCCCTGGAGGCGTGGGCCGATGGCATCAGCGAACCGCGCCCCCGCACCACGACGCACGTTGCCCAAGGGGGGGCGGGACCCACCATCGTCGGGTTCGGCACCGAGCGGCGGGCCGATCTCATCGTCATCGCCTCGCTCGGGCGGACCGGGCTTCAGCGAATCATGCTCGGCAGCGTGGCCGAACGCGTCGTCCGCGAGGCACCGTGCGCCGTGTTCGTCCTCAAGAGCAGCACCTCGTCCCTCGTACCCGGCCGCCCCCCGGTCGAAACGTCAGCCGACGCGGAGCCGTGAGGAGCCCACGCCGGACGGCGGCATCACTGATTCTTGATTCCACCCATCCACCATGGAACTGAACCGCATTCTGGTCCCCACCGACTTCTCACCCGCCGCGAAGCACGCCCTGCATTGGGCCGTGCGTTTCGCGCAAGCACACGACGCGACGTTGCACCTGCTTCACGTCGTGGCCGACTACGACCCGGACTGGTTTGGCGCCGATGAAACGACCGTCCCCGTCGGGCAGATGAAACAGGCACTCGACGAGGAGGCGAGGGAGGGGCTCGAACGCATCGCGCCCGACCCGGAGACCACCGGCGTATCGTCGCAGCCCGAAATCCGGCACGGGATGGAGGCGGCTGGCGTCATCCTGTCGGTCGCGGACGAAATCGATGCCGACCTGATTGTGACCGGCACGCATGGGCGGGAAGGCTTGGCTCACGTGATTCTCGGGAGTGTGGCCGAAAAGGTCGTCCGCCGCGCCCGCCGTCCCGTCCTGACCGTCGGCGCCAAGGTGCCCGATGAACCGCCGATCCAACGGATGCTTGCGCCGGTCGACTTCTCGGCGCCCTCCAAGCAGGCGGTGCGGCTGGCCAAGGAGGTTGCAGCCCGGTATGAGGCGCAACTTGATTTGCTTTTTGTGGCCGAAGAGCGCACGGTGCCTGTTTTCAGCGACACCGGGATTCCGCGCCTCAACCGGCTCAAGATGGATCCGGAGATTGTCAAGAACTCCGCCCGCGCCCTGGAGCAACTGAGTCAGAGCACCGGCGGTCCGGACGTGCCGGTTCACGGTCACGTCGCGGAGGGGGCGGTGCCGAAGCAGATCATTCGCTTCGCCGAAACGCACGATGTCGACCTGATCGTAATCGCTACGCGCGGCCTATCTGGGTTCAACCGATTTCTGCTCGGGAGCGTGACGCAGCGGGTGGTGCGAGCCGCCCCCTGCCCGGTGCTCACGCTCAACGTACACGAGGACGAGGGCGCCGGCGAGTCCCGTGCGGCGGACGAACGAGACGCAGCCGAGGAATGACGCGGCCCGTCACGCCGGACGAAGGGGCAAGGTGACGGTGAATCGCGTACCGACCTCGGGTTCGCTTTCGACGTCGATCGACCCGTCCATGAGCTCGACGAGCTGGTGCGTGATGGCCAGGCCGAGTCCACTGCCCGCCTGATCGTCATGCGCCTCGGAGGGGCCCTGCTTGAACGCCTCGAACAGGTGTGGGATGAACTGCGGCGCGATACCCATGCCCGTGTCCTCGACCTCGATGGTAAGGGTCGTGCCGTCATGGGCGGCGCGCACCGTCACGCGGCCGCCATCCCCGGTGAACTTGATGGCGTTGCTGATCAGGTTGTCGAGAATCCGGCCGAGCGCTTTGGCGTCGAATCGGGCGCGCACGGCCTCGCTGGGAACCTCCACCTGCAACTGAACCCCATGTTGGGCCGCGCGCGGTCGGAAGAGCTCGGCCGCCTCGCGGACGGCATCCGCCGCGTCGATGGGCTCGGGGTCAAGCTGAAGGGAGCCGGCCTCCAGGCGGGACAGGTTCAGGACGGAGTTGATCGTACGGAGCAGGCGGCGGCTGCTTCGCTCTATGTACGACGAAAACTCGTCCCACTCGCCCAGGTCGTTCTCGTTGAGAATTTCGGCAAACCCGATGATTGAGGTGAGGGGCGTCCGGATTTCGTGGCTCATCTGGGCCAAGAAGCGCGACTTGAGCCGATTCATCTTCTCGGCCTCCTGCTTTTCCGTACGGAGCGTGCGTTCGCGATTGCGTTGATCCGTGGTGTCGCTCAGGATGGTCTGCATCGCATACCGGCCGTCGATCCGGGTCGGCGCGGAACGCAGGCGTACGGCTCGCGCTGGCCCCTCCGGGCGGGGCAGGGTCACGGTGAGCGGGGGCGGCACCTCCCCGCATTCGGTGAGGAACCGGTGCTGCTGCAGCCGTTGATGGATCGAGCGCGGCAGCACGTGGAAGAGGGAGCGGCCTGCGAGGGCATCGGGGCGGTCGGCGCCGAGCAGCGTGACCGCCGCCGGGTTGGCATACCGAATCTGCGCATCTACGCTGACGATGACACCATCCGGGTGAAGGGTGAGCAGACGCTTCCAGTCAGAAGCATCCAGGGGAGGAGACGAGGGGGGACGGTCCGAGCGATCGGGCGAAGGAGAGGAAGAAGGTACACTCGGGCCAGGGCGACGCGGAGCGTCGTTTTCGATAGTGGGCATGAGGCAGGGGTGAGCTGCGTAGTAAAGGCGGCGTAATGCCGGCCAGTCCACGTATCCGGTCCCCGGGAAGGGGACGCGAAAACGATCTCCAGTAGGGGTCAGGGGGGCGCCGAGTCCGAAGGGCCGGTGCAGGTTCGGGGGGCGCCGGTAGGGTATATTTCTAATAACGGGAATCTAGAGAAGGAGCGCAACCTGCCCGATGAGCCACGCGCAGCCCAGGGCGGCGTAGATGCCGAGGATGTAGCCCGCCACGCCCATCAACAGGCCCACAGGGGCCATCGCGGGCAGATACACGCCGGCCACGATGGGCGCACTGGCAGCGCCTCCGACATTCGCCATGCTGCCCGTCGCCACGAAGAAGAGGGGGGCGTCCAACCAACGGGCAGCGAGCAGGAGGAAGGCGATGTGGATGCCGATCCACACCACGCCCGTGACCAGGTAGAGCGGAACGTCCAAGACGGCCATCAGATTAGCTTTCGCCCCGATTGAGGTAAGCAGCAGGTACAGGGCGAAGTAACCGATCTCCGAGGCCCCTTGTCGCTCGATGCGTTGCAGGGGGGTGAACGAGAGCAGCAGGCCGGCCGTAACGACGATGAGCACGGCCCACGTTCCGCCCGTGATGATCTGCGGGTCGCCGAGCTCCGGAAGCACACCGCCCAGGAGGCGGGCACCGACCGCGGCTGCGAGCGCGAGGCCCACGATCAACGCATGGTCGCTGGTCTCGGCAGGCACGCGCTCGGCCTGCACGTCCTGCATCCGCGCGTTGAGGGCTTCGACCTGCGACGTGTCGGCGCCGACCCAGCGATCAAAGCGCTCCTGATGCGCGCTCAGGAAGATGAGCACGCCCATCCAGCCATACCCCGCTACCACGTCGACGACGAGAAGGGGGGCCAGCGTGCTAGCTGAGGCCTCCACGCTCTCCTGGATGGCCACCAGGTTGGCTGTCCCGCCAATCCAACTGCCGGAGAGTGCGGCAAAGCCTTTCCAGGCCTCGGGGTCTTCGAAGAAGCCGCCGAGCAGCCCGAAGGCGACGGGACCGCCGACGACAATGCCCGCCGTGCCAGCAAGCATCATGAGGAGCGCCATGGGGCCGAGGCGAAAAATCGCCCGGAGGTCGACGGTGATCATCAGGAGGAAGAGCGCGAACGGGAGCAGGTAGGTCGACATCCAGTCATAGACGGCACTCTCAGCAGGGATGATGCCGGCCGTCGTGGCGAGCATTGGCACGAAGTATGCCCAGATCACAGCCGGCAGGTATTTGAAGATCTTCTCCAATCGAGATAGCGTGCTGAGCCAGAACACAGCGGCCAGCACGGCCCCGAGAAAGGCGGCCAGAGGCATTGGCGCACTGATGAACGCAGCGGGGATCATACGGGGAATGGCGTAGGTGAACAGGGCGTATCTAGGGTACAAAAAGGAAAACGACCCTGCAACGCGGTGGGAAATGGCCCCACAGGAAACCGTAGCCGTGCGTTCACCAAAGCGCTCCGATCCTTCAGGCGGAAGGCGCTTGGCGTTGGAGATTGTGCCTGCTCCGCGACGTGGAGTGCGCATTCAGTTCATTTCATATTCACCCCCCGCATTTGAACTGGATGGTAGTTAAATTGTAACTAACAGTGGAATTATCTACAGGCGAAGTGCACGATCACTGTATGACGTTTTACGCGTTCGGGCTGAATCATGAAACGGCGTCCGTCGAGGTCACAGAGGCCTTTGCGCTGGACGGCCGCGCGCAGCAGTCGTTGTACGCGGGGCTGCATCTGCAGCCGGACGCCGAGCTGATTCTGCTCTCGACGTGTAATCGCACGGAGGTGTACCTCTACGGCGGACGAGAGGGCGTGCAGCATGTCCAGCGTGCCCTTGCCGACGTGGCCGGGCAGCCCTGGCCCACCGACGACGCGTTTCTCTTCGTCGATGAGTCGGCCGTGCAACACGTCCTCGAAGTGACGAGTGGGCTTCGCTCGCTCGTGCCCGGCGACGGGCAAATCCTCGCCCAGGTGAAAGAGGCTTACCGCGCCGCCGTCGAGGCCGATGCGGTCGACACGCTTCTGCATCGGCTCATGCACACCGCCTTTCGGGCCGCGAAGCGAGTTGCGAACGAGACGGCTCTCTCTAGCGGGGCGGCATCGGTTTCGAGTGCCGCCGTCGCCATGGCCCGCGATTACTTCCGCGATGCGGCGGGTAGCGGGCTTGAAGGGCGGCGCGTGGTGCTCGTTGGGGCCGGCAAGATGGGCTGCCTGGCCCTCAGCGCCATCCAAAGTTATGCCCCGGCGTCAATCACGGTGACCAACCGGTCGCTGGATCGAGCTCATGAGGTGGCGCCCGCCTACAACGGGGAAGTCGCGCCTTGGGTGCGCCGCCACGAGCTGCTCACCGACGCCGACGTGGTGATCGTGGCGACCGGTGCGCCGGACCCGGTTCTCGACCGATCCCTCGTCCCGGACCTTGGGGCGAACTCGTCGCCGACGCTGCTGATCGACATTTCGATGCCGCGCAACGTCGACCCGGCAATCGACGACGTGTCCGGGTACATGGTTTACGACCTGGATGCCTTGCGCGCCTGGACTGATCGGGTGGAGGCCCAGCGCAGCGCCGAAGTCCCTGAAGCCCGGGCTATCTGTGAGGAACTGATGAGCGACTTTGTCACTTGGGTCTTCCATCAGCAGGCGTTGCAGCCGGCCATCCAAGCTATTCGTAGCTCGTTCGAGGCCATCCGGACCCAGGAGATCGAGCGCCACCACCATCGCTTCTCAGACGTCGATCGTGAGGAGCTCGATGAACTTACGCGCTCCATCATGCAGAAGCTGCTCGCCATCCCCATCGTTCGCCTCAAGAACGTCGATCCGGACAGCATCGACTTCGTACGCGGCATCGAGCTCCTGCGCGTGCTTTTTGATCGGCCGGAGGCGTGCGACGACGGATCGGCACAGGGGGCTCCCTCCGCGAACGGAGTGGGCAGCGAAGCTCGTCTGAGCCTGTCCGACATCCCGCCGCAGTGCCCGTTCGGAGAGATGCCGGCCCCACAGGAGCCGGGAAGCGACGATGCGTACGGCGCGCTGTTACGGCGCGTCCTCACCAATGCGTCGGGCGACGACGTGTCCGAAGCGTAGCGACGGCCCACCATGGTTCCTGACCCGATCGTCCTCGGCACCCGCGGCAGCCAACTCGCGCTGTGGCAAGCGGGGCGGGTGCAAGACGCCATCGAAGAAGCTGGGCACCCCGTCGCGCTGAAGCAGATCACCACGCGCGGCGATCAGGTCCAGGACGTGCCCATGTCGGAGGTCGGCGACGAGGCGCTCTTCACCAAGGAGATCGACCGCGCCATGCTCCGGGGCGAGGTCGACATCGCGGTCCACTCCCTCAAAGATCTACCCTCTCGGATCCCCGACGGCATCGAACTGGCGGCGGTGAGCGCCCGGGCCAATCCGTTCGATGCGTTTGTGGCCCATCCCTCTTTCGAGGGGCCGCTCGACGCGCTCCCCGAAGGCGCTACCATCGCCACCTCTTCGCTGCGCCGGCGCGCGCAACTCAAGGCTTGGCGGCCGGACCTCCAGATCGTGCCCGTGCGGGGCAACGTGGACTCGCGGCTCGACAAGCTGGCGGCGAACGACTGGCATGGCATGGTGCTGGCCGTGGCCGGTCTCGTGCGCATGGGACGTGACGACGCCATCCGCACAGAATTCTCGCCATCTATCATGATCCCGGCGGTGGGCCAGGGCGCGCTGGGCATCACCCGCCGGACCGACGGCACGGCACTGCAGGCGATGCTGCAGGACGTGATTCACGACCGACTGACCGGTCGGGCCGCCGCTGCCGAGCGCGGGTTCATGAAACGCATCGGCGGCGGATGCCACGTTCCCACCGGGGCTTGGGCCCGTGAGGACGACGACGGCCACCTCCTCGTCGATGGATGCATCGCCGCGCTGGATGGATCGCAGCTGTTCCGCGACCGACGCGTCTGCGATGACGGCAACGAAGCGGCGACCGGGGCGGCCCTCGCAGAGCAGTTGCTGAATGCCGGCGGCGCCGAAATCATTGCAACTGTGCGCGCAACATCCTGACTGCCTGTGTCTGCCGAAGCTGCCCCGAAGGTCGTGCTCCTCCGAAGTGCCTCGGGCCCGGACGATGCGTACGTGCAGGCCTTGGAAGCGGCGGGCTTTCGCGCGGAGTGCGTGCCGGTGCTCGCGTTTCGCTTTCCCCGGCAAGAGATCCTTCGCGATCGTCTGGCGCGGCCCGGGCAGTACGCGGGACTCATCGCGACGAGTCCTCGGGCAGCCCGGGCCGTGGAGCAGGCGGGGTTCAATGCATCGGCAGCGGCCGAATGGGCGAGCAAGCCGGCGTACGCGGTCGGGCCAAAGACTGCCGAGGCGCTGCGAGGGGTGGGGCTGGCGCCACGAGGGGAGGAGGCAGGAAGCGCTGCGGCGCTGGCTTCCGTTATTGCAAGTAAAAAAACACCCTACCTTTTTCTATGCGGAAACCGGCGGCGTGACACGCTTCCGATCGCGCTTCAAGAAGTGGGAACGGCCTACGAAGAACTCGTTGCGTACGAGACGTACCTGCGGACGGAGATCGACCTGCCGGAGGCGCACTCGGGCGACTGGCTCGTGTTTTTCAGCCCGTCGGGCATCGAAGCCGTCGCGGAGCAATCGACGGAGGCCGCGTCGGGCTATCGGTGGGCTGCCATCGGTCCGACGACGGGCGCCGCACTGCGCGAGCACGGATGGTCGCCTGACGCCGTCGCTGCAGCGCCCACGCCCGAATCGCTCGTCGCCGCCATCCAAGCGGCGGGGGGAGACTGAGCAAAGCTATGTGCTCGGAACGGCATCGTCGATGGCGGCCCGAATGCGGCCCGTCGCCCGCTTAGGGCTTTCTGCCGTGGCGACCGCCGAGAGCACGGCGACGCCGTGTGCTCCGGCATCGAGGGCTGGTTGGACGCGATCCGATGTAATACCCGCAATGGCAATGACTGGAATGGGGACGGCCTCGCACGCTGCGGCGAGCCCTTCGACGCCCTTGAGGGACGAGCGGTTAAATTTGGATTGGGTCATGAAGACGGGCCCGAATCCGATGTAGTCAGCCCCCTCTTCATACGCTTGCAGGGCCTGTTCGGCCGTCGTCGCCGTCGCGCCGATGATGACCTCAGATCCCAAAATCTGGCGCGCTTCGGAGATCGGAAAGTCGTCTTGTCCAAGATGCACGCCCGCACCTAAGGCCTGCGCGATGTTGAGGTGGTCATTGATGATGAGGGGAATGCCCGCGTCTTCGCACACGACTTTCAGCTTGCGCGCCGCGATGAGCTTGTTTCGGATGCCGCCGCGCTTCTGACGGAATTGAATGACGTCCGCGCCGCCCTCGATTGCTTCTAGGGCCAACTCCGCGTGCGAAACGCGCTGTTGGAGGTAGAAGTCGGTGATGACGTGGAGACGGCCGATGGACGGCTCGGTTTGCGTTCCGTTATGGTGCAATTCCATCAAGGGGTTGAATTGGAGCAGTACAGGAGAGATCATGCGAGCTACGAACCGGTGAAGACCCAAGAAGCTGCCCGGCCCGAACCTGAGGCTCAACGGCTAGGAGCAATTCCCTGTCAACCTACATTGTTTCGAGGACAACATCACGCGCAGCCAATGCAAACGAGACGCGACGACGGATGATGCAGCAGGATCGGCTCAACGACGACGCTCGGGCTATCTTCTCGGCGGCCGTTCGGGCTGTGCAGGCGGATCAACTGCTGTCCACGGCGGTGCTGGAGGAACTGTCGTCCGGTCGCGACGGTCCTTGCCGGGTCATCGGGATGGGCAAGGCGGCAATGGCGATGGCCGGTGTGCTAGAAGCCCGACTGGGTGCGCTCATCCGCGAGGGCCTCGTCGTCGTGCCCCACGACTACCCGTCGCATCTTCCGGATCGGCTGCCGGCGCCGAACCGCATCGCGGTGTGGACCGGAGGTCATCCCGTCCCGGATGCAGAGAGCCTGCAGGCCGGCCGGCGCTTTCGATCCATCGCCGAGGCGTGCGGAGCGAAAGATATGCTCACCGTGCTCATCTCGGGGGGCGGGTCGGCGCTCGCGGTGGACGTGCCGGAGGCTGTCACGCTCGGGCAGGTGCAGCAGACGGTGCAGGCGCTGCTCACGAGCGGGGCGCCCATCCAGGCCATCAATGCAGTGCGGAAGCACCTTTCGCAGATCAAGGGCGGACAGCTGGCGCGAGCCGCCGCGCCGGCGTCGGTGCGCGCCCTCGTCGTGTCGGACGTCGTCGGCGATGACCTCAGCACCATCGCGAGCGGTCCCACCGTGCCGGACCCCTCGACGTTCGGCGATGCCGTCGAAGCGTTGAAGCAGCATGGCGTGTGGGCTCAGGTGCCAGGAGCTGTGCGTCAGCATCTGGAGGCCGGACAGGACGGCGACGTGGCCGAGACGCCCAACCCGGGGACCGCCCTATTCGATCACGTCACGACGCAGCTCGTAGGCACCAATCGCGATGCATTGGAGGCGGCCGCGGAAGCCGCCCGAGCGCGTGGATACACCCCGTCCATCGTGGACCACGGCGTGACCGGTGAGGCGCGGGAGGTCGCCCGGGCGCACGTGCGCACGCTGCGAGCGAAGGCGGCGTCGGAGCCGGTGTGCTGCCTATGGGGCGGCGAGCCGACAGTGACGGTGACCGGATCCGGGACGGGCGGGCGCAATCAGGAGGCGGCGCTCGCCGGGGCCATCGCCCTCGAAGGGTTCGAGCGGGCCGCCACCTTCCTGTGCGGGGGGACGGATGGCATCGACGGACCCACGGACGCCGCCGGCGCCTGGGCCACGCCCGCCACCACGCAGACTGCGCGCCGGCACGGCCTCGATCCCCACGCCCACCTCGACGACAACGACGCGTATCCGTTCTTCGAGGCACGGGACCAGCTGCTCCAGCCGGGCCCGACGCACACGAACGTGATGGACGTCCACGTGGGACTCATTGGCCCCACGCCCTCTGACTGAGTGGTTTCAGGTTGAGACCAACTCATGCGACGCGGGATGGCGCATTGGGCACAGGACAACAGTGTGGGGTTATTGGTTCGAAGGAGCCGCACCGCACAGAAATCGCAGATTGCTCCCCACAGCGACCTTTGGCCCTTCAGAAAGTGGCCGCTCGGATGACTGCGGGCGCGCAACGACCGAAATTTATCTTGTCTGCGCGCCCCGACCGACGAACCAGAAGCTGCTTCCTGGGAAAAAGAGAGCTTGCTGATCGATCCGAAAAACAACTTCACACCATCGGGCACGGGGCACGCCTGAGCAGTGGTGTCGATGGCTTCTAGCACTGGACCCGCCGGGTGACAGGGACGCTGCTCCTTCGTATACTTGGAACAGTCCCATCTGTGGGCATCCACCCTGACCCGACTCCATCATCAACCGATTTTCCCCATGCGCTCTATCCGATTCTTGTCCGCCGTTGCACTGGCGGTGCTATTCTTCATCGCTCCTGAGACCGCCGAGGCGCAGGGGCAGCCGGAGCTTCCGCTCGCGATCGACGCGCCGGTGCCGGGCGTGACTGCGTACGACGACGCCATTCCCACGCCGGAGGAGGTCATCGGCCACCAGATTGGCACGCGTCACACGGCGCCCTATGAGGTCGTGCAATACGTTGAGGCCGTGGCTGCAGTGAGCGATCGCGTCACGCTCGAACGCCACGGCACGACGTACGGCGACCGGCCGCTCATCCACGCCTTCGTCACCGCGCCCGACAATCACGACCGACTCGAAGAAATCCGCCAGGCCAACCGGGAGCTCTCGGAAACCCCTGAGGCGGTAACCGACGCCATGCTGCAAGACCGGCCGGCCGTGGCGTACATGGGCTACAGCATCCACGGCGACGAGGCGAGCGGCACCGAGGCGGCCGTCCTGCTGCTGTACCATCTCGCCGCGGGCTCCGGCCCGGAGGTGGACGCCGCGCTGAACGACATCGTCACCATCATCGATCCACTCTTCAACCCCGACGGGCACAACCGCTTTGTCAACTGGGTCAACAACAACCGCGGCGGCACGCCGAACGCCGATCCGCAGGATCGCGAGCACAACCAGTCGTGGCCGGGTGCGCGCACCAACCACTACTGGTTCGACCTGAACCGCGACTGGCTGCCGGTCCAGCACCCCGAATCGCAGGGCCGCATCGGCATCTTCCAGTCGTGGCGCCCGCAGGTGCTCACCGACTTCCACGAGATGGGCAGCGAGGCTACGTACTTCTTCCAGCCCGGCGTGCCCAGTCGCACGAATCCGAACACGCCGCAGCGGAACCAGGACCTGACCGGCGAGATCGCGACGTACCACGCGGACTACCTGAACGAGATCGGCTCGCTCTACTACACGCGCGAGACGTTTGACGACTATTACTACGGCAAAGGCTCGACGTACCCCGACATCAACGGCGCGATCGGCATTCTCTTCGAGCAGGCGTCGTCGCGCTCGCTCAAGCAGGAGACAAGTAAGGGTGTGCTCAACTACGCCTTCACCGTGCGCAACCAGTTCATGACGTCGCTCTCGACGCTCAAGGCCGTCACCGAGATGCGCACCGACCTACTGGCTCATCAGCGCGACTTCTTCGCGAACGTCGACGACGAGCTGGACGATGTGCCGACGGAAGCATATGTCGTGGACCTGACGGAGAAACGGACCCGCGCTCAGGCCATGGCGCAGGTGCTTCAGCGCCATGACGTCGATATGTACACGCTCGGCCGCCAGGTGCAGGCCGATGGCCAGACGTACCGCCCCGGCGAGGCGTACGTCGTCCCGCTCGATCAGCGGCAGGGGCGGTTCATCGAGGCCGCGATGGAGCAGGTGACCTCGTTCCCGGACTCGATCTTTTACGACGTGTCCACCTGGTCGCTGCCGCTGGCCTTTGGCGTCGATTACACGGCGTACGAAGGCGACGCCGACGACCTGCTTGGCGATCCGATGACCGACGCCTCGTTCGATGGCGGTCAGCTCGTGGGCGGCCGGTCTGACTACGCATATGTCATGGAGTGGGGACGCTACTTTGCCCCGCGCGCGCTCTATCGGCTCCAAGACGCCGACATCCGCCCGCGCATCATGATGGATCCGTTTACGCTGGCGGTCGGCAACACGACGCACGCGTTCGATCGGGGAGCGATCGTCATCCCCGTCACGCAGCGCAGCGTGCCGGCCGATACCGTGCACGCCGTCGTGCGCCGCGCGGTAGACCAGGATCACGTGACCGTGTACGCCGCCAACACCGGCCTCACGCCGACCGGACCGGACCTCGGCAGCCGCGGCTCGGAGGTGTTGCCGCAGCCTACCATTGCGCTCATCACGGGCACGGGCAGCGGATCGCGCTACGGCGGCAGCTCGGCGTACAACGCGGGCGAGGTGTGGCATCTGCTCAGCGAGCGGTTCGACATCCCCGTGTCGCTGCTCGACCTTGGCGACGTGCCGTTCGCCGACCTCAGCCGCTACAACACGATGGTCCTCGCCGGTGGCAGCTTCAACGACCTGCCGACCGACAAAATCCGCAACTGGGTGCAGGGCGGCGGTCGCCTGATCGCCCTCGAAGACGCCGTCAAGTGGCCCGTCGAGACTGAGATGGTGGGCTTAGAGGGGAAAGAGGCCGACCTGGATTCGCTGCTGCAGGACACGCCGTACGATCAACTCTCAGAGGCCTATGGCGCGCAGCAGATCGGCGGCTCCATCTTCCAGGCCGAGCTCGACGTGACGCACCCGCTCGCCTTTGGCTACAACGACGCCTCCGTCCCCGTCTTCCGCGTGGGCAACGGCTTCTTCGCACCCAGCAGCGAGCCCGGCGCCAGCGTGGCCACCTACTCCGAGACGCAGCCCCGCCTGAGCGGGTACGTGTCCGACGAGATGGCCGATCTGGCCCGGGGCAGCGCCTCCATCGAGGCGCACGACGTGGGAAGCGGCAGCGTCATCCTACTGATGGACAATCCCAACTTCCGCGCCTTCTGGTGGGGCACGAACGGGCTCTTCCTGAACGCCGTCTTCTTCGGCAGCGTGTTCTAGCAACGCGCTCCCATCCGGAACCGCGTCGGGCATGTTGACCCGGCGAGGCGGGCGTCTGTGCTGCGGGCACGGGCGCCCGTTGGTATATTGGATTAATCAAGTGCTAAAGAGGCACAGTCAGTGCGCGCGCGGGTTTACAGTCTTCCTTAGCTACGCCCTGATATAGCCACCACGCTGCGTTTCGTCTGATCATCCAACCGCCATTCCGCCATGTCGAATCAACTCGCCGACGCACAGAGCCCGTACCTGCTTCAGCACAAGGACAACCCCGTCGACTGGTACCCGTGGGGCGAGGCGGCCTTTGAGAAGGCGAAGGCCGAAGACAAACCCGTCTTTCTCTCGATTGGGTACTCGACGTGCCACTGGTGTCATGTCATGGAGGAAGAGTCGTTCGAGGATCCGGAGGTCGCGGAAGCGATGAACGAAACGTTCGTGTCCATCAAGGTCGACCGCGAAGAGCGGCCCGACATCGACGGCCTCTACATGTCCGTCTGCCAGATGATGAGTGGGCGCGGCGGGTGGCCGCTCACTGTCCTCCTCACGCCCGACAAGAAGCCGTTCTACGCCACAACGTATTTGCCCAAACAGGGGCGCTTCGGGCGGATGGGCATGATGGACCTCATCCCCCGCGTACGGCAACTCTGGACGGGCCAACGGGACGAGCTCCTGAGCGAGGCAGACAAGATCACGTCCACCCTGGAAGAGGCGTCCGTCCAAGCCGCATCGGGCGACACGGTGGAT
>CAYFRX010000045.1:0-16269 GCA_964345515.1 uncultured Rhodothermales bacterium
GAACGTCATTGCGGCCATAAGGTAAAGATTTTCGCCGCGCAGCGCGTTCCGGACTGACACGCCGAGCGGATGGCGTTTTCAATGCGGGTTTCCCCGCCATACAGCTCGACAACGCATCCGATCGTCTCGTCGTGAGCCAGGCAAACCACAACCGCCTGTGCGACGTCGTCGCGGGCGATCTGCCCCCCTCGCGCCGACGCAGGATCGGCTCCGGTGGCAACGTGGCCCGTGCCCGTCTCGTCGGTCAGCGTAACGGGCCGCAGAATAGTGTACCGCGGTGAGGAGCGCTGGAGGTCATCATCCGCACATCGTTTGGCGACCAAGTAGGGGCGGAGCGGCTCGGGCCCTGCTTCCGGGTCGGCGGCCCCGCTTGCACTGATCATGACAAACCGATCGATGCCCCGCTTCTCGCACGCATCGATGGCCCATCGGGCGCCCCACAGGTCTACCATGAGCGTCTTTCCCAACCGGTTCCTCCGCCCGATCCAGCGGTGAACACGACAGCCTCGGCGCCCTCCAACGTGGAGGCGAAATCGCCCTCCAGATCGCTGAGGCGCGGCGTGCCGCCGGCCGCGCGAATCCGATCGAACTGATCCGCCGAGCGGACGATTCCGATGGGCTCCTGGCCGGCCTCGTTGAATAGAGGCAGAAGCCGGCGCCCAATGCCTCCGTTCGCTCCAATGACAGCAACGTTCATGATGGTGTCGGTCTGGTTCGATTGAAACGCGATGGGTGACAGACCCGGCGGGCTGGATGCGTCATCGGGCTTCTGAGCTCGGGGTCGCTCCCCACTCAGTCAAGGCGAACGGGGCGGCCCGTCTCGGCTGACGCGTACATGGCTTCGACGATCGCGACGGCGTTCCGGGCCGCTCGGCCGTCGAGCTCGAAGCGGGCCGGGTCCCCGATCCCATCGAGAAAAGCTTGGATGTTTCGGGCATGCCCTTCGTAGTCGATGGCCATCGGATCCGAGGCACCGCTGGCCCCGTGTTGTGCGCCGAACTGCTCCCGCACGGTCTCGTCCTCGGGCCGAGGATCTCGGAATTGCCACTGCACGAGTTCCTCTTCGAGCAGTTCGATCGTCCCGTCGCGTCCGGCCAACCGCAAGCGACGCAGGCTTCCCGGATACAGGGCGGTCGTCCCGAGGACGTGCCCCAGCGCCCCGTTGCGCCCCCGGAGCACCGCCACCGCCGTATCCTCGCCCTCGATGTGCGCCGGGTCGTGACCGCGCACGTCAGTGAACGCGAACACCTCGGCCACCGGATTCTCATCCGGCTTGAGGCCCGTGGCCGCGGCCATCAGCCACTGCAGCGCATCGATGGCGTGAATGGACTGGTTGATCAGCGCACCACCGCCGTCGAGCGTCAGGCTTCCCTTCCACGTGCCCTCGTAATAGGCGTCGCCCCGCCACCAGGGCACGGACGCTGTCGCCACGGCGAGGTCGCCCAGCCGTCCTTCCGCCACAGCGCCGCGCACCGTCTGCATCACGTCGCTAAATCGCTGTTGAAAGATGCCGCCCAGTCGCACGTCGTGCGCAGCGGCCGCGGCAATCATCCGGTCGACGCGCTCGGTGGTGATCTCCAGCGGCTTCTCACAGAGCACGTGGGTCCCACGCTGGGCGGCCGCCTCGGTGGGCGGTAAATGGGCCCCGCTCGGCGTCGCGACGATCACCACGTCGGGCGCGGCCTCGTCGAGCAGCGCCTCGTACTCGGGGTACCACGTGCAACCGTGCCGCTCCGCAAACGCGCGCCCCGGCGCCTCCGTACGCCGACAGGCGGCCACGAGCGTCGCGCGCTCGATCCGGGCAATTGCCTTCGCATGAAGATCGGCCACGGCACCCGCGCCGATGATGCCAATACGGTATGAAGCGGCCATGCGTCACGGACAAGTTGTGAGAATGGGGCGTTGCGTCGCGGAGCTGAGCTCCACTCCGAGTGCTCTTGGATAGCTCCCGATCCTTCCGGAGAGCGAACCGGGCAAGTATGATCCAACAATCAACGGCCAGTTTCAAGCGGACCTTGATGCCAGACACAGCGTCCAGCCGGAGATGGGGTACGCTGGGGAACGCGGCGCGGCCCGGTCGGCGGATACGCAGCAGCCGGCCCTCCCCGTCCGGCCTCCGCCGCGTCGGACGCCAGATTCTTTCTAAACGTCGAAGAAGTGCTGCAGCTTGATGATGAACCGGTCCTGGGAGCCGGCCCGGAACAGATCACGCAGATCCGAGCCGATGTTGAGATCGCCCACGACCGCCCGGCTCCCCCGGTCCTCGCGCCAGACGACGAAGAGGGTCGAGCCCGGCATGTATTCCCATCGGAGCACAACCTGTCCGACCAAAGATCGAAAGTTGAAGTCCTGATCGGAAAAAGAGAATTCCGTGGTGCCGTCGCCCTGGAAGTCGATGAACCGCTCGCCGTTCTGCACGCACGTGCGGCCCTCCAGACAGGCGACGCCTCCGGCGGTGGATACCGCCTGCCCCTCCTGGAAGCGAATGAAGTCGAAGCTTTCCGGGCGCCTCAGCTGCTTATACCGGTCGAAGCCGTTGGCCGAGATGAGCGGCTGCGCAAACGCTTGAAGACTGAGGTCTGGCGTGAAGGCCACCTCGACCCGCGTCTCCATGGCGATTTCCGTTTGCACGAGGTTCGCAAACAGATGCCGCTTGCCGAAGGTCGGCGCGTACCCCACGTCACCGGTCGAGGCGACGAACTGGGCCCGATCGGTCACCCGGTTGAATGTAGGACAGAGCGCAATCTCCCACCGGGTCGAGGGGCGCAGCACCGTGTCCCACTCGACCTCCAGCATCGAGCCGGCGTCCTGCCCGCGCGTTTCCACGACCAACTCGGGTTCAAAGCTAAGCTTCTTACGCGGATCCGTTTGCACTTCGATGCCGGCTCCGTACGTGCCGGGGTCCACCATGAGGGGTCCTCCGCGCGTCTCGGTGTCGCTCATGGTCGGCAGATCGACATTACCACGAATGCGCAGGATCCAGTTGTTCAAGAACTCAAACTCGCTGTCGAGCACGATCGGGCCGGCCTGATGGGAGCGCGCCCAGGCATCCGCGTCCCGCCAGTCGTCAATCAGCGCATGGCGGAAGCTCTGCACGGTGAATAGCTCCACGCTCCACTGGCGCAGCCCACTGCTCGGCGTGACGTCCTGATAGCGCAGGGAGCCGCCCGCGTCCAACCGCTCGTCGAAGGTGTTGAAGCCGAGGTCATTAGCAGCAAACCCAGGGGTGACCTCCGCGGCAAAGACGTCCCACGTCCAGTGCTCGGCGCTCTGTCGGCCAAACTCGAGCTGCCACTGCTGCCCAAACATCGAGGTGGCCGACGAGTCCACGGACAGGTTCTCCGCATCAGGGCGCTGGAAGAAGTGCTGGGGGTTGGTCTGCACCCGCGTAATGGCTTCCGCCGAGCCGCGGATGAACGTGCCCGCCCAGTGGCCCGACAGGCCCCACTTGCGGTCGTTGGACCCGCCCCAGTTGTGCGCGAAGTCCGTCCCGATGCTCATCGCCTCGTCGGTCAAGTCAGCGAGCGCCCCGTCATCAGGAAGTACGCGGTTCATCCCCGCCCCGATGACGCCGAAGCGTGTGGCGCCCTCCCGCAAATCCTGGGAGAGGCGCACGACGCCCGTTTCCACCATGGGCTGTGCAACGAATCGCTCCGTCGCATCGCGCTCGGCAAAGTAGGCCTTCCCCGTTTCTTCCTGCGTCACGGCGGCCAGCACGCCCACCGACAGGCCGCCGTTGGTCCGGCCCGTGACTTTGGAGGCGCCGAGAATCGTGTTGCGATCCGGCGTCTCGACGAAGTCGGCCCCGTCCGGCGACCGGCCCTGCAAATCCTGGCGGCCGATACGGCGGCTAAAGAAGAGCTCGTTGCCGCCGAGCAGGGAAAAGTCAAAGACGCGGGCCTCCTGCACGAAGAACGGCCGCTTCTCTGTGAAGAAGGTTTCGAAGGCGGACAGGTTGACGACCGCGGGATCGACCTCGGTCTGCCCGAAACTCGGGTTGAAGGTGGCGTCGAGCGTGAAATTGGAGCTGAGCCCGTAGCTAAGGTCGAGCCCCACGCTGGAGAAATCGGCTTCTGTCCCATCGAAGAAGGGATTTTGCGGATCGCTCGGGGCCTGCAGAAACTCCGGTGCGATGAACGGCTGCAGCTCCAAAAACCGCTCGCTGGACTCGACGCTCACGCCATCCAGGTAGCCAAACTGACTGACGCGCCCTTGCACGGTCCGGGAGACGAGGGCAAAATAGCTGATCGAGTTGGATGCGAGGCGGCGGCGCTTAAAGTTTATTCCCCACGTTTGCAGGGAGTCGGAGGCCTCATACTGGATCTGCGAGAGCGGAATCCGGAGCTCGACGGACCAGCCGGTGGCATCGCGTCCGACATCCGAGGCCCACACGGCGTCGAAGTCGACGTCCTCTTCCGTGTCGTTAAAGAGGAATGCATCCCGCTCATTGCCGCCGGCCCCAACGCGAAACAGATAGCCCGTCTGCCGATCGAGCTCGGGATCGATCATGACCGAAAAGTAGTCGTACTGCCCGTCCTGGTCGCGCCGCACAAGCCGGTCGCGGATGACGCTCGGATCGGGCTCGGTCATGTGCGCGCCGACGTACAACGCTTCGTCGTCGAACAGGAATCGGACGCGCGTGGGCTGCGCGGGGGAGGCGCCTTCGGTGGGCGTGCCCTGCACGAACCGATCGGCGACGGGCGCCCGGTTCCAGGCGTCCTCCACGAGCTGCCCGTCGATCTCGATCGACCCCTGACGCCGTGCGGCCTCCATCCGGGGCCGCTCGACCGGTTGGCCTTCCTGCTGGGCAGAAGCATCCGTAGTAACCAATCCGATGAGGCAGGCGAGCACGGCGACCGAACGCATGCTGAAAAGGCGAGCCCGCTGGCCTTCGGAGGGCAACGCGGAACGTCTGTGCATCGAGAGGACGGCGTCTGTGACAGAAGGAAGACGAAAAGTCGACAATAGGGCGGGTCAAGGATAGGAGACCCTGTATCATTTGTTCAAGTGAAACCGGGTCGCCCTGATCGGCTGGAGGGATTCCGCCTGTGCCCCCTCTCGCTGACGCGTCGCTCACCGCTGGGGTCGTCTTCCATCACTGCCCGTAGTACGCCGCGAGAATGTCGGTTTCGCTGTCGTAGATGCTGCTGTCCGTATCCGGCCCCCACGGTGCGGTCGACACGGCGTCGGCCACGGCGTTCACGCTGAGCACCATGCCCGGGTCGGCCTTCGTGCCGCCGACGAGCCACATGCCGAGCCGCCCCCCACCCCGCGAGCCAAGCACGCGGGCGGCGAAGTAATAGGAGCGCTCTTCCCGCCACGACGCCAGCACGTGCGCGTCGCGGAGACGAACGCCTGCGTCGAGAAAGCGAGCGACCCTGCGCACTTGCTCGCGGCTGGCAGGCTCGACCTGAGAAAACAGGTTGGAGGTCGGCCTGGTCGCGGGCGGGCGCTCCGTATGCACCACAACCGTATCATCAGACGCCCGCACCACAAGCCAGACGATGAGCACGGCGGCGAGCACCAGACCCGCCGCGATCCGTCGTTTCGTTTGGGGATTCATGGTCCGTGACGCCTTTGACCTATCGCGGGGCACAGTATCGAACGATGCAAGCTTTCCAGCCGACGGCTGCCGCTATGGCCGCACGATGGTGCCATCTTTACGCCGGATCTGCGTCCAGTTGTAGTTATGGCGCTCCGGAAGCGGATACTGCGCGGCCCGCTCTTCATCAACGTCGACGCCCAATCCCGGCGCTTCGTTGACGTGAATGTAGCCGTCCTCGACGGTCGGGCTGCCCGGGAAGATCTCGCGCAGCTCGTCGGAGATGCGGGGCGCCTCCTGGATGCCAAAGTTCCAGATGGCCAGATCGATGTGTGCGTTCGCCGCGTGCCCGACGGGGGCCACGTCGCCCGGTCCGTGCCACGCCGTCTTCACGTTGAACCACTCGCCCAGCCGCGCGACTTTCATGGCCGGCGTGATGCCCCCGATCTGTGAGATGTGGATACGGATGAAGTCGAACCACCGCTCCGTCATGGGCCGCACCCACTCGTGCGGATTGTTGTACAGCTCGCCCATCGCGATCGGCACGTGCGTCTGCTCGCGGAGCAGCCTGAAGTACGCGTTGTTCTCCGGCGAGAAGGGGTCTTCGATGAAGAACGGATCGTAGGGTTCCAGCTCCTTGATCAGCTCGATCGCATCCATCGGCTCGACGCGCTCGTGGATGTCGTGGAGCAGTTCGATGTCGTCGCCCACCGCCTCCCGAGTGCGAGCGAACATCTCCGGCACGCCGCTGAGGTACGGGTCCGGATCCATAAAGTTATCGTCCTCGCGCCCGACCCCGGCCTCCTTGAAGTCGGCCTGCTGCGAACGATTGACGGCCCCGTACCCGCCGAGCTGGATGCGTACGTGCTCGAAGCCGTCCTCGACCAGACGTTGGGCGTCTTCGGCGGCCGCCTCAGGGGTCGCGCCGCCGGCGTGCGAATAGCCCGGCACGGCAAAGCGGCTCTTTCCGCCGAGCAACTCGTAGAGCGGCATTCCCGCGCGCTTGCCCTTGATGTCCCAGAGCGCCTGATCGAGCCCGCTCAGCGCATTGTTCAGCACAGGCCCGTTGCGCCAGTACGAGCTCTGGTAGGCGCTCTGCCAGATGTCTTCGATGTGACCCACCTTGCGACCCCGTGCAAAGTCGTCCAGATACTCATCGACGGCGGCGACGACGGCGTGGGCACGCTGCCGGAAGGTAGCATCGCCGACCCCGTAGAGCCCGGGCTCGTCGGTCTCGACCTTCACGACGACGAGTTCAATCCCGCCCACATAGACGGGAATGGCTTTGACCTTCGTGATCGTGACGGGCGGCAGGCCGCGCGTCGCCTGCGCGTACTCCTGCGCGTTCTGCCGGGCGGCTTGCTCCCCCTCGTCGGGCGCCTGGGCCCGACCGGGGTCCTCGCCGCGCGCGGTGCCGAACGCGCCCGCACCCCACAGCCCTAACGCCCCGGCCGCTCCGAGCCCCATTCCTTTCAACGCCGTGCGCCGTCCCACTCCATCGGGCTTCGCCGCGGAGGGCGTGTCGTCGAGATGCGTACGTTCCTGATGCTGGTCTTCAAGGCTTGGCATGGGAGATCGGGATGTTGTTCGTAAGTAGCGTACGAGCTTCCGGACAAAGACCTTCATCCGGTGCTCATAAACTACCACGGGTCCCGATGCATTATCTACCCCCATGAGGCATGTCGGACGCGCTCGCCTGGATGTCCTCAACCGCGGGCGTCCTATTGAGATGTGGAGCCATCCGGGAGCTTCCGCTCGTCCTGCTGCGACCCACGCGGGCGCCGCAGTGGGATGTTCATCGCGCCCCCGGCCTCCAACCGGTCGAACAGTTCGTTCCGCAGGCTGTCAGCGAGCGCGGGGCGGACCTGGATCAGATTGTGCATCTCCCCGGGATCGCGCTGGACGTCGTACAGCTCATTCAGATCCCAGAGCCCGTAGTAGAAGATGTACTTCCACCGGTCCGTGCGAAGGCCGAACATGGTGGGCGTGTGCGGGAAATTCCACTCCCAGTAATACTCGTAGAGGATCGAAGCACGCCAGTCGACGGCCTGACCACGCAGCAGCGGAAGGAACGACCGGCCGTCCATCCGATTGATCGGCTCCGCGTTGGCGAGGTCGAGGATCGTCGGAGCCACGTCGATGTTCTGGACCATCTGCTCGATGGTGCTGCCGGGCTCAATCGTGCCGGGCGCCCAGGCCAGCATGGGCACGCGAACGGACGGCGCGTACATCTGCCGCTTGTCGATGAGGCCGTGCTCGCCCCACATAAAGCCGTTGTCCCCCATGTAGATGACGAGCGTGTTCTCGGCCAGCCCGCTCTGCTCCAGGTAGTTGAGCACGCGCCCGATCTCGCGGTCCATGGAGTACAGGGCCTCGCCGTAATTACGGAGCCGCCGGTTAAACGACTCCATGCCGAGATGATACATGTGCTCCACGCCGTGCCAGCCGTACCGCTGTTCCTCCACCCAATCGGGCTTCGCCCGGTAGTTCTCCCGGATGTTCTTCATCGACTGCGGATGCGGCATCTCGACGTCATCGTACCGTCCGTCATCCTGGGGATGAGGACTGAACGGGCTGTGCACGTTTTTGTGGGAGAGGTACATGAAGAACGGCTCCTCACTCGTCCGCTCTTGCAGCCACTGCAACGCCTGATCCGTGACGATACTCGCCGTGTAGCCTTCGAACGCCTGCTCCTGGCCGTTGATGTTGAGCGTCGGGTCGAAGTACGGCCCCTGTCCCCGGAAGCTCACCCATTGATCGAACCCGCGCCGCGGCTCGGCGAGCAGAGACTCGTGCCGACGAAGGCGTTCGCGATGTGCACCCCACCCTGCCGCATCCGGTCCAGGCTGGGCGTCTCCAAGAAGTCGGGGGCGTTTTCATGGAAGCCCATGTAATCGTAGCGGTGATCGTCGCTGAAAATGAAGACTACGTTTTCAGGCCCCGCGTCGCCAGTCTGTGCCGAGGACTTCTGTGGAAGGACGACGGCCAGGGACAGCATGACGAGAACCGCAAAGGAGCGTGCGTCGGGCATACGGGAGGGACTCACGGGTTCGGAGGGGCGATCGGAGGGCTCGCGATGAGTGGCAAGCCGGCGCACGAGACCGGCGACGAGCCCTCTCCCCGCCTTTCCAGCACGCCACCCGACGAATACGCGGCATCGGAAGGCACACTACGCGACCAGCCCACTGACGAAGGACCGGCGCTTCCTGGTCGCTAGTTCTGGGCGTCCAGGAATGCACGGAGCAGCCCGTATGTGCTCGTATCGGATCGGCGCGCGTCGAGCTGTTGCGCAAGCTCCTGGGCGCGCTGCTCGTTCCCGTTGAACGAAGCGAGGGCCCACTGCACGAGAAGATCACCGGAACCGACGGCTTGCTCCCATGCCTGGAGCAGTTCTCGACCCATGGCTTCATCGCCCAGTTCCCGAAGCGCGACGGCGCCGAGGTAGTGCTCGACGCCCCATGCCGAGCGGTGCGCCCGGGTGTGCTCCGCGACCGCTCGGAGCTGGGCGCGTGCCCGGCTACCGTTGCCGAGCTGCCGATGGGCGTAGGCCTCCATGTAATTTTGCAAACGCTGATCCGGGCTGAACGGTCTGCCCACCCCCAGATGCTCGGGCCACGCTTTGGAGCGCTCCAGGTGGTGGACGGCCTCGTCGTAATTTTCTCTCTTCATCTTCTGGATGGCGAGTAACACATGGGTCTGCTCGAAGAGCGTGTGTCCACGCTGCGCGCCCTCGTGGGGTAACACACGAGCTTGGTCCAGGACTCGCGCACTCGCTGCATACTGCCCGTTTTCGAGAAGCATCGCCGCGTGCTCTAATCCAATGTAGTAGTTGCCCGGAAACCGATCGTACGCCGCCCGGGCGACACGAAGGGCCTCATCGTACGCGTCCGTGGCGCTGTAATGAGTGACCAGTGCGCGCCAGGCTCGCCACTCGCTCGGGTCGAGTTCGGTCGCCCGGTGCAGGTCGTCCGCGATCGATGCGTTCGCCGCACTCACCGACGGAAGCTCATCCTGCAGTGATGCGCGTGCCACGTAGAACGGCGCAAAATCGGGAGTGTCGCCACAGGCATCGAAGAGCTCGGTGGCGCGCTGGGTCCGGTGCTTGCTCCAGTAGAGCGTCCCCAGATAGTACCGGGTCTTCCAGTGGTCTGAAGGCGAGGCCGCGTCCTGCTCCAGAGCCCACTCAAGGACCGGCAGCGTCTCCTGTCGGAAGGGGAAGACAAGCTCGGGGGACCCGGCGAGCGCCGCCTGAAGGTGGGCCCGGCTCGCCGCTGACGATTGCTCACGGTGCAGATAAGCCAGCCAGTAGTGCGCTATCGGATCGGGTGGCGCCTCTTCAAGCACCTGGAGGGCCTCGTTGATCCGCCCCCAGTTCGCGTACTGGACAGCCAGTTCCAGATACGTCTCGTGCGGAAACTCGCCGCGGATCATCGCGGTGAACGCGGTAAGGTGCTCCTCACTGGGCGCCAACAGGTAGCGCTCGAAGCGGGCAAAGTGGCTGAGGGGATCCTTTTCCTCCAGCTGAGCCAATACCTCCCGCGCCTCGTTCAGACGGTTTTGATGGCGAAGACCGGTTGCCAGCGCTTCGTACGCGCTCAAGTTGTTCGCATTGTAATCGAGGGCACGACGGGCATATTCTACCGCGCGCTCGTAGTGGCCTTCTTGCAGTTCAATCCCCGCGCGTTGCGTGTACGCCCCGGAGCGATGCTCCAGCGAACGGGCCGCCCAGCCCAACGCTTCCTTGGCGTTCACGAGATCCCCGGTCTGCCGTTGCGCGATACCGTAAATGAAGTTCGCGCCCGGATCGTACGTATCAAGCTCCAGCGCCCGTGCGGCGTATTCGATGCTTCGCTCGTATTCCGCCCGGCGGTAGTACAGCTCCGCCACGCGGATCAGCGTGCGGCTGTGGGTAGGCTCTTGCGCTAATACCTCCTGATAGGTGCTCAGCGCCTGCTCGTAGCGCCGCGCCTTGTGGTGCCGCTCGCCCGACCGAAAACGCCATTCCGCCGACGCGCTGTCGGGCGCGACCGTCGTGCGCACCGGTCGGTCCAGATCGTTGGCGCTCTCGTCGCTCGTGTATTGGAGCGCAGGGCCGCCGACAGATACCGTGATGGTGCTGCGCTCGGACGGCAGCGCGATGCGGCGGCGCACGACCTCCATGGGGTCCAGCACCACAGCTTCGGTGTGGATCGGCTCTCCATCGGCCACCACCCGGAGGCTGTCGTCGATGGCCTCCAGCGCATGGACTGCAATCTCCACGGTATCGCCGGCGTGGTCGACATTGAGCACCCCGTACCGCGCGGCGTCGACCATCCCTCCGGTGGCCTTGACTGGAAACATCGTCTCGGTCCACGTATCCGTCACATAGGGTGGAAAGAACCGCGGTCCAAACGGCGTCGCTGCCGAGCCGAGCGTCTGATTGAATGCCCGCCCGGCCTGCGCTTCCACATACTGGCCGTCATCGTCCGTCAGGAGATCCTCCCAAATGGCCCCCGAGCGGGCCAGCGACCAGATCCACACCTTCTTGCCGGGCGTGTCCGCATGGCGCCCCCAGTGGCCAAAGCCAACGTCCCAGTCGTGCCAATATCCGCCGTAAAAGTCTGTGTACGCGCCCAGTACGTGATACGACTTGCTCCCGCCAAAGTCGTTGTTGCGATAGTAGGAGAGGTTGCGCCCCTGCGAGTCGATGGGCCATGGGTGCGCGTCGCCGCCATGCCCGATGTAGTGGTCTCCGGGAAAGAAAAACTGCAAGTCATCCCGGGCTTGCGCCGCGGCGTTGAGCCAGTGGTAGCGCAGTCCGCTGAGCGGGGTGGGATTGAACCAAAAGTTTTCGATTTCGAGATAGGCCGCATCTTCGGGGACGGTGAGCCTCACGCGCCACTTCGTACGAGACGTCCAGTCGGTCGCCCCCAGGATCACACTCGCGCTGCCGTCCTCATGCTGGCGGGTCAAATAATGAACCGGCGTGGCCGTCGTGGGGGCGTGGCCGTACACGCTGAAGTTGTGCTCGACGCCGCCCGAGGTCCAGGGCCCGCGCACGGCGATGTCTCTGAATTTGAGGACGTCGTTTTTGTAAATGAACTCATGCCCAGTGGATTTTTCGATACCGCCCCACACCTTCCCGCCGACCTCGGGGAGCACCGTCACGTCAATGTACGGATTCTCCAACCGGACTACGGTCCACTCCTGCAGCTCCCCGTCGTGGCTGAATCCATCGAATCGAAAGTAGGGATACATCCCCTCATCCTGATACAAACTGGGGATGGGATCCGGGTCGCCGAAGGGGTAGGTGCGAATCGTCTGGCGCTCCTCGCTGAGGGTCGTCTGGGCAAGCGTAGGGCTCGCGAGGAGGATCAGCAGGCTCCATGCGATCAGACCGCGAATAAGGTGCTTTCCTCCAGCGTTGGTTCGGCGGGTATTTATACGGGGGTGGGCTCGGCAGATGGGATAGGCGAAACGATGCACGCACGTCGGTTCGGGGATCGCGCTCTGAGGATGCCCCAACATCCAGGATTTTCCATCCCCTCGACGCTGGTTGCATCGTGCATCCTGCTAACCCTAGGCCACCCATCTTCCAAACGCAATCGCTGGTGCCATAAACCCCATCGCCCGGAGCGCGTCGGGCTCCGCGACAGCTTGGGTCTTACCGGTGCCGCGCTCATTCTGGTGCTCATGGTCTCGGCCGCGCTGGCCCCACGGGCAAACGTGCTGGACGCTCCCGGAACGGCGACGGCCCCGCAAGCGACGGTACAGACCGTGGATGCAACGCCCGCCCCAAGTACTTACCCGCTGCGCGGGTGATCGGTGTGTGGAAGCGGCCACCAAAAAAGCGAGCGGGACCCACTGATCCCGCTCGCCGACAGAGCTCGCACCTGGCGCTACCCATCAGAAGCTGATTGCCGCGTCGGGCATGCTCTGCGTAGGTACGTCTCATCGAGGAGACGCAGCAGACATGGATTCCGTCTGCCACTCAGCCCCCCGTTGCAATTGTTACTGGCAACCGGGTCTCGGCCCAGTGCATCACGAGCTCAGCCGAGGCGTCGCCTAGATTCTCGAACCGATACGCCACCCGCTCCTGCATGGGAGCGTCCTCGGCGGGGACACTGACCTCCAGCACAGGCTCCGCCTGATCGTACATCGTGCCCCAGCCGACTGTGGTCGTGAAGATCACGTCCCACGGCCCCGACTCCGACGGACGGATGAAGATGTTGTACGTGCCGGCTTCAAGCGACTGGCCCTCAACCTGAACGTCGTCACTGAAGGTGATCGTCGTCGGTTCGTTGGCGCCTGCACGCCACACCTCGCCCCACGGCACGAGCCCGCCGAAGATCTCGCGCCCCTTGACGCCCGGGCGGCTGTAGTGCATCGAGACTTGCGTGGTGCCGATCGTTTGGGCAACGCGTGCGTTCGGACTGGCTCGCGACTCCGAGTTGTCACGGTCTTGCGCTGTAACGGGAAGTGCGGTCAGCCCCAGCAGCGCAGCGATCACAAAAGCGGTCAGGGAATACGTTCGGAATGTCATCGGCCAAACAGGTTTGGTGAAAGGTCGTATCGCGGAGAGTAAAGTAACGCACGGCTGCCTCAATAACATCCACGTGGCGTCGCGGACTGGCCCGTCCCCCGCAGCAATCTCCACGAGGTTGTGAAAAACACCAGCTTCCCAAACCGACTTTTTCTACTTGGTCGAGGTTGGTCGAGGTGCTGTTCGTTGACCGCCCCGTCAACGTGAGGGATCCAAGCCTGCCTTGCTCTCCTGTTTCGACCGGGCAGAGAATGGTCTTCAGCGGCAGAGCCAACCGGGTTCGTGCAACGCGGTTCGCTACATGATCACGCTTACCAACTTCCCGACTCCAGCGTAAAAGACGTAACGGGCTTTTCGATATAGTGTGCTTTGTACGGCGAGTGGGTACATCACCCGCTCGCTCAAGCTCCCCCACTCCGCATCGTCGATTCGATGGGGTAAGCGGCTCGCCAGTGCATCCCCCCAGCGCATCATGGATGGGTGGTTGGCTACGAAATCAGCGGCGCGGGGAGGCAGCGGCGTTCCGAGCGTCTTCTGAGCCAGGTACAGCCCCAGTGATAGGATCCGGGCGCCCTGCGCTGCTTCAGTCCGGGTCAGGAGGGTGTCCCAGTCTAATGGTGAACCCCTCCGTACCAGTTCGTTCACGTCGCAGATTCGCTTCAGCCGGGACCACCGGTCTTTGGCGCCGTGGTAACACAGGATCAGAAGAAGATCCTCCGTTGAAGGTACCAGAAAGTCGCGTTGCCCGATCCTGACCGACTGGGCGCGGCGATGGAGCGCCTCGAACGACATCTGATACGTGAGACTCGGTTTGACGGGCGTCGTGTGTACATCAAGATTGTAGACCGCCGGCCCCTGGGCATAGTGGTGCTCCCTCTCGAAGAAAAACCGAATGCGCCGCCGGAGTGAAGAGCCGTCGGCGTTTAGGCGGCGGTATCCATCATCGCGCAGAAGGGTATCAACGGCGTCTATATCGCGAGGTCGAGCGAGCACGTCCATATCCACGCTGCTTCGGAGCCCAACCTCTCCGTAAGCCAGATACCCGAGTACAGGTCCTTTGAATATCAGCATGGGGATCTCACGCCGTTCGAAGAGGCGAAGGACCCGGTGTAGCTCGTCAAGCCCAAACTGGCCCCGTGCCTGTGCAGCGCGTGCCTCGTTGCGAAATCCTACCCAACCCGTTTGCTCAGATGCCCATGCCCCCTCAACAGCGATTCGCTGCAACGTCCGGTGAACGAGCGGCTGGACGCGATGAAAGAACGCCTGCTCGTAGACCCGGCCCCAGTCCATGGGCTTCGCCCGTGCCAGTAGCGCCTTCACAGCCTGCTCGTCAGCGTCCGTGCTCGCGCAGAGCCGCACCAGGTCGAAGTGAATCTCAGTGTGCATTCCGGTAATTCAGTGGAACGGTCAACTCGACAAATTGGAAGCTTGGGAGCTTGAGTGCCAGGGCCCGCGCGTCCAGTAACTGAGGCATCCTCTGAGCAGAAGCCTTGAGGCAGAGCGGCCCGTGCAGCCTGCGTTCGCCGCGCGAGAAATAGCTTGCCGGGCTACGGAGTATATATCACGCGAGGTCGGCATGTACCTTCTGGAGAACAGCGTCGACATGCGTCAACCCTACCGTCCGTATCAGCCGGCGCACGGGTATGTGGCGTGCAATGCGACCGCATGCTTCCAGGTGGCTAGCCCCGTCGATATTGCCTTCGAGAAACCGGAGAGCATACGAGTTGCGAATCAGCGCCAGGGTGGCATCGCGCTTCGACACAGACTGAATTTCGACGCGCTGCTCTTCAGAATATTCCAAGAGGTAGATGTGAGCGAGCGGAAGTCTGGCATCGTGCCGGTTGCGGGGCTCCCAGTATCGCTTCTGCGTCCGCTCGTACACAGGGACAAGTTGGTCGGCGGGGCCCTGCGAGATAGACGCAGCGGCATCCGGCGCCAGCTTGCAAAACCGACCGCCCGGATGAACCTGGAGCGTCTCCGGGTCAACCACGAGCACGTCGTCGGAGACGAGGGATGCGCCATGCTGGCAGAACGTTGATGCCATGGTCGACTTCCCCACTCCCTTCGGCCCCATGAAGGCTACGCCCGCGGTCCCTACCCGAACCGCGCTGGCATGAAGCGTGACGACCCCGCGCAAATGCAGCAGGATGCCCAACGCCGCTCCCGAAACAAATGCACCGATGAGACGATCCTCGGCCACGGGGTTTGGATCCACCACGATCTCGTGGGCGCTAACGCGGAAGCTCCCCACCTCCGGCCACCCAAGAAGCACTTGTCTCTTCTCCTCTATAATAACCAAACGGCGGACCTCCTCGTGGAAGTCCGCCGGGGTTGAAAGCGGCCCTTGCCGGATGAACACATCAGGCGTGCTACCAGCGTCAGCGTTCCGGAATGGCAATTCGTACGGACTCTGCAGTGTGAGCCCAAAGCCCGAGTACAGCTTCGACACGGTAGTAGAAGAAATGAAAGGGCATTCCGGGCCCCATTGCTAACTAGCTCGTGATGTCGTCGAGCGTCGTACCCGGCCCGATCTCTGTGCCCAGTGGTACATCCGTACGCTGGCGCAAGCCCGCTGATCGCGTGAGCATCTGTATGTTGCCGTAAACGGTCACTTCGGGGGAGGAATAATCTTCGTTGTTCGGGTTCATATCCATAATATCTGGGCCTAATAGGTTATTGGGCTGCTCGAGTATGCTTCTTAGGAAGCAACGTCGCTAATGGGCGTATCCGCGTCGACCGGCGTCCCGATCGGCACATCGGTTCTGCTGCTTCCCCCCTGCTGAGTAATTACCCGTATGTCGCCATAGGTTATGACCTCAGGGGGTTCATACTGGCTTGTCATGGCTAAGGTAACTACATGCTTATTACTGACTCTCTAGAATGTATGGTTCGTTGCACCCAAAGTTCAAGTAGTTTCGCGTGCGATATAATTTTGTGGACCGCTGCCATTTCTATCTGCATGAGCCGTTACCCGGAGTTCCCCTTTCAGGAATGGCACAAAGCCCGTGCTCGTTAGGCCCCCCTTTTCCCTCACCTTTGGCCCTTCCTGTTCGGTCATTGACGACTGCTCCGCAGCATTCTTCGTACACCTAGTGGATCTGCACAAGTAATTTGACAATTCTGGGGGCGTCGTATTACTGAAGCATTTTCTTTCCTCCGTCCCCATTTAAGGCCTTCGATGAAAGCACAAACCTACTCGTTTCGG
>CAYFRX010000046.1:0-12645 GCA_964345515.1 uncultured Rhodothermales bacterium
GGTCAACACAGCAGCCCGCTGCAGTCGTCGCGCGGAGAGAGATCGATCAGGACGCCGCCTCGGGCTCGGCCAACCAGCGGCGGATCACGTCGGGGTGGGCGCGGATCCAGTCCCGGGCGGCCACCAGAGGATCTTTGTCACTCTCCGGCTCGAAGTCCGTCATCAGGCTGTTCAACTGCGCGTCGCTGATCTCGAAGTCGCGCAAGAACCGGACAACGCGGTCGGGATAATCGTTCGCAAAGCCCGATCGCACCACCGTGTAAATGTCTTCGGGGGCGCCGAACACGGGCGTGTCATTCGTGCGGGCGCCTTCCAGATAGCGCAGATCGAACCGGCTCCACATCCAGTGCGGCTTCCACCCCGTGATGACGATGGGCGCGCGGCGGTTGATGGCCTGTTGGAGCGCCGCCACCATGGCCGGCCCGCTCGATGCCACGACCTGGAAGCCGTCGATGTCGTTGTCGTCGAGGACGCGGCGCGTTTGGTCGTTGATGGCTGCTCCCGGCTCAATGCCGTTGATCGTGCCGTCTAGCTCCGCGCGGTAGTCGGACAGATCGGTCACGGTCCGCATCGGCGCGTAGTCGGGGACGACGAGGCCCACGCTCGTGCCGCGATACGTGTAGCCCAGCTTCTCGATTTGGCCCTGGTACTCCGTCCACGGCTGCTGGTGGGTCGTCGGCAGCCAGGCCTCGACGAAGATATCAGCCTGGCCGGAGGCGACCGACGAGAACGCCACGCCCCCGCCGTTGACGCGGGACATCTCGACATCGACGTCAAGGCTGTCTTCCAGCAGCTCGTGCAGCAGGTGGGTGATGGCGATGCCCTCCACCCAGTTGACGTACACGAAATGCATCGTCGGGCGGTCGGCTTCATCGCCTGCAGCCGCGCCGTCGGACGCTGCGCCGCCGCATCCGAGCGCGAGCGTGCTCAGGCCGAGCAAAAGCACGCCGGTCCAGCGCGCGGTGAGGGGCGTCCAGCGGGGGAAAGCAAACGTAGGCATGGCAACGGGGGCTCACGGGGGCGAAGGTCGGGGCGTGCGCGCGGCAGGGTGTCGAGCGCACAGCCCGGAGATGCTATGCCGACCGCGCCCCGCTTGTTCGCACCGTCAGTCGGCTTACGCCGTCGGCGCCGTCGTCTCCCCGGAGCCTACCTCGGCGCCGATGCCTTGCGTCAGCCGGTCGAGCACGATGGCGAGGATGACGATGGCGAGCCCACCCTCAAACCCGACGTCGGTCTGCAGCTGCGTGATGCCCCTGACCACCGGATCGCCCAAGCCGCCGGCCCCGATGAGGGCGGCAATGACGACCATCGACAGGGCGAGCATGATCGTCTGGTTGATGCCGGCGAGGATCGTCGGCAGCGCGAGGGGCAGTTCCACTTTGAGGAGGATCTGGCGCGGCGTGGATCCGAACGCCCGGGCGGCCTCGACCACGTCGCCGGGCACCTGCCGGATGCCCAGGTTCGTGAGGCGTACGGCCGGCGGCGTCGCAAAGATGAATGTGGCGATGACGCCCGGCACCTCGCCGAGCCCGAACAGCAGCACGGCGGGGATGAGGTACACGAACGCCGGCATCGTCTGCATGAAGTCGAGCACCGGGCGGACGGCGCGCTCCACGGCGTCGCGCTTCGAAGCCCAGACGCCCACCGGGATGCCGATCAGCAGGGCAAGCAGCGTGGCCGTGAGCACGAGCGCCAGCGTCTGCATCGTCGCCGTCCACAGATCCATGCCGACGACGACCTCCGTGCCGAACAGCGTGACGCGTACTTCTTCGAGCAACGTCATACCGACGAGCGTGAAGAGCGCGCTCTTCCGCGAGACGAACCACCCCGTCGCGAGCACGAAGCCCCCGATCACCACGTAGCTGGGCAGAAATAGCAGCGCCGCCTCCAGCCCTCCGGTGACGGCTCCGATGCCAGCGCTCAGCGCGTCGAAGAACGGTCCAAAGTTCATCTGCAGCCAGTTGACGAGCGCTTCGAACGCGCCACCGATGTCGAGCTCCACCATACGAAACACAAACGATCAAATGAAAAGAGGGGCCGGCGATCCGCCAGCTACGAAGGGGCCGGGGCAGGGCGCTGCGTGTTACGCGTCAGCTCCGCCAGTACGGCCGCCCGATCGATGACGCCGAGCAGCCGATCGTCCGCGTCGAGGACGACGGCGGGCGCGTCGGCCGCCAGCACTACCGGCATCAGCTCGGCCAGGGGCGTGTCGGGGCGGAGGACGGGAGCCGCCTCGGGATCGACGTCCAGCTCTGCCCCAAAGGCCGTGTCGGGCCGCTGGGTCAGCACGCCCCGATAGCTCTGGTCGCCCTCGACCACGTAAACGGGCACATCCGCCGCCGGATCGAGCTCGCGCGCTGCCGCTGTTGTGGACGCGACGTGGGCCGGCGTGCGCATCAGGGCAGAGGCGGTGAGGATCTTCGTGCGATCCACGTTCTGCACGAACGCCGCCACGTAGTCGTCCGCCGGATTGAGCAGGATGTCCTGCGGCGTGCCGATCTGAACGACGGCGCCGCCCCGCAGAATCGCGATCCGATCCCCCAGGGCGAGCGCCTCGTCGAGGTCGTGCGTGATGAATACCGTGGTGCATCCGACGCGCGCCTGCAGATCGACGAGCTCGTCCTGCATGTCGGCGCGGATGAGCGGGTCGAGCGCGCTAAAGGGCTCGTCCATGAGCAAGACGGCAGGATCGTTCGCCAGCGCTCGGGCCAACCCCACGCGCTGCCGCATCCCGCCACTCAGCGTGGCCGGCCGGCTCTCGGCGTAGTCGTCCAGCCCCACGAGGGCGAGCGCGTCCTCCGCCTTGGCGCGCCGCTCGGCCCGGTCCACCCCGCTCACCTCCAGCCCGTACTCCACATTGCCACGCACCGTCCGGTGCGGAAACAGCGCGAAGTGCTGGAACACCATCGACACCACAGAGCGCCGCAGCATCCGCACCCGCTCCGCAGTGGCCTGCGTCACGTCCTCGCCATCGACGCACACGGTGCCGCGCGTCGGTTCGATGAGCCGGTTGATGCACCGCAGCAGGGTCGACTTGCCGCTCCCCGAAAGGCCCATGATGACGAACGTCTCGCCGGCTGCGACGTCGAACGACACCTCGTGCACGGCGACGGTATGACCGGTGTCCGCCCGCACCTCGTCGGGCGAGGCGCCGGCGTCGAGGCGTGCCAGGGCGCGCTCCGGCTCCGGGCCGAAGATTTTGGTCAGCTGCCGGACGCTGATAATGGGCTCGTCGGGGGCCATTCGATGACTCCTCGTGTGGGGCCCGCGGCGGAACGGGCAAAGGGTGGGGACTCACGCGCCGGGGGCGATCAGGCGGGCATCTGCACGCCGAGCGGTCAACAGGGGGCACATCACCCAATCTCCACCCGCTGCCCGCCGGCGGCGATGGAGTCGTAAATCGCCTCGATCACCCGCATGTCGCGCAGGCCTTCCTCGCCGGGCACGCGCGAGGCCCGGTCTTCCTGGATGCACGCGGCGAACCCATCCATCTGCCGCGCCTGCTGGTTTACGTTGGAGAGGTTCATCGGGCCGTCCGAGGTGCGCCCCTGGATGCCGCCGTAGCCGTACGACGGCTCCACCTCAAACCATCCTTGTTCGGCGGTGGCGTACAGCCGGTTGAAGTTGCCGTTGTAGCTCGTGCTGCCGTCCATCCGTGCGCCGCCCGGGAATTCGAGCTGGAAGAAGATGGTCTCGTCGACCTCGCTGAAGACGTCGGGCCGCGTCTTGTACTCCTGCGCCGTGACGGCCACGGGTTCTTCGCCCGTGACGTACCGGGCCGCCTGGATGGCGTAGATGCCCACGTCCATGAGCGCGCCGCCGCCGGCCCGCTCCGCGTCGAGCCGCCACTGGATGTGCGGCGGATACGGCGGCTGACCCAGCCGAAAGCCGAAGCCCGCCTGAATGATCTCCACCGGGCCGTAGACGTCGTCCTGCCCGATCTCCATCACGCGCTGGTGGTGCGGCTCGAAGTGCAGCCGGTACCCGATGGAGAGCTTCCGGTTGTTGCGCTCACACGCGTCGATCATCGCGCGGCCGTCCGCCACCGACGTGGCCATCGGCTTCTCGCAGATGACGTGCTTCCCGGCCTCGGCCGCGCGGATCGTGTACTCGGCGTGCATGCTATTTGGCAGCACGACGTAGACGATGTCGATGGCATCGTTGTTGGCCATCTGATCGTAGGTGGTATAGTCGTAGACGTTTTCTTCCGGAATGTCGTACTTCTGCATCCATTCCTCGGCCTTCGACGGCGTGCCGGTGACGATGCCGGCGAGGCGGCAGCGCTCCGTCTCCTGTAGCGCGGGGCCCAGTTGGCCGGTGGCGTAGGTGCCGAGCCCGACGAGCGCGACGCCGAGTGGATCCTGCCCGGGCGTGGGCGCCGAATGCGCCACGAAGGGCCCGACCGAGGCGGCCAGCGCCGCTCCGCCCACCCCGGCTGAAAGGTGCTTGAGAAATCGCCGACGCGACGGGGAGCCTGAGGAACGAGGTGGATCCGAAAAACGGGTCATAGCAATCGCAGCGTTGGGTGGGTGAGGAATACAGATCCGGGGCGCTCCGCGCGCTCGACCGGCGCAGCCCTCGGTAGGGTGCCATCGCGCAAGAGGGTCCGCCGCGCCAATCCATGAGCTAGAGGGACGGGAGAAAGAAAGCCTGCGCTGCGCGCGAAAGTCAAGTGCCGGCGCGCCTGCGGCATCCTCCGTTGCATTCCGCCGTCGCATCGCGGGACCGTCCGGCACGTGAACTCGTTGACGTTATTCGCATAGAGCGATAGATAGTGACATCCTCCCTCGTTTTCCAATCCCCCACTCTCATGATGAAGGCTCCATCGCGCGTTTTCGCTGTGCTCTGCAGCGTGCTGCTGCTTTTCGTCGTAGCGCCGTCTCCGGCCCAGGCCCAGGCGCCCCACATGGCGCCCCCGCGCGCTGACACCGGCATGGTCGTTTCGGCGCGCGTTGAGGCCTCAGAGGCCGGCGTCGCCATGCTCAAGCAGGGTGGCAACGCCGTGGACGCCGCCGTGGCCACGGGCTTCGCCCTCGCCGTCGTGTACCCGCGGGCCGGCAACATTGGCGGCGGCGGCTTCATGGTCATCCGCACGGACGACGGCGCGGAGACGACGATCGACTACCGCGAGAAGGCGCCGATGGAGGCCTCCCGCACGATGTACCAGGACGAAAGCGGCGAGGTCGTGCCGCAACGCAGCCGCGAGGGCTACCTCGCCTCCGGCGTGCCCGGCTCTGTGGCGGGGCTGCTGAAGGCGCTGGAAGAGCACGGCACGATGACGCGCGCGCAGGTCCTGGCGCCAGCCATCCGCCTCGCCGAAGACGGCTTCCGCCTCTCGCAGCGGCAGGCCAATGATTTCAACTCACGCTACGAGACGTTTGCCAAGTACCCCGGCACGAAGCAGTACTTCACGAAAGGGAGCGAGGATCAGTACTACGAGGCCGGCGCGCTGTTTGTGCAGGAGGACCTCGCCGCGGTGCTCAAGCGCGTCCGCGATCAAGGGCGGGCCGGCTTCTACCAAGGCGAGACGGCCGAGCTCATCGTCGACGAGATGGAGCGCGGGAACGGACTCATCAGCCACGCCGACCTGCAGGACTACCGGGCCGTCGAGCGCGAGCCCGTCCGGGCCAACTACCGGGGCTACAACGTCATCTCGATGGGCCCGCCGTCGTCGGGCGGCGTCGCGCTCGCGCAGCTGTTTAATGCCGTGGAGCCGTACGACATCGCCGAGATGGGCTACCAGTCGAGCGCGGCCGTACACCTGATGGGCGAGGCCATGCGCCGCGTCTACGCCGACCGCGCCAAGTGGCTGGGCGACTCCGACTTTTTCGACGTGCCGCTTTCGGGCCTCACGGATCCGGCCTACATGCAGCAGCGCATGCAGAATTTCGACCCGAACCAGACCACCCCGACCGAAACCATCGACCACGGCAACCCGCTCGCCTTCGAGTCGACCGAGACTACGCACTACTCGGTCGTGGATGGCGACGGCAACGCCGTGAGCGTGACGACGACGCTCAACGGCAGCTACGGCTCGAAGGTCGTCGTGGACGGAGCGGGCTTCTTTCTGAACAACGAGATGGACGACTTCAGCGCGAAGCCGGGCGTGCCCAACATGTACGGACTCGTCGGCTCCGAGGCGAATGCCATCGAGCCGGAGAAGCGCATGCTCTCGTCGATGTCGCCCACCATTGTCGAGGACCCGGACGGGGAACTGTTCATGGTAATCGGCACGCCGGGCGGCTCCACGATCATCACGACGGTCTTCCAGGTGATCCTGAACGTGATCGACCACGGGATGAACATCCAGGAGGCCGTGGCCGCGCCGCGCGTGCATCACCAGTGGAAGCCCAACAACTTGTGGTACGAGCGCTTCGGGCTGGCGGCGGATGCCGTCCGCAACCTGGAAGAGCGCGGCTGGACCGTGCAGGCAGGGTCCGCCTGGGGCGGCACCAGCTGGGGCCAGGCCGAAGGCATTACGGTGCGCGCTGAGCCGGTAGCGCCGGGCGCCAACGAGATGGGGCGCGTCCTCTACGGCGGCGCCGACCCCCGCGGCAACGACACGGCCGTCGGGTACTGACTCCGGGCAGGAGAGATTGGGAGTGTGGGAGATTGGGAGTGTGGGTGTAGTGGCGCTCAATCCGCTTCGCCCCCTCTTTCATCCACGTCCCCGCTCTCCCTCTCACCCGCTCTCCCTTTCCCCCACACCCTCTTCCCCCACACGGGGCAGACGGACGGTGAATGTGCTGCCCTCGGCCGGCGTGCTGTCCACCGCGATGGTGCCGTCCATCAGTTCCACGAGCCGCTGCGTGATGGTGAGGCCCAAGCCGCTCCCTTCGTGGGTGCGCGCCTCACCGGTCGACTCCTGCCGAAACTCGTCGAAGATCTGATCCAAGAAATCCTCGCCGATGCCGATCCCCGTATCTTCCACGCGCATCTCGACGGCGTTGCCGTCGGGGCGGAGGACGACCGTGACGCGCCCGTCGCGGGTGAACTTGATGGCGTTGGAGACGAGATTCGTGACGATGCGCAGAAACGCCCCCCGATCGACGGAGCCGTGCACCGGCGCCTCGGGCACGTCGAGTTGGAGTGTGTTGTTCTTCTGCTGCGCCTGCGGCCGGAATTCGTCGAGGATCTCGCGGACCTCGCCGGTCAGATCGACGCGCTCGGCGTGGAGCTTCAGCGCACCGGCTTCGAGTTGGGCGAGGTCGAGCACCGAATTGAGCATCCAAAGGAGGCGCTTCCCGCTGCGCCGGATGAGCGCAGCAAACTCACTGGCCGACTCGGGCGACGTGCCGATGAGGTCGGCAAACCCAATGATGGAGGTCAGCGGCGTGCGAATCTCGTGGCTCATGTTGGCGAGGAACGCCGACTTCAGCCGGTTCATCTCCTCCGCTTCTTCTTTCGCGGCAATCAGGTTGCGCTCCCACTCCTTGCGCTCGGTGACGTCGAGCAGCGTGCCAATGATGGCGGACTGGTCGCCGTGCTCCATTCGCGTGCCGTGCGCTTCGACATGCCGCACCGTCCCGTCTTGCTGCCGGATCCGGAACGTGTAGCGCGCATCCTCGATCTCGCCCTGATTGCGCTGCCGGATTTTTCGGCGGACCATGGCTTGGTCGTCCTCGTGGATAAACCGCGTCACCGCATCGGCCCCGACGAGGTCGTCGACGGGATACCCGACGATCTCCGCGAGCGCCGGGTTGACGTATGCAATCCGGCCGTCCTGGATGATGTAGATGCCGACCAGCGACTGCTCGACGAGCCCACGAAACTTGGCCTCCGCCGCCCGCAACCGCTCTTCGGCCCGCTGTCGATCGGTGACGTCGCGCGCCACCGTCTGCACCGCCGCCTGGCCCTCGTAGGTGATAGGCACCGAGTTGACCTCGATGACACGCCGCGTCCCATCCGGGCGCACAATCTCGTGCTCGATCGGTGCGGTCGACTTGCCCTGGTTGAGCATCTCCTGCCGCTCCTGGATGACGGGCTGATCCTTTTCCATAAGGAAGTCAAACACAGGGCGGCCCACCAGATCGTCCGGCGTGGGCACGCCGAGGAGCCGGGCCCCCGCCGGGTTGGCGTACCGGAACTGCCCCTCGACGTTGATGAGCACCGCCTCGGGATGGTTCTCGACGAGGCGGTGCCATCGCTCCTCGCTCTCGCGCAACTGCTGCTCCATCTCTTTGCGGTGCGTGATGTCGACGACCGTGCCGTCGTGGTACCGCACGCGGCCGGCGTCGTCGTAGGTGACCCGGGCGCTCATGAGGCCCCAGAAGGCCGATCCGTCTTTGCGCATGAAGCGCACCGCCATCCCGTCGAGCGACCCCTCCTGGTCGAGGTGGACGATCGCGGCATCCCGCTGATCAGGGCTTGCGTAGAGCGTGCGCGGATCGGCCTGCAAAAGCTCCTCGGGGGTGTCGTACGCAAACATCCGCGCACAGGCCTGATTGACGTAAACGAGCCTCTGACCCGGGACCGAGCGGAAAATCCCCTCCGCGATGTTTTCGCTGATCGCGGCGGCGACCCCGGGCCGTCCCGACGGCGGCGTCTCGACCGGGACGGCCGCGTCGCGCGTCATCGCCCGCAGCCGGCACTGCAGGTCCGCCTGCTCGGCGAGGAGGTTGGCCAGTTCCTCTAGCAGCGCGACCTCGTCCGGGTCCAGCGCGCGTGGCTCGGCATCCAACAGAAGGAGCGCCCCGAAGCGCAGTCCATCCGGCATGACTACCGGAGCGCCGGCGATGAACCGCACGTACGGCGGCCCAGCCACGGCCGGATGGTCCGCAAACCGCGGATCGGCGCAGGCGTTTGCCACAACCATTGGCGCATCATGTTGCATCGCACGCCGGCAGAAGACCGCCTCAGCGTCCGCATCGGGCATGGCGGCTCCAGCGTGCGACGGCGTCCAGGGGGTCTGCTCGCCCATCACGCAAAAGGCCGCCGTTTCGACGTCAAAGGTGCGGCGTGCGCGACGGGTGATTTGATCATACGGCGTGGCGGGCTCGCCCTCAACCAGTCCACACGCCGCGAGCCGGCGTGCCCGTTTGGAATTGCGATTGTCCATCGACCCGTCCACCTGTTTGCGAGACGCCTCGCGCGTACTCGGCAAGGCCCAAGCTAGCCCGTAGTATGAGCCGATCTTCCATCGGATCCCTCAGGCCGCAGGGGACTGCTGCGGATCATCCCCATTGCACGGGTTGCGGAACCGCTCGCAGGGCGCATCACTCCGGCCCGGCCACGCCGGCTCAGCGGGTTGCTACGCCGTCGCCCATCTCTGCGGGGAGGGGAGCTCCTGCGTCTTCTGCGCGCGGCATCTCCACGGTGAACGTCGTGCCGACGCCCTTCGTGCTTTCGACCGTGATGGTGCCCCCGGTGAGGTCGACGAGCCGCTTCGCGATGCTCAGGTTGAGGCCGTTGCCCTCGAACTCGCGCTGGTCCCCCATGCTCTCCTGGCGGAACGGCTCGAAGAGGTGCGGCCGAAAGTCGTCGCTGATCCCCACGCCCGTGTCGTGGACGTCCACGCGCACCGTCTCGTCCTCGTCTCCGCCGGCCACCTCGACGCGGACTTCCCCGTCTGGCGTAAACTTGATGGCGTTGTCGGTCAGGATCTGGAGCACGCGCTCGAAGGCCGTGGGATCGAGCTCGGCCAGGAGCGGGTCGTCGGGCAGGTCGGTGTGAAACGCCAGCCCCTGCTCGGTGGCGCGGTGCTCCACGTCGCGCACGACGCCGCGGGCCAGGTCGCCCACATCGATGGAGGTCTTCTGCGGCTCGGTGGCAGCGGCCTCCAGCCGGGCGAGCTCCAGCACGGCGTCGAGCGTGTTCATGAGGCGCTCGCCGTAGTCGTGAATCGTCTGGGCGAAGTCGCGGTACGCCTCGTCCACCTCGTCGAGCAGAATATCGGCGTAGCCGAGAATCCCGGTCATGGGCGTGCGAAACTCGTGGCTCATGTTGTTGAGGATGGCCGACTTGAGGCGGGCGGCCTCCTCGGCGCGCTCCTTCTCGCGGCGCAGCTGGGTCTCGTATTTTTCGCGCTCGCGGAGGATGGTCTGCAACTGCTCCTCCACTTTGTCCTCCAGGTGCGCATTGAGCTCGCGCAGCTCCTCGGTCCGATCGGCCACGAGGGCTTCGAGTTCCTGCTGCCGCGCCTTGAGGTGGCGGAGTCGGACGCGGTACGCCGTGGCACTTAATGCAAGAACGCCCAGCACGCACAGGGCCCAGAAGAGGGGGGTTTCGTAGAAGAAGGGCTCCTGCGTGAAGGACAGCGCGGCGGCTCGCGTGCTGGGCACGCCGTCGGCGTTGCGGGCTCGCACCTGGAACGTGTAGTCGCCCGGATCGAGGTTCGTGTACGTGGCGACGCGGCCGGTCTGCCACGTGCTCCACGTGTCGTCGTAGCCGCGCAGCCGGTACTGGTATCGCACGTCGCCCGGCGCGATAAACGTCGGCGCCGCAAAGTGGATGCTCAGCTTTTTGGTCCCCGGCACCAGCTCGGTCGACGCTGTGCGCGCCACGGGCTCGTCATCGACGGTGATGGACTCGATGGCAATGGGCGGAGGCACGTCGTTGCGCTGGACGTGCTCCGGATCGATCCCGGCCACGCCCTGGGCGGAGGGAAACCACAGCGAGCCGTCGCGGCGCCTCCATCCGGCGGGCTGCACGCCGCCGTTCATTTCGTCGGTGCGAAGGCCGTCCTTTTCCCCAAAGACGGTGGGCTCCAGTTGATCGATGCGGCCGGCGGCGTGGGCGTCGAGGGCCTGGCGGGCCACGTGAAAGATGCCTCGGCCGCTGCCCATCCACAGCCGTCCTTGCTCGTCTTCCAAAACCTGATAGATGTTGTCGCTGTACAGCCCGTCGCGGCTGGTGTACGTGGTAGCCTGCCCGTCCCGCATCCGAATCAGTCCGCCGCCGCGCGTGCCCATCCACAGCGTGCCGTCCGGATCTTCGTGGATGTCGGTGATGACGCTCTCGGGCAACCCATCCGATGGACCGAGATGCGTAAACGTGCCCTCGCGGAACCGGTCGAGTCCGTTCGGGAACGTCCCGACCCAGAGCGTACCGTTGGCATCTTCGTGCAGCGTAGCGATGAGATTGCTGGACAGGCCGTCCTCTTCCGTGAAGTAACGGAAATCGCCTTCCGCGTAGCGGGCGATCCCGGCGTCGGTGCCCATCCACAGGGCCCCGCTCGGACCGCGATGCAGCGCGAACACGGCGTCGCTAAGAAATCCATTGTCTGTCGCGTAGGCCGTGAACTGCCCGTCGTCGTACCGGTTGACGCCGCCCCCGTACGTGCCGGCCCAGAGCGCCCCATCAGCGTCCTCGTGCACGCTGAGCACGACGTCGCTGGACAGCCCGTCCGCCGTGGTGAGCGCGGTCACGCGGCCGTCGCGCAAGCGGCTCAGCCCGCCGCCCTCGGTGCCGAGCCACAAGCTGCCCTCCGCGTCTTCAAATACCGAAAGCACCATGTCGCTCCCGACGCCTTCGGGCGTGCCGTAGGGCGTGAACTTGCCATCGCGCAACTGATTCAGTCCGCCGCCCTCGGTCCCAAACCAGAGGCTCCCCTCGCGATCCTGGAAGACGGCGACGACGCGATCGTTGAGCAGCCCATGCTGGGTCGTGAGCGCCTCCACCGCGCCGTCGCGGACGCGCATCAGGCCGCGCCCGTCGGTGCCGAGCCATAGGCTGCCGGTCGCATCGGTCCAAAAAGCGAACGCGGAAACGTCGGCCAGGGCCTGCGGGAGGGCATTCGACGGGACGGCCCCCTCCATCAGCCGGACGATCCCGTCGCGCGTGCTCACCCAAATCCGTCCGTCCGCATCCTCACCCAGCGCCACGACGAACGGCCCGGGCAGTCCATCCTGCGGGCGATACACCCGCGTCGAATCGTCCCGCACGCGGTAGAGCCCCTCATTCGTGCCGATCCAGAGCGTGCCGGCGCCGTCCACGCGAAGCGCCGTGATCAGCGTGTTGGACGGCACGGCCTCGACGGGTCGGATCCGGTCGCCCTCTTTCTTGAAGAGCCCGTCCTCGAACGTGCCGATCCAGAGCGTGCCGCGGGCGTCTTCGTGCAACGCGCTGATCTGCGTTCCCTGCAGCACCGCCGGGTCGTGCACTTGCGTGAACTGCCCCGCATGGTACCGGATGAGCCCGGCTCCGACGGTTCCGATCCACAGTTGACCCCTCTGATCGACGAGAAGCGTACGGATGTTATGCCCGGCGGAAAAGGCTTCCGTGTTGGACCGGTTGTAGACGTCGAACGTGGTGCCGTTGAAGCGGACCACGCCGCCCTCCGTGCCCACCCACAAATACCCGTCAGGCGTCTGGGCGACCGCGTTGACGGTACTGTGAGGGAGCCCGTCGTCGTCATTCCAAGCTGTATGAACGTACTGCGTCAGTGCCTTTTCGGGCGCGAGACGGGCCGCCGACTCCGGCTGCGCCCAGCCCACAACCGGCATGAGAGCGCTGGCCAGCACGATTAGTACGCCGCGCACGAGAGGATGCATGAGAGGAAGCGATTCGGACGAATAAGGACTGTCCAGCGATGGCGCTGACAGGCCCAACAATTATCGGACAGCCCGTAAAACTCTCAAATATTGCACCATGCTGCGCGGCCAAAAGCTGGAGATCTAAAACAAGTTTCAGCCGATCTCCACCAAA
>CAYFRX010000046.1:12745-16197 GCA_964345515.1 uncultured Rhodothermales bacterium
GCTGCGCGGCCAAAAGCTGGAGATCTAAAACAAGTTTCAGCCGATCTCCACCAAAGGATGATGCTGGAACGACCTGAGGCCGACGGCCCTCGCCACCGCGGGAGATAATACCGTATCGGTTTTGCGTGCCCCGCGCACGCCATCGGTTTCCGTGCTCGTCAGTCAATAACGACATTCAGCCATGCACATCCGACGACATCCCGTCCTCCTTTTTTGGATTGGGGCTCGCCTTGAGCTTCGTGCTGGACGGCTGCACCGATCAGCTGCTCACCCCCTCGCCCTCGTAAGACGAGACCCCAGCCGACGCCCCGGCGCCCGCCGCCGGTGAGGGCGACGGCAAAGTCCTGTACCGTCATCTCCTTGGCCTGCCCGACACCTCTCAGGCCGGGTCCAGCAAAGGCCTGTTGGGACTCACCCCGCCTGGGCTCATCGTGGAGTTTCGCGACGCGCTGTACCGTTCGACGTGCATTCGTTCACCCGTTCACCCCTCCACACGTTTACTCTCTTCTCCTGGCGCCGCGGCGGCGAGGAACGCGGCGGTGATGACGAGCACGGCGCCGAGGTAGCCCCACGCGCCGAACCGCTCGCCCCACCAGAGGTGCGCGCCAGAACGCTACCTCCAGGGGCGCGATGCCCGCCGCCAGCGCCCCCCGCGCGACGGGCCCCAACAAGCCCCAGCATGCAGCCGCCACGAGGATAAAGCCGTAGCCGATCGTTCGCTCAGTGCGCCCCACACGCAAGGTTATCGTCCAATCAGAATGACGCTGGACCGGGCCTCCACCCGGGCGTGCTGCGGATCGTCGAGCGGTCCTTCATCGCCGGGCGCCAGCACGTCGCCGGGGCTCGGGCGCGCCGTGTCGGCCGCCAGGTGCCACTGCGCACCCTCGGGCGGAGCGGGCAGCACGAAGGGCATCGGCTCGGTGCCCGCGTTGAAGAGCAGGCACAGGGCGGGCCCGCCGTGGCCGCGGACGTGCATGCCAAGCCGCCGTGCCGAGGGGTCATCCCAGTGCGGCGTATGACCGGCCGGGTTGAACCAATGCACGTCGCGCGCGGTGTAGAACTCCTCCTGCCTCAGCACGGCATGCTCGTGCCGAAAGCGAATCATCTGCTGGGTGAAGCGATGGAGGCCGGCGTGCTCCTCTCGTCGCGTCCAGTCCACCCAGCCGATCTCGTTGTCCTGGCAGTACGCGTTGTTGTTGCCCTGCTGCGTGCGCCGAAACTCGTCGCCGCCGAGCAGCATGGGCACGCCCCGCGCGACGAAGAGCGTCAGGATAAAGTTTTTGACCTGCCGCGTTCGGATGGCGTTGATCTCCGAATCGTCGGTGGCACCCTCCACACCGTAGTTGGCGCTGAAATTTTGGTCTGAACCGTCGCGATTGAACTCGCCGTTCGCCTCGTTGTGCTTGCGCGTGTAGCTGACGAGGTCGTTGAGCGTGAAGCCGTCGTGGGCCGCCACGTAGTTGATGCTGCATTCGGGCCCTTTGCCGGACTGCTCGTACAGATCGGCGCTGCCGGCGAGGCGCGACGCGAAGTCGCCCAGCATCCCGGCGTCGCCGCGCCAGAACCGGCGCACGTCGTCGCGAAACTCGCCGTTCCACTCGGACCATCGGCGCTCGTGAAAGGCGCCCACCTGGTAGGCCCCCGCGGCGTCCCACGCCTCAGCGATCATCTTCACCTCCCGCAGCACGGGATCCTCGGCGATGCGTTCGAGCAGGGGCGGGTCGGCGTGGAGGCTGCCATCCTCATCCCGCCCAAGCACGGAGGCGAGGTCGAAGCGGAAGCCGTCGACGTGCATCTCGACGACCCAGTAGCGCAGCGCGTCGAGGATAAGCTCGCGCACAATGGGATGATCCGCCTTGACCGTGTTGCCGGTGCCGGTAAAGTCGGCGTATGAGCGCCCGTTCTCGCCCAGGATGTAGTAGATGGCGTTGTCGAGCCCGCGGAAGGAGAGGGTCGGACCCAGCTCGTCGCCCTCGGCCGTGTGGTTGAACACGACGTCGAGGATGACTTCGATGCCAGCCTCGTGGAGCGCGTGCACCATCTCCTTAAACGCGTCTACCTGCGCGCCGTCGGTGTCATCGCTCGCGTACGCGCCATTGGGCGCTGTGAAGGCGACCGGGTTGTAGCCCCAGAAGTTGCGCAGCGGCTCGCCGGTGAGCGGGTTGACGCGCGCCAGCTCGTTTTCGTTGAACTCCTGCACGGGCATCAGCTCGACGGCCGTCACGCCCAGGTCCTTCAGGTATGGGATCTTCTCGATGATGCCCTGGAACGTGCCGGGATGCTCGACCTCGGCGCTGGGGTGGCGGGTGAAACCGCGCACGTGCATCTCGTAGATGACCGTCTCAGACCACGGGTGTCTGAGCGGCTGCTCGCGCCAGCGGATAATTTGCTTGTCCGTGGCGATGCACTTGGGCGCGTGGGCGGCGTTGTCGGTGGTGGACGGCACAAGGTCGCGCCGCTCGGCGTCGGGGTCGTAGCCGCGCGCCTTGCGGAAGTCCCAGTCGTCGAGGTGCGTGAGGGCACGGGCGTACGGGTCGATCAGCAGCCGGTCCGGGTTGAAGCGATGCCCCTCGCGCGGGGCGTACGGCCCCTCGGCGCGGTAGCCGTAGAGCTGCCCCGGGGCGATGCCCTCAATCCAGACGTGCCAGATGTCCCCGGTGTGATGCAGATCGGGAACGAGCTCGATGCGATGCGTGGGCGTGGCCGCCGTGGGCGCCTCGTACAGTTCGAGCCACACCTGCGTGGCGTGGCGGCTAAACACGGCGAAATTGACGCCACTGCCGAGAAAGTGCGCGCCGAGCGGCAGCGGCAGGCCGCTCTCCATCACTAATTCTTCTTCAGCGGCAGGATCGGGGGCAGGCCCGTCAGCAATAGATGTGTTCATGGCAAGAGAGGGTGCGGCAGGGGATGGGAATCGCCTTTTCAGCGTACAAAAGCCGCACGTCCTAATCCAGCGATCTATGGCGCACTTCATTATGGAGCGCAAGATGCTTCGCGATGTCAAGCAGCGTGCCGAGTAGGAAATGACCGCCGCCTCTGAGGAATAACTGGTCTCCACGCCATGACCACGCTCCAAGACGCCGTCAACGACGTTTCGTGCAGCCGCGCATTGCGGGGGCCGGCGTGTCGGACGAGGCGACGGCGCTGGGCCAGCAACTCGGCCTCACCGTCATCTCGGGCACCTGTCCAGCAAGCGCCACCGGGCGCTCCGGTGCCCTCCAGGCTCCTATAGCGCCACCGACTCGCCGTGCTCAGGGATGATGACGTCGTCGTAGCCATGCTCGTGGAGCGCCGCTTCGAACGCCGCCTGCCGCTCGGGCGCGCCGTGCACCAGGAAGAGCCGCTCCGGACGCGCTTCCATCTGATCGATGAAGTGAAGCAGCCCCTCGCCGTCGGCATGGGCCGAGTAGCTGTTCATCACCTCCACCTCGGCGCGCAGCGTGTGCGGCTCG
>CAYFRX010000047.1:0-15993 GCA_964345515.1 uncultured Rhodothermales bacterium
TGCGGAGAGCTGAACGGGTGCAGGTGTGAATGTTTGCCCCTTCGGCAACGCCACTCGCTACTCACCATTCGCCATGCGCTATTCCCACAGTGGCTCGTTCCAGTTAACGAAGTAGCCGAGCGTGAGCGCAGGGCCCGCCGGGAGGTTGCGCCCGTCGACGGGGATGCGAGCGCCCAACTCCACGGCCCCAGGCCCGATCTTCCATCCGACGGTCGGCAGCAACTGCACGAGGCGCCGCGTGTCGCGCTCCAGTTCGATCTCCAGCCCGGTGGATGCAAGCCGGCGCACGGGCGGCGTGCCAAAGAGGCCGTCCACGGCCAGCTTCCACGTGACGTCGCCGAGCGCGCCGCCCGCCGCGGCGTGGAGGAGCCGCTCGTTTCCCGGCTTGCGGTCGATCGGGTCGTTGAACTCCCGCCAGCGATAGCCCGCCCAGCCCATCACGTACATCGGAAGGGGGTGCAGGCTGTAGCCGAGTTCGACGAGCAGCTCCCAATCCCGCTGCCCCTCGCTGAGGGGAATGATCTCGGCGTCGATGGGGAAGTCGCCGACGGGAAACTTGACGCCGCCCCGCACGGCGATGGGGAGTCCGACGTCCAGCCCGAACGCCTTTGGCCCGGCGCGCAGGAAGAAGCGCGGATCGCCGAGCCCGGTGCTCGACCGGTCGCGCACGATGTCGTTGAACTGAAGGTGATGGAACGGCACCTGCGCCCAGGCGTCGAGGCCCGGCACGAGCCCCACGGCGGTCGTCAGGAAGGTGGAGGTCGTGATGGAGCGGCTTTCGGCGTTGAAGAGGGGCTCGATGTCCCCGTCCGGTCCGAAGCGGATGTCGGTCCGGTGATGCACGGCGCTGATCTCCAACCAGCCCTCGCCCGGCGCCTCCACCCACTGGGCGTGCCCCGCGCGCGGGCTGACCATCCCAACGAGCAGTCCGAGAGCGAGCAGCAAGCGCGTGTGCGTCATGGGCAGGGTATGGACCGATTCCGTCGAAGCAGCGCGAGCCCCGCGTCCGTTCGTCGCTGGGCTAGTTCGTGTAGAGCGTCGTCTCCGGCTGGAACAGCGCCCAGGCAAACCAGAATGCCACATAGGTCTGGCGTACCGGCTCCAACTGCGCGCCCTGCATCGGCCCGCTGATCGCCTCGCCGCGGACGTTCCACACGCTCTCCGTCGCGACGTCCACGATGTCGCCGTTGCGGTCCTCGAACGTCGTCGGCTGGCCATTCACCACGGGCCGGAATGCCATTGCGCCCTGCACGGCCTGGCTCCACAGCACCACGATGGGCCCGCCCTCGATTTCGTCGTTGACGACGGTGACGGGCGTGCCATCATCCAACTCGCCGAACGGATAGGCCACGCCGGCGGCCCGGCTCGGCGCGCTGTCGCCCGGCACGCCGAGGACACGCTCCTTCGGCGGCCGCCGGTCGTCGATGGGCGCGCTGAACAGCAGCCGGTCGTTGTTCGGCTCCTCGTAGTTGCCGTACGGATATCCGTTGGGCCGGTAGTTGCGATTGAACTCGGTTTCGTTGGACACCACCTTGGTGCCGGGATAGAGCGTCTGCCAGCCGGCCCACGTCGTCTCCATGATCGGATACATCGTCAAGTCGCTTCCGGAGCGCGGCCCGCAGCCGGCCTCGCGGTTCATCTGCGGCCAGAGCGACTCCTGGTTGGTCCGGTCGTACATCGTCAGGTTGTTGTTGAGCAGCAGGCCCGACACGCCGAACTCGCCGCCGTCAACCACGGCCCGGTCGAACGCGAGACTGGAGCCGGTGAGCGGGCAGTACGTGACGGCAAGCTGGATGCTTTCGAAGTTGAGGTTCGCGATCTCGTGATGCCACAGAATATTGTGCGGAATCGCGTAAGCCTGGCCGTCCACCGTCAGCCCAATTACCCGGCTGCTCCCATCCAAGTAGCTGGCCTGGCTAGATCCCGGATCGACGAACGTCGGATCGGTGAGCGCCGGGATGCCATCTTTGGGCACGCCCCCACTCACCAGGCTGCTCGTGGAAATCTCGCACGCGTCGCTGGATGGGTTTTCGAACAAGTTCGAGCCGTTATTCACGGAGCCGGAGTCGCACCCCGTCAGCGCAACCAGGATGAGCCCAAGGAGACCCACCCCGATCGAGAGCGTGAGACGGCGTCCGCACGACAGCGTCATGGGCCCCGATGGCGACGAGCAAGATGCAGGAATAAACATAGACATGGGAGGGCGCCTCGGTGGTGCGCAGTTATGATTGGGAGTCGGCATCGTAGATCGTTGTTTCCGGCTTGAACGCAAACCAGGCGAACGCGAAGTAATCGCCGTGTCCAATGCGCTCCAGCTGGCGCCCTTCGAGCGGGCCGCTTACCGCGCGCCCGGTGATGGACCACGTGCTCCCTGTCTCCTCGTCCACGAACCGGCCGTCCTCGTAGCGGAAGTGGAGCGTGCGCCCATCCACACGCGGATCGAAGACGCCCGTCGAGCCAACCTCCTTCGATCGGCTGATCTGCTGCGCGTCGAGGGCCGATACGGCGCCCTCACCATGCCACACGACGACGGGCTGTCCGTTCACCATGTCGCGGATGACGCGCTGCTCTTTTGTCACGCGGTGCGGATACGCCTTGTCAGTGCCGTCCATGCTGATCGCGATCACCTTCTCCATGGGAGGCAGCCGGCCGTCCTGCTCGCCGCGAAAGAGGAACGGCTTCTTGTCAATGTCGTCGTAGCCCGCGTACGGATTCTGGCCGTACGGACGGTCGTGGCCCGTGTCGCGGGAGAGCACCTGACCGTCGGGATACGCCGACCGGAACTGCTGGTAGCTCACGATCTGCGAGGGCACCTGCTCCAGCGTCTGGCCCGCGAGGTCGCCCACGATGGCCTGGCCGTTGAACTGTTGCCAGAGCGTCTCCGTCTTCCGGTCGTACATTACGAGGTCCGACTTCCGCAGCAAGCCGGAGACCCCAAACTCGACGGGTTCGCCCTGCAGGATGCGCTCAAACACGATGGCGCTGTAGCAGAGCGGGCAAAACGTCACCGCCACCGGGACACCGCCCACGCGATCGTTCACAATCTCGTGAAAGGTGAGAACCTGGAGCGGATACGCCCGCGCCGCGCCGTTGATCTCCAGCGCGATGACGGGCTCCTGCGGCTCGATCCAATCGCGTGCCGCCTCCGTCGACACGAACGAGGGAGTGTCGATCGACGGGATGCCATCCTTCGGCGGCCCCCCGGCCTGCAGCTCCGACACGTCGATGGTTCGCTTCGTCCGGTCCGTGTCGAACGGGCTCAGCAGCGCCGAGGCGTTCGACCGCTGGCCCGCCGCCGACGACGGCAGCACCAGGGCAAGGAGAAGCGCAGCAGAGAGTACGAATGCGTGGTGCCGTGTCATAGCAGCGTTAGACGGGTTGGTGGTCGGCAGTATGTGCGGCGTCTTGGTGACATCACAGCCCGGCGCGTTACGCTCTGCGGATTGGCACCGCTGGTGTAACGCCTGATTTTCCGCGTGCACCTAAGCGGCTACAATCGAAGAAATGAGAAACCGGTTGGCGGATAACGAACCGCAGAGATTCACCCGTGCATTGGGTTGGCCCCTTCTGGCTACCCGCCTCCTCTCCTTGAACAGGGCGGGAGTTCTGGTAGAAAGGGGGCAGCGCGAAAGTCCTCACCAACGGGCTTCTTCATCCTTCGTCCGTCACGTTCTACTCATCAACGCCGCATATTTCCCATGGAACGCCTGAACGCCTTTGCTCCGTATGCGCACTGGGCCTTGCGCTTGGCCCTCGCGAGTGTCTTTCTCTACCACGGCCTCACCAAATTTCCCGTGCTGGGTGGCATGGCTGAGATGATGGGGATGCCTGTCTTCGTGGTCGGCCTCCTTGCGACCATGGAGGCAGTCGGGGGCGCACTCATCCTCATCGGCGGCGCGGCCGGCGACTGGATGACACGCCTCGGCGGCCTACTGATCGTCCCCATCATGCTGGGCGCCATCTTCATGGTACACCTGCAGCATGGCTGGAACTCGGTAAATATGGGCACCGGCAATATGGGCCGCGGGATGGAGTTTCAGTTCACACTCCTCATGATTGCGCTGTACTTCGCGCTGGCCGGGAACAGCCACAGCGGCGCGGCCGCCACCGCCTCGAATGCCAGCTACCAGACCGCCAACCCCTGACCTTTCGGATCCAAACTGAATGGTGACCCGACCATCGGGAGCGGGCGAGCGGGGCCATACAGCCCTCTCGCCCGCATGCCTTTGTGAGCCCCGTGGCTGCCGACGATGAACGACAGACCGCCAGCATGAGCGTGGTTTCGCGGTCCGCCGTCTGCAGTCCGTGGTCGTGTTCCGCCACAAACGAAGGGACACAACGTGAGGTATCAGTAGTCGTATCCGGTCGCCTCTTCTTCCGTGAACGGGACGCCGAGGCCTTCCGCGATGCGGTTCACGAAGTTGAAGTAGCTAGTGATCAGGTTAATGTCGAGCACATCGCGATCTGAGAAGCCCGCCTCACGGAGCGCCTGCACATCACCTTCCGTGACAGCCGCCGGCGCCCGCGTGAGCTTCACGCCGTAGTCGAGCATGGCCCGCACCCGGTCCGGCAGGTCGAGGGCGCGGTGGTTCTCGACCAACTGATCCACGCGCGCTGCATCTTTCCAGTATGCGTTGAGGGCCTCGGCGTGATGGCGTACGCAGTAGTCGCAGCCGTTGGCGGCCGAGACCACGGTGGCCAGCGCTTCCCGCTCGGCCCGTCGCAGGTTAGACCGGCCGAAGAGGAGCTGATCGTACAGCTGCAGGTGCGCTCGCAACGCGGGCGGGTTCAGGCTGTGCACCTGCAGAATGTTGGAAAGCTTCCCGCGCGTCTCGATGATCTCGTCATAGAGCGCACATAGGTCATCCGTCGCGTCCGCGTCATCGATTGTCTCAATCCAGGCCATAGCGCGTTAGGCGTTGAGCGTTGGGCGTCTGCGGCTTATGCCTCACGCTTCACCGGCACCGTCTTCTCGAACCGCGTGGCGAGGCGGTCGACGATGAGGCGGCCAATGTTGAGCGATGCCGTGGCCGCCGGCGAGGCGACGTTGACGGCGTTGATGACGCGCTCGCCCTCCACGAACAAAAAATCGTCGACGAGCGAGCCATCGGGGCGGAGCGCCTGTGCACGCACGCCCGACGAGGAGGGCACGAGGTCGTCCATCTCCACCTCGGGCACGAGCTTGCGGGCCTGGTTCACGTACACGCGCTTGCTGAGCGACTGCGCGATCTCCTTGATGCCCTTCTTCCAGTGCTGCAGGCTGAGCCGGACGAAGCCCGGGTATGTGATCGTTTCCCACAGCTCCCTCCAGTCGACGTCGCCGAAGCGATACCCCTCGCGCGCAAACGCCAGCACGGCGCTTGGGCCGCACTCCACACGGCCATCGATCATGCGCGTGAAGTGGACGCCGAGGAACGGATACGCCGGATCGGGCACGGGATAAATCAGGTCGTTGCAGAGGTGGAGCCGCTCGGGGATGAGCTCGTAGTACTCGCCACGGAACGGCACGATCTGGACGCCCGGATCCATCCCGCTCATCTTCGCGATGCGATCGGCGTAGAGACCGGCGCAGTTGACGACGTACTGTGCCCGCACGTCGCCGGCCGTCGTCGCCACCGTCACCGCGTGGTCCTCGACATGCAAGTCGCGCACCGCGGCGCCGGTCTTGAGCGTGTGCCCGTGCTCCTGCACGCGGGCCGCCATCCGCTCCGTCATGCCCGTGTAGTCCACGATGCCGGCGCCAGGCACGTGCAGCGCCGCGACGCCGCGGACGTGCGGCTCCAGTTCCCGCAGCCGCTCCGGACCGATGCGCTCGCAGACGACGTTGTTCTTGCGCCCTTTCTCCTGAATCTTTTCGAGCTCAGGAATCTCGTCGTCGGAGGTGGCCACGACCACCTTGCCGCACATGTCGTAGTCGACGCCCTCGCGCTCGCAGAACGCCGCGAGCGCATGTTTGCCCTCGCGGCAGTTCTCCGCCTTGAGCGAGCCTGGCGTATAGAAGACGCCCGAATGGATGACACCCGAGTTGCGACCGGTCTGATGCGCGGCGACCCGATCTTCCTTTTCGATGATGACGATGGATTGGTCGGGATACTGCTGAGCGAGGCGGTAGGCGGTGGCACATCCGACAATGCCGCCTCCGATGATGGCTACGTCGTACGTCGGCATGAAGCGTGGCGGTCGGTGACAAGACGGAAACGATGAATCCGTGCTCTGTACGACCGCGCGGGGCGTCAGTTCGCCCGGACGGCCGTCAGCTTGATCTCGACGCGCGCATCACGAGGCAGGCGCGCCACCTGCACCGCCGCCCGGGCCGGCGGCGCCGACGCGAAGTACGAGCCGTACACCGCATTCATCGCTCCGTACTTCTCCAGGTCAGCGAGGAAAACCTGCGCCTCAACGACGTCAGCCATCGAGAATCCAGCGGCCTCCAGCACGGCCTGCAGGTTGTCCATCGCGCGCCGCGTCTCCGCCTCGATGCCGCCCTCGACGAGCGCGCCGGTCGCCGGATCGATCCCGATTTGCCCGGACAGATAGAGCGTGGTGCCGACCTGCACGCCTTGCGTGTACGGCCCGAGCGCCTCCGGCGCCCCCTCCGCGGCGATGATGCGCTTTGCGGGAGCTTCCGGCTCCTGGGTACCATCAGAGGCGCAGGCGGCAACGAGCAGGGCAACAGCAAACAGCAGCAGGTATCGCATAGCAGCAAATGGGGATCCGATGATACGATGGGAGGAAGCCGAGTCACCCCTGCGGCAGGCCGTGCCGGACGACCCGCTCCATGGCGTCGCTGAAGCGGTCGAGCTCTTCGAGCGTGGTAAACACGTTCGGGGAGACGCGCACACCCTCGAACTGAGAATGTTTGATCGGCGTCGTGATGATCTGATGCGTCCGGCGCAGGTGCCGAACGAGGTCGCCGGGATCCATCCCGTCGATGCCCACCGTTGCGATGCCGCACGAAAACCGCGGATCCCGGCTCGTGTGAAGCCGAACGCGATCGCGCTTCACCAACCGGTCGGCCCAGTAGTCGCGCAGGTACCGGAGCCGAGCCGCCTTGCGCGCCGCCCCGATGCCCTGGTGGAACGTCAGCGCCTCGGCGATGGCCAGGTAGTTCGCCGCAGGGTGCGTGCCGATCTCCTCAAACTTGCGGATGTCATCATCCATTTTCTCTGGCGCAGCCATCAGCGGCCAGAGGTCGGCGATCTTGTCGCGACGCACGTAGAGCATGCCCGTGCCGTGCGGCGCGAGGAGCCACTTGTGCAGGCTCGTGCCATAGTAGTCGCAGTCCAGATCCGCGTGCGTAAAGTCGAAGTGCGCGAAAGCGTGCGCCCCATCCACGATGACCGGGATGTCGTACCTGCGGGCCATCTGCACGACCGGCTTCACGGGAAGGATCTGCCCGGTCAGGTTGATCATGTGGCACATCAGGATGAGGCGCGTGCGCGGCGTGATGTGCTCCTCGAAGATGCGCACAACCTCGTCGGGATCCTCGGCCGGGACCGGAAGCGAACACTGAACGAGCTTGATGCCCTCGCGCTGCTCCCGCTGCTTGAACGTGTTGATCATGCGCGGATAATCCTGATCGGTCGTCAGCACCTCGTCGCCCGGCTCCAGGTCGAACCCGAACTGGCAGATCTGGAGGCTCTCCGAGGCGTTTCGGGTGAGCGCGATCTCCTCGGCGTCACATTCGAAGGCGCGGGCGAGGCGCTGGCGGACGCCCTCGCGCTGCGGCTCCAGCACGCGCCACATGGTGTACGGCGGGGCCTCGTTCGAGTAGTCGAGGTGCTGCTTCATCGCCTCCTGCACGATAGCCGGCGAGGGGCTCACGCCGCCGCTGTTGAGGTTGATCAGGCTACGATCCACCGTGAAGGCCTGCTGCACCGTGCGCCAGTACGACTCGTCCTCGGCGAGCGTCTCGGGCGCGCCGTCGTAAGCCGAGAGCGCATCGAGCAGGCGCGGAATGGCATCGGGGTGCAGGGTGGCGGTGGCCGCGGCGGCCGCCGGACGGCCCAGCGCGCCAAAAAACTGACGACGATTGTACATGGCCGGTGCGAGTCGGTCTGTGGAGACAGCGAGATGGCGCTACATGCTACCTATAGGCTACGAATTTTTTCGCGATTCATAAAGGCCTGACTCGCACCGTGTGCCGTTCACCGCTCTGATTTTTGGGCGTCCACGCCGCAACAAGCGGAACGCCCCCGTCGTTCATGCTCCGTCGCTCGTTTCCGTCCCGACTCGCTCCTACCGATGCGTTTTCTCCTTTCTCTTCTCTTCGCAGCGCCCGGCTTCGGCGCGCTGCTGGTTGGGTGCGTGCCGGGCGACGCGGCCCGTCCGCCCCTCCCGTCCGTCCCCGACTCGGCCAAGATTCGGGCCGTGACGCTGGACGCCCGACAGCCACCGGAGGACGGCACCTTCCAGCGCCTGAAGGAGCTCGGGGCCACGCACGTCACGCTCATCTCGTTCGGCTTTCAGCGCCGCTTCGAGGTCCCCCGCATCCGCATGCACACCGACGGCGGATGGTACAGCGAATCGGATGCGGGCATCCACGCGCTGGCGCAGCGGGCCCGCGATGCGGGCCTGGGCCTCATCCTGAAGCCGCACATCTGGGTGGGCGACTACAGCGCTGAGGGGCAGAATCGAAACGACATCGCCTTCGACACCGAGTCGGCATGGACGCAGTGGGAGGACGACTACCGTCAATTCCTGATGCACTACGCCCATCTGGCCGCCACGACCGAGGCTGACGTGCTCGTGATCGGCACGGAGCTCGAAAGCGCCGTCGCCGCGCGGCCCGACTTCTGGCGCGGCCTGATCGATTCGATTCGGACCGTGTACGATGGCAAGCTCACGTACGCGGCCAACTGGTACCAGGCGTACGACCGGGTGCCGTTCTGGGACGCGCTCGACTTCGTGGGCGTGCAGGCCTACTTCCCCCTCTCCGACGCCAACGAGCCCTCACTGCAAACGCTGCGCGCGGGATGGGATGGCCACCGAGCGGCCCTGCGCGAAGCGGCCGCCGAGGCCAACCGTCCGGTCCTGTTCACGGAAGTGGGCTACCGGAGCGTCGATTACGCAGCGGCCAAGCCATGGCAGTGGCCCGGTCGCGCAGAGGCCCGCGAGCGCTCGCCCGACTACGCAATCCAGGCTCGGCTCTACCGTGCCTTCTTCGACCGGATCATGCCCACCCCATGGTTTGCCGGCGCCATCGTGTGGAAGTGGCACCCGGCCGCGGAAGGCGACCGCCCCCTCGGCTTCACCCCCCAAGACAAGCCGGCCGAACAGGTGATCCGCGAGGGGTTCCACCGCGTCTCGGCCCGGTGAACCCTTCCGCTTTTGGCCTCCAGGCTCACGGCCCGCGAGGAGCGCCATGCGGAACGCATGGAATAAACGACGGCCGCGCGCTGTCTTTAGCGTGTGCTTCCTCCTTGACAACCGCTCGCTCCCATGCCGTCCGGTTCGCCACTCCCCGCGTCCACTGGAACGCCGAACGGGCTCCTCGCCCTTGTGCTGGCCGGCCTCGTCGTGATGATGGGCTGCGATGTGACCAACCCCGAGGCGCCGCCCTTCGCGCTCCGCATCGAAACGGATCGCGACCAGTACTACGTAGCGCGCGACAGTGTCATCCAGGTGGAGATCTACAACACGTCGGGCGACACGCTTTACTACAACGGGTGCATTGGGACCGTCGTGGAGGTGCTCGATGGCTGGGGGGTCGCCAATCGCATCGGGCTCCCTACCTGCTCTTGCCTGTTCCGCAACGAGCTCGCACCAGAGGAACGGATACCGAGCAACGTGTACCTCCGCGCCATCACGCGTTACGACGACCGGCTTCCCGCGGCTCAGTCCGCCTCCCTCCGGCTCGTCTATGGTGAGATCTATCGCGACGAGGCGTGGCGGGATCCGCTCTCCCGGGCCGAGCGGCGCTCCCATCCGTTCACGCTGCACGGATTTCGCGATGCCGGCCGCTGACGCGGGTTCGCCCTGCGCCGTGGGGTGGGAAAGATGCCCGGTCCGCCCCTTATGGGATTTCGAGGTGAAAGGCTAGAAGGTGGCAGGTTGAAATCGGCTTGTACGACGCGTGGTGGGGATGGAGCATTGGGGCACCGGGCAAGCGCCAATGTCAAAGTTGATCGCACTCAGGCTCGTTCAATCCCTTGCCAGAAGCATCAGGATTTCGGATTATTGGCGTAGTGGAGATGGGTTTATTCGCATCGCGTAGGCTGCGGCACAGCGCTTGCGCGTGATGCTGGACGACGCACCGCCCCGTGCGGACGTTTTCCTTTCTAATCAACATTCTCATTTCGGACTCCCATGCGCTGGCTTTCGCTTCTTCTCGCCCTCGGCCTGATGCTCTCCCTCTGGGGCTCAGCACCGGCCGCCTCCACTACTTTCGCCGACGACGAACCGGCGTCCTTCTCGGCAGAACGCGCTTCGTTCTCCGTCCGCGTGCGCGGACTCTCGATTCCGTACCGCGTGATGGGGCTCTTCGTGATGCCGGACGAACGGCTGCGCCTGGACGCCGACGCCGACGCCGTCGTCCCGGCGTCCACGGAGGCGCGCTTTTCGATGACGGCGCAAAGCGGGCTCGCCCGAACCACCGGCCCACGCACGTGGCAGTGGACCGCACCGGGCGCCCCCGGCCTGTACCCGCTCACCATCACCGATGCCGTGCGCCGGGATACCATCCGGCTCAACGTGTTCGTGCTGACGCCGTACGATCATCGCCAGCGGCGGCTCGACGGGTACCGGATCGGGCATTACCGCCGGAAGCCCCTGCGCGACAATCCGATCTACGAGCGCCCGTCGGGGTTCGTCCGGCTAACGGAGGCCAATCGCGATGTGCGCGTGGCACCCCACTTCACGCTGGGCCAGTTCGCCTGCAAGCAGACGGACGCCTACCCGCAGTACCTCCTCCTGCGCGAGCACCTCCTGATTAAGCTTGAGCGCCTCCTCCAAGCCGTGAACGCCCGCGGCCACGCCGTCCAGACGCTGCACGTGATGAGCGGCTATCGGACGCCCCACTACAACCGATCCATCGGCAACCGCACGGACTACAGCCGCCACCTGTTCGGCGGCGCGGCCGACATTTTCGTGGATGCGGACGGTGACGCATACATGGATGACCTCGACGGCGATGGGACGGTAACGCGGGCCGATGCACGGGTCCTCGCCGACCTCGTCGAAGCCTCCGTGCAGGACGGCGACGGGCCCCTGTTCGAGGGCGGGCTCGGCATCTACGGGCCGGCCCCGCACCGCGGCCCGTTCGTTCACGTGGACGCTCGGGGCTACCGCGCTCGGTGGTGAGCCCCCTCCGGCAACCAACGGCGGCTTGCAAACAGCAGCCCCCCGCTGCCCGTAGGAAGGCGTTGATCGCCGCCCTCTGTATCAATACACATCTCCCGTGATCCACGAAACCATCCAGGGGGAAGACGTCCCTGCGCTCGGCCTCGGCACGTGGCAACTCAAGGGCGCGACGTGCTACGACGCCGTCCGGCACGCACTCGACCTCGGCGTCCGCCACATCGACACGGCGGAAATGTACGGCAACGAGGCGGAGGTGGGCCGCGCCCTCCACGACGCCGCCATCGACCGCGACGCCGTCTTTCTGACGACCAAGGTGTGGCACACGAACCTCCGCCCGGACGACGTGCGCGCCGCCGCCGAAGGCAGCCTCCGCAAGCTGCAAACCGACCACGTCGACCTGCTGCTCATCCACTGGCCGAACGCGTCGGTGCCCCTGGAGCAGACGCTCGATGCGCTGCTTGACCTCAGGGCCGCTGGCAAGACGCGGCACATCGGCGTGAGCAATTTCCCGCCGTCGCTCGTCCGGCAAGCCCTCGACCACACGACCATCTTCTGCAACCAGGTCGAGTACCATCCCTTTCTGAGCCAGGCGCCGCTGCTCGACCTCGCCCGCACGCACGACTTTCTGTTGATGGCGTACAGCCCCCTGGCCAAAGGTAGCGTGATGGATCGCAGCGCATCGCCGCGCCGCGCGCTCAAGGCACTCAAACGGAGCGGCGCCCCCGCCAATCGCCTCGCTAATGCCCTCAAGAATTTGCTCGGCACCGGTACAGGCACGTTGCAGGCCCTGGCTGAGAAGTACGACAAGTCGCCGGCACAGATCGCGATTCGCTGGCTGGTGCAGCAAGATCACGTTGCGGCCATCCCCCGCTCCGCCGATCCAGATCACCGAGCGGCAAACGTCGACGTGCTTGATTTCGCGCTGTCTGAGGAGGAAATGCAACTCATTCACGGCCTGGCGCAGGGCGACCGGAAGGTCGACCCGCACTTCGCACCCAACTGGGAGTCGTAGCGCGCGTCCGCTCCACCACGGGCTGCCGGTGTTCCCGTCCGCTCCCCCCCTTTGCGTTGCATCCCGGCACGCCCTGACCTCGTCAGCGGCGTGCTTTGCTATTGGCCCCAACCGCTCACTGTCTTGCGGAGCACCCGACCCGCCATGTCATGAAAATATAGTTAATTGGCATTTTTAACCCGAAAGTGACAATTATTTTTCTTTTTGGAAGCGCTTCTGCAAAATTATTTGTTTGAATATGTCTTTTCGCCCCATTAAATACGTTTACCGAATATTCTGCTGAGCGCCATCCCGAAAGCGCGTGATGCTCAGCGCGTACATCCACCCTGTTGAACCGATCATTGCGACGCTCCGTCATGCGTAAATTTCTACTCCTCGCTGGCCTGCTCTTTTTGATGCCCCTGACGGCCCTGGCTCAGGATGCCGCTGCCGAAAGCGCGTCGGTCGACGTGCTCGCGTGGACGCTGAACAACCTGTGGATTATGATCGCGGGCATGCTGGTGTTCATCATGCACCTGGGCTTTGCCTCGCTGGAGTCGGGCCTGACGCAGTCGAAAAACACGGTGAACATCCTGTTCAAGAACTCGATGATCATTTGCATCGGGATCTTGACGTATGCACTCTGCGGGTTCAACATCATGTACCCCGGCGACTTCAACGGCTTCCTGTCGTTTGCCTCGGTGCCGAACTTCATCTCGGTAAGCCCGGCCGACGCGGAGGCGCTCCTCACCCCGGCCTACAGCGAGGGCTACACGTGGTACACCGACTTCTTCTTCCAGGCGATGTTTGCGGCGACGGCGGCGACCATCGTCTCCGGGGCCGTGGCCGGGCGGATCAAACTGTCGAGCTTCCTGCTGTTCTCGGCGCTGTTCCTCGCCATCAGCTACCCGATCACGGGCGCCTGGAAGTGGGGCGGCGGCTTTCTGGATGAGCTCGGTTTCTACGACTTTGCCGGCTCCACCATCGTGCACTCGGTCGGCGGATGGGGCGCGCTTGTGCTCGCCATCCTGCTCGGGCCGCGGGTTGGCAAATACGGGAAGGACGGCAGCGTACACGTGATTCCGGGCAGTAACTTGTCGCTGGCCGCCATCGGCGTGTTCCTGCTGTGGTTCGGCTGGTTCGGCTTCAACGGCGGCTCCGTGCTCACCGCCGACGCCGCCACCGTGTCGCTCGTGCTCGTGACCACCTCAATGGCCGCGGCCGCAGGCGGCCTCACGGCCGGGCTCATCTCGTGGAACCACGACGGCAACCCCGACCTGAGCATGGCGCTGAACGGCATCCTCGCGGGCCTCGTCGGCATCACGGCCGGCGCTGACCAGATGATGATCTGGGAATCGGTCGTGATCGGTGCGGTGGCGGGCACCATTGTGTATTTCTCGGTGATCTTCATCGACCAGACGCTCAAGGTCGACGACCCGGTGGGCGCGATCAGCGTGCACCTCATGTGCGGCGTCTGGGGTACACTCGCGGTAGGAATCTTCGGCAACCTTGCAGGCCTGGCGCAGTTAGGGTACCAGTTGACTGGTATCCTGGCGATTGGGGCGTTCACGGTCGCGTTCTGCTTGGCCGTCGGCGGCCTGCTCAAGGCCACGCTTGGCCTGCGCGTCGATACCGAAGAGGAGGTCGAAGGGCTGGACCTGGGCGAGCACGCCATGCGCGCCTACCCCGACTTTGCGACCAACCCAAACGGCTACCTGGAAGAGCGCGCCGACGAGCCGCTCACCGCGTCCGCCAATACGTAACGGACGACCCGGCCTCCTTTTGCGTGCTTCTTATTGATCCCTCTCTTAAACCATCATGAAGCTGGTCAAAGCCATCATTCGCCCTGAGAAGCTCCATGACGTGCTCCACGCTCTTTACGAAGCGGACGTGCACGGTCTGACGGTCTCGGACGCTCGCGGACACGGCGGCGAACCGGAGCGCCAGGAGGTGTATCGCGGCGTGAAGGGGAAGCGCGAGCTCAAGACCAAGGCCATCCTCGACATCGGCGTGTCAGAGGAGTTCGTGGAACCCACCGTCAACGCCATCATGGAGGCGGCGCGCACCGGCGAGGTGGGCGACGGCAAAATCTTCGTCCAGCCGCTGGAGTCTGTCTACCGCATTCGCACCGGGGAGCGCGACCAGGCGGCCGTCACCCCGGTGGACCGCTCGTCCGACGGCTGACGCCCACCCCGACCATCGGTCTTTCTTCGAAGCACTGCCGGCATCCCTTCTCTCTCACGCGCTGCGGGCCCATCGCTTCGGCACGGCAGTGGCCGGTAGGCCGGCTGCCCGATATGCTTCTTCGTATGCGGGCATCCAGCCCTCAGGATGTGAGCGGCTCACCCGCTGAACCTGGAGCGCTGTTGCCCGCCCGACTCCGTTCGTCTCTTCGTACGAAACGGTCACCACGGTGTCTTCAGGTAGGGGACGAGCAGCGCGCGCTTCCGGCGTGGCCAGCGCGCTCAGGTTGATGCGTCCCCGCTCGCTGAAGAGCGCGGCGTCCCATTTCGCCACGAGCAACAGCGCATCGTGCAGGCGCTCTTCGATATCCTCCGCACGCAGCCGGTAAAGCACGTCGATCGTTGCTCGGCCGATGCGAAGGGCGTCGCAGCGACGGTCGTGTTCAACGCCCTCCGCTGACGCGCCGCACATGAACCCCACGCGCCACGCCCCCCGCTCGACGACGAAGTCGAGACCGAGATCGACGGGTTCGGCCGGAGGTCCTTCCACCTGATAGCGCAACCCGCTTCCGGGCTGTAGATACTTGACGAGGTGCCACGCGAACGTGTCGTGCACAGGATCCGCATACGGCGGATCGTAGAACAGCGACGGTTCGTCCAGCAGCGGCGGAGGGGTCGTTTTGCCCGGCGACGTGTGTGCCTTCGGTGGGGTCGCCTGCTCGTGGAACGCGGAGCGCGAATCGTCGAGCAGGCGGAGCGGCGCAGAAAACGGTGGACGGTCGGTCATGGCAGCGGGCGGCGGTAAAGCCGCAGTTGATACCGTGGATGCATGCTTACCCCCAAGATACCACTCCGCCGTGACACCGCTATGTCATCCCCCTGAGCGCTTTAGCACATACGCCCCCGCCCCTGGCCGAGGCTCACCTGACGCGCTGGCCCACACGCACCGGTTCCCGCTCATCAGCGCGAGCGACCACCGATCAAACGTCTCTTTCATTACGGCGCGAGGTTTCGTACGGTGGGGGTACATTAGTCGCACACCGTTTCTACGCGCCTCGCTTCTCGCCATGCTCGACAAAATTAAGACGTACGTGTACGCCTTTCTCGCTGAGCTCCTTGCGGTCATCCTCTCCTACTTGCTGGCATGAACGGGCAAGTCAACTCGCAGGTCAGATGGTCCCCACGGGGCCCATCAGGTCGACAGGTGAACCGTGTGCTCGCAGATGCAGAGGCCGCCCGCCCTGAAGAGCGCTTGCACCTGCTCTTCGGTGACGACGCCTCGCTCACCGTGCACGCGCTCGGTGCCACCATCGTGCGGGCCGCCGTGTGCCTTCCGTGCGATCAGTCCGCCTGCTCACGCCCGCTGAACCTTTATCCGCCGCATCGACATGAAGACGCTCATCGTAGACGATGAACGCCTGGCCCGCAACGAGCTCAAGCGCCTCCTGGCCGATCACGAGGCTATCGACGTGGTGGGCGAAGCGGCCAACGCCGACGAGGCCGAGGCCGCCATCGCCG
>CAYFRX010000048.1:0-15913 GCA_964345515.1 uncultured Rhodothermales bacterium
ATCGAGGCGGCCCGCGCGGGCGAGCACGGCAAAGGCTTCGCCGTGGTGGCCGACGAGGTGCGCCAGCTTGCCGAGCGCACGGCGACGGCCACCGGGGAGATCGAAGAGATGATCGCGTCCATTCAAGATGAAACGCACCACGCCGTGCAGTCCATCCAGAACGGTCGCGAGGAGGTAGAGGAAGGAATCGAACTGGCCGATCGGGCCGGCGAAGCCTTCGGCAGCATTGTGGAGAGCACGGACACGGTGAGTGACCGAATCAACGATATCGCTGCCGCCACCGAGGAGCAATCAGCGACGAGTGAGCAGATCTCCGCAAGCATCGAGTCTATCTCCACCGTAACGCAGGAGCAAGCGCAGGGCATCCGGCAGATTGCCGACGTGATGGACGGGCTCGGTGACGCTGGGGTCCGGCTCCGAGAGCTCCTCGACCGCTTCATCCTGGACGCGGCGGGGCAGACTCCGGCATCCGACTCCCCGTCCTCAAATACACGCCACGACGAGAGCGCATCCGATACGGGGTCGCCCACGGTTTCTCCCGAAACGAGGCGCGGCGACGAGTAGCCAGTTGGTATTGCTTCGGGGAAAGTGCGCGACGCGGCATGGACTGGTATGGCGATTGCTAAATAGATAGGCGAAGGGTTGCAGGGTACTTTGCAGCCCCTCCTCTGGTAGTGTTTGTTTCATGGTGGGGTAGCCGGCACAGCGTTTCAGGGCGCTGTGCCGGCTTTTTTTGTGTCAACATGCCACGATGCCCGGCTGGGCGGCTCTCTACACGCGCTTCAACGTGGCACCTCAACCGGACTCGAACGCCCAAAGGCATAGCAGGAGGTGGTATTTTTTGCCGCCGGTCCGGAAATTGAATCGGTCAACTCTTCCGCATCCCTACGTCCCATGCCCAATCGCTACGCACTTGTCACCGGTTCCAACCGCGGACTCGGCCTCGAATTTACACGCCAACTCCTCCGCCGCGGCGATCACGTGTTCGCCACCTGCCGCCAGCCCGACGCCGCCGATGCCCTCCACGCCCTGGCGCAGCGCTACCCGGATCGGCTCCATCAGATGGCGCTCGACGTGGCCGACACCGCCTCCATCGAGGCCGCCTTTCAAGCAGTAGCTGCCCGCACAAACGCGCTGCATCTGCTCATCAACAACGCCGGTATCGACGGCGGGGCTCGCGCCGATCGGTTCGAGGCGCTCGATCCCGACCGGATGGCACGGGTCTTCCGCGTCAACGCCATCGGTCCCGCACAGATTGCCCAGCGGGCAAAGCCACTCCTCGCCACGGCCGCGGAGGAAACGGGGCAGGCCACCGTCGTGAACATCAGCTCCGGACTCGGCTCGATCGCCCAAACGAAGGGGACGAGCACCTGGCAGAGCTACCGAGCCAGCAAGGCGGCCCTCAACATGCTGACGCGCCTCATGGCGTTCGACCTGGCCTCCAGCGATGTGGTAGCGGTAGCTCTCACGCCCGGCTGGGTGCAGACCGATATGGGTGGGGCGGGCGCCTCCCTCACACCCGAAACGTCGGTGGCTGGCATGCTGCGCGTCATCGACGATCTGACCGCCGATGACCGGGGGAAGCTGCTTTCGTGGAAGGGAGAAAGGGTACCGTGGTAGTAAGGCGGGTCAGCCATCGGCAGGAGGGTTGTAAAGCGCGCCCGGTTTGCCGTAGTTGGGGCCGATTGTAAGCTGCTCCCAGTGCCCTCAACGCTATGGAAGAGTTGCTCGCTAGCCCCATCGGCGCGCTCGTCATTTTTGGGTTGCGGATCGTGGACGTGTCGATGGGCACGGTCCGGCTGCTGTTGGGCGTGCGGGGCTACCGCGCCCAGGCCGCCACGATTGGCTTCTTCGAGGTTCTCATCTGGCTACTCGCCGTGGGAGCCGCGCTGCAACACCTCACATCCATCCCGCACATCGTCGGCTACGCTGGAGGGTTCGCGGCCGGGAATTATGCCGGCATCTGGCTGGAGGGTCGGTTCGCGCTGGGCACCAGTGTGGTACGGGCCACCTTTCGCGAGGGGCGCCGGGCAGACGACCGGACGGCCTCTCATCATGCGGCCGAAGCGCTCCGTGATGCCGGCTTTGCCGTTACGGAACTGGCCGGGCACGGTCGGGAGCAACCCGTGCAGATCCTCAATATCGTCACCAAGCGAAAGCAAGTCGATGATGTGATGCGCATCGTGCAATCGCACGACGCGGATGCGTTTGTTACGGTGGAAGAGGTGCGGGCCACTCGGGGCGGATACTTCCGACCGGTGCCCCGGTGGAGTACATGGTTTGGGCGCCGTGGGTAGCAGCGGGAGGCGTCGTCCGCCCGCGGGATAGTCGAAATGACAGGTGGACCAACGGCCCATCTGCACAACCTGTCACGTGGCCATCACGGCGCACATATCTACAGACACATGTCGCAGTCGGTACGAGGGCCAACGTCTGTCTTTTTTTCCGACTGGATGGCTGTGGTACACCGATTGATAGCGCCCGATATCGACCATCGGCAGCTACAGGCTGCCCGCTCACAGACGTTTCTCATGTCAAACTATCTAGTATATGGAGGTGCACACTATGGCCACTTTTAAACCCTTGGGAGATCGCGTTGCCGTGAAGCCGGAACCGGCAGACGAGAAGACGGCAGGCGGCCTGTTCGTGCCGGATACGGCCAAAGAAAAGCCACAGCGCGGCACCATCGTCGCCATCGGCGCAGGCCGCGTCGAGAACGGCGAGCGCATTGAAATGACGGTGAAGGAGGGCGATGCCGTACTCTACGGCAAGTACGCCGGCACCGAACTCTCGCTCAACGGCGACGAGCTCCTCATCATGAAAGAGTCCGACCTGCTCGGTCTCATCCAAGACTAAGACGGCGTGCCAAACCGGTCCACCGTCGTTTTCAAGCTCACATCCTGTGTAACGTAATAGCCCACACGGAAGAACCATGAGTAAACAAATTGTCTTTGACGCCCAAGCGCGTCAGGCCCTGAAGCGAGGCGTCGATAAGTTGGCTAACGCCGTCAAGGTGACACTCGGCCCGCGCGGTCGCAACGTCATCATCGAAAAGTCCTTCGGGGCGCCGACCATTACAAAGGACGGCGTGACCGTAGCCAAGGAAATCGAACTCAAAGATCACCTGCAGAACATCGGCGCGCAGATGGTCAAAGAGGTCGCGTCCAAGACGTCGGACGTGGCCGGCGATGGCACCACGACGGCGACCGTCCTGGCACAGTCCATCATGAACACCGGCCTCAAGAACGTGACCGCCGGCGCCAACCCGATGGACCTGAAGCGGGGGATTGACCGCGCCGTGCAGGTCATCGTCAGCAACCTGCGCGAGCAGAGCCGCGACATCGCGGGTAAGAGCGAGATCGCCCAGGTCGCGACCATCTCCGCCAACAACGACGACGAGATCGGCGCCCTCATCTCCGACGCGTTCGACAAGGTCGGGAAGGACGGCGTGATCACCGTCGAGGAAGCGAAGGGGCTGGAGACGAACCTGGAAGTCGTCGAAGGCATGCAGTTCGATCGCGGCTACCTCTCGCCGTACTTCGTCACCAACTCCGAGGACATGGAGGCGGTGCTCGAAGACGTGCAGATTCTGATCTTCGACAAGAAGATCAGCGCCATGAAAGATCTGCTCCCGATCCTCGAGAAGGCGGCCCAGACGGGCAATCCGCTCCTCATCATCGCGGAGAACATCGAGGGCGAAGCGCTCGCCACGCTGGTGGTGAACAAGCTGCGCGGCACGCTGAAGGTGGCCGCCGTGAAGGCGCCAGGCTTTGGCGACCGCCGGAAGGCCATGCTCGAAGACCTCGCCGTGCTGACGGGCGGCACCGTCGTCAGTGAAGAGAAGGGCTACCGCCTCGAAAACGCCACGCTCGACATGCTCGGTCAGGCGAAGCGGATTGTCATCGACAAAGACACCACCACGGTGGTCGATGGCGCGGGCAACGACAGCCAGATCAAGGCGCGCGTCAACCAGATCAAGCAGCAGATTGAGAGCTCGACGAGCGACTACGACCAGGAGAAGCTGCAGGAGCGCCTCGCGAAGCTGTCCGGTGGCGTGGCGGTGCTGAAAGTCGGCGCGGCGACCGAGCCGGAGATGAAGGAGAAGAAGGCGCGCGTGGAAGATGCGCTGCATGCGACCCGCGCGGCCGTCGAAGAAGGCGTGCTGCCCGGTGGCGGCGTAGCCTTCATTCGGGCCACCGACGCGCTTAAGGGCCTGGAGGTCGAGAACGACGACCAGCGGATTGGGGTCGACATCGTGCGCCGCGCGCTGGAGTCGCCGCTGCGCCAGATCGCGTTCAACGCAGGTCACGAAGGCTCGATTATCGTCCAGAAGGTGAAGGACGGCGACGATGACTTCGGCTTCAACGCGCGGACGGAGACGTACGGCAATCTGCTCAGCGAAGGCGTGCTCGACCCGACGAAGGTCGCTCGCACGGCGCTGGAGAATGCTGCCTCCATCGCGGGATTGCTCCTCACAACCGAGTCCATCGTGGCTCGGGAGCAGGAGAAGGACGGCGATAAGATGGCGTCAATGCCAAGCGGCATGGGCGACATGGATTTCTAGCCTCAGCGACTTTTGTCCGGGGACAGCGGGGTGGCCGTTCGGCGGTCATCCCGCTTTTTTGTTGGCGCGACGCGGCGCAGCCATCGAACGATGGAATCAGCCACGGCCTGGGGCCGGTCCCCCATCGGAATGTGACCGGCGCGGAGCACCCGCTCGATGCGCGCCTGTGGCAGATCCGCACGCAAACGGTCGAGCGTCGACGGCGGGAGGAGCGGATCGTCCAGTCCCCACAGTACGCGAATGGGGAGTGTGACGGCGTGGAGCTGCGCGCGCAGTCCCATCGCGTCCAAGTCGAGGGCGTAGTGCGAATCTCGCAGCCGCACAGCCTGAGCGACCGGCGTCGGGTGCGTAAAGAAACGGCCCATCGGGAGGTGAGGCAGGACGTGGCGTTGCACCTACGATTGCTGGAGCAGCGCGTTGGTCCACGGGTGGCTCGCGATGGGAGGCAGCCACGGCGCCATCCAACTGAATCCGCCGGGGTTGATGAGCAGCACGCCGACCATCGACTCTGGCTCTAAGACGGCGGTAGCAAGACGGCGGTAGCCGCTGCGATCTTGCCCCCGATCGAGTGGCCCACAAGCACGGGGGGCCGGTCCAGCGTGGCCGCGTACTCCGCGATCAGTGCGGCGTAGAGTTGAAGCGAATAAACGCGCGCTGGGCCGTCCGAGGCCTCAAGCCCCAGCAGGTCGAGGGCGTGGAGCGCGATGCCGTGCTCGGCTGCCGGCGCAGCGACCGAGCGGAACGAACGACGCCCGTCCAGGCCGAATCCGTGCAGTGCCAGCACGGGTGGGGAGTCAGTATCTGCCGGAATCGACGTGTACCCCCGATGGCCGTAGCCGCCGAGTCGAACAGAACGCGCCTGCATGAATCCGACGAGCTTATCCCAGCACCGCGTCGATGAACACGTCTGGGTCAGACAGGTCGTCCAGTAGCACATCCGGCTCGTGCGGCGCGAGTTCATGTCGGGTAAAGCGCCCTGTGCAGACGGCCACGGAGAAGGCCCCGATGCCTTGCCCACAGCGAATGTCGTGCTCGGTGTCGCCCACGATGGCAACCTCGCCGCGGCCGAACGAGTGACCCGTGTGGTCCTGCGCACGCCGGACAGCCACGGGGGGAAGCTGGTACCGGTCGGCATGGTCGCTGCCAAAGGCGCCGAAGGCGAAGTGATGATCAAGCGCCACGGCCGTGAGCTTCTTGTAGGCCATCGACTTGATATTCCCGGTCACCAGGCCCAGATGGATGTTCAGGCTGGCGAGCCGGTCGAGCAGATCGGCTGTGCCGGGCAACGCGTTGACAGCGCCCGGGTCGAACGCGACGTGTGCGGTGGACTCGTACACCGCCAGCGCCTGCTCAACAAGCGACGGCGTGACGTCCAGATCGTTCGCTCCGAGGATCTCGCGCATGATCTGCGGATCCGTCTTTCCCGAGAAGCTAACCCCCTCCGTACTGATGGAGCATCCGCAGAGGTCGGAGAGCGCGCGTTCCACGGCCGTCCGGCCCGTGCCGTTGGCATGCAACAGGGTGCCATCGATGTCAAACAGGAGCAGCTTCATCGGGGGGAGCGGTAAATAATCGGGGGTTGGTCAGCCAACGCGCCGATGCAGCGGAGGGTTCGTTCGATGAGAGCCGAAGTTGTCAATCAGCTTCTACTGCCCGTGGCCTAACGGCTCGATGTGGGCGGGACGGGCGGTGCCTGATCCGCAGGGATGGGCGACTCGTACGGCGCGCCGCCCGTCATCTCCTCAAACGTTTGCTGCGCCGCTTGCAATAGCTCATCATCCGTGAGGAGGTCGTAGCTAGTCAAGGCAATGACTTTCGTCGCCACCACGCCACCTTTGACGGCGGCGTCCGTGCCGTGGCTCGCGCTCACGCACCAGCTGTGCCAAGGCACGTGCTGCGGGGCGGTGGCCACGCGGAAACCGACGGTTGGTGTCGAATAGCTGACCTCAGCCACATCGGTCGATCCACCGCTCGGTTCCTCTTGGCGGTCTGCGAGCGGCTTCATTTCGGTGCTGAAGCCGTCCTGCTCAGCCTCAATAAACTGCTGCATGGCCCGTGCAAACTGCTGGTCCTCCGCATCAAAGGTTGGCGGGCCGACGACCTCCAGGTTGGCTTGCACGGCCTCCTGTAGCGGGCGGATGAGCAGCCGCTCGTGCACGCCCGTCGTCAGGTGCACATCGTGGGTGGTCTCGGTAGCCAGCGCGGCGCCCTCGGCAATGTTCAGGACGCGCTGGTAGTTGGCCTCCACCCGGTCGCGGTTGATGTCGCGCACGTAATACCAAACCTTCGCGTGGTCCGGCACCACGTTGGGGGCATTGCCGCCTTCTTCGATCACGTAGTGGATGCGCGAGGTCGGCCGCACGTGCTCGCGCATCTGGTTGACGCCGTAGTTCATCAGCTCCACCGCGTCGAGCGCGCTGCGACCGTTCCACGGGTCGGCTGCACCATGGGCTGATTGGCCGTTGAACTCGACGGTGAAGTTGTTCATCGCCAGTCCGGGGTTGTTGATGGTGCCCGTCTGTGTGCTGGGGTGCCACTCGATGGCGGCGTCGAGGTCCGCAAACAGCCCGGCTTTCGCCATGTAGACCTTGCCGACGACGGTTTCTTCGGCAGGCGTGCCGTAGAGGCGGATGGTGCCAGGCAGATCCTGCGCTTCCATGACGCGCTTGAGGGCGATGGCGCCGGCTGTCGACGCGGCGCCGAAGACGTTGTGGCCGCAGCCCTGACCGGCCGTGCTGCCGTCCTCGCGGGGCGCCCGCTCGGGCACGGCCGCGTTGCCCACGCCGGGTAACGCGTCAAACTCGGCCAGGATGCCGATGATGGGCCGTCCGCTGCCGTAGCTGGCCACAAACGCCGTCGGCATGTCGGCCACGCCGCGTTCGACGGTGAAGCCGTGCTGCTCCAGCTCGGACGCGAGCCGGTCGGCGGACTGGCTCTCGCGCAGGGCCGTCTCGGAATAGTCCCACAGTGCCATCGACAGCTCTTCGACGGTGGGCTGGAGGGCCTGCGCTTCATCGAGGACGTGCTGCTTGTCCGCCGAGAGCGACTGTGCTGATGCGACCGTAGTGAGTAGTAGAACGAGCGGAAGGAGGGCGAACAGACGTTTCATAGCGGTAGGGGCGATGTGAGACAGGGAGGCAACACATCAAATATAGCCACCGCGTGCAGATCGTGCAAGCCACTGCGCAACACGGGGCCCCTCGTCCGATGCGGTCTCAGCGGCGGTCAAACGTCAGGTACCGGATCGTATTCCCGCGCTGCACCTGGGCTACGAGAATCGCGTCGCCGCTCCGTCGTTGGAGCACATTCCGCAGGTCCTCCAGGCTGGCCACGGGCTGGCCGTCCATCGAGTAAATCACGTCGCCAGGTTGGAGCCGGTGGCCCCAGACGTTCGGTTGGCCACTGCTGGCGGCGACGAGCACGCCCTCGCCGCGGCGCAAGTTGGGGATCAGCGGGCGGATGTCGGGCGCGATGGGCAGGCCCAGAATCCCGAGCGAGGCGACGAGGTGCTCCTCCGGATTTGCCCTGCGGGCGAGGCGCGTCTGGTTGTCGGGCCGCTCGATCACCTCCACCGAGGTCGTCCGGATTTGTCCATCCCGCAGTACTTCCAGCGTCACCCGCGAGCCAATCGGCTTGCCGTACAGATTGACGTCGAACTGGCGCCCGTTCTCCATAAACTTGCCATCGAGGCTCACGATGATGTCACCGGAGCGCAGTCCGGCCTGAGCGGCGGGGCCGCCGGGGTACACGTCGCCCAGGATGACGCGATAGTTGCCCTTCAGGGCGAGGCCCTGGGCCAGATCGGGCGTAATCGTCTGCGCGTGCACGCCGATGACACCGCGGCGCACGTAGCCGCGCTGGCGGATCTGCCGATACACCGTCTCAACGATGTTGCTGGGCGCGGCAAACCCCAGCCCTTCGCTGCCGCCCGACTGCGAGAGGTTCAGCGTGTTGATCCCGACGACCGCGCCCTCCGCGTTCACGAGCGGGCCGCCGCTGCTCCCGGGGTTGATGGGCGCATCCGTCTGAATGTAGATCATGGGATCCTCGGGGCGGAGTTGGCGCGCCGTGGCGCTCACCACGCCCATGCTCACCGAGTTCTCCAGCCCCAGCGGGTTGCCAAACGCAAACACGATTGCGCCGGGGCGCAGCTCGTCCGAATTGCCGAGCGTGAGCGTAGGATACTCCGACCCACTCAGCTTGAGCACAGCGAGGTCGGTTTCGCGGTCGGTGCCTACAATCTCGGCCCGGACGAGGTCGCGATCCGGGCGGAGAATCGACTGTTCACCCGGCGCGTCGCGCAGGGGCGACGGGCGGCGGACGTATACCTCGTGCGCGCCCTGCACCACGTGGGCGTTGGTGACCACGTAGCCTGCGCTGTCCAGTACCACGCCGGATCCCGTCTGGCGCCGCTCGGTGAGCGTGGCGCCGCCCCCGCGCAACGACTCGTTGAGGCCGCTGTACCGGCTAGCGATGATCTGCACCACGGCCGGATGCACCTGCCGCGCCAGCGCCTGATAGGCCGTGCTCACCGCACTAATGCGCGCGGTGTAGTCATCGGGCAGGGGCGCTGCGTCATCCTGGGCAAAAGCATCCGGCGCCGCCGCACTGAGCGCCCAAAGAAGGACAAGAACAACGAGGGGACTACGCATAAAGCCGTCAGATCGTGGGGCCGGGAGAAGGAATGAACCGCAATCTCACGCGAAGCGGTCAATCATAGAGTCTGAGGCATGCACCGAGCGTTACAGCGGCTCCTCGATTCAGCGTCAATGGAATTATTGAGAGGGGTCTGCAATATGTGGAATATGCGGGGGAGGAGGGTTTATAACTCAAGCCAGGGGATTGCCCCGACGTGGCCCCGTGACCGCCGACCATGGACGACAGCGACAACGAAAGCGACGGCTCGTCCGAAGCCGAAGTCACGCCGTTTCCTGACCCGCCCAATCGGCCCTAAATCGGCAGGTCGGATCCAGCGGTGCTCGAAGCGCACGGCGCGTCACGGTGCACTGGAGGGACCCGCGAGCCGCTCGCCGTATTGCTGCTGATAGTAGTCGCGGTACGTGTCGTTCTGGACGGCATCGAGCCAGTCGCGGTGGGCGAGGTACCAGTCGACGGTCGCCTGCAGGCCGTCTTCGAGCGTGTGCGAGGGCGCCCAACCCAGCTCGTCGCGGATGCGGGAGAAGTCCATCGCGTAACGGAAATCGTGCCCGGGCCGGTCGTCCACGAAGGTGATCAGCTCGCGCGATGAACCGACGGGGCGATCCAGCGCATCATCCACGGTGTCGAGGAGTTGATGGACCAGGTCGAGGTTTGTGCGCTCCGCATTCCCGCCAATGGCATACGTGGCGCCGGTGGTGCCCGCGTCCAGCACGCGCTCGATGGCGGCGCAGTGGTCCTCCACGTACAGCCAGTCGCGCACGTTATCGCCGCGGCCGTAGATGGGCACGGGATCTTCGTTCAGCGCGTTGAGAATCGTCAGCGGGATGAGCTTCTCAGGGAATTGGAAGGGGCCGTAGTTGTTCGAGCAGTTCGTGATACAGATGGGAAGACCATACGTGTGATGGTACGCCCGCACGAAGTGGTCGCTGGCGGCCTTCGAGGCGGAGTACGGCGAGCGCGGATCGTACGGGGTCGACTCGTTGAAGGCGGGATCGTCGGGACCCAGACTGCCGAAAACCTCGTCGGTGGAGACATGCACGAACCGGCGGTCCGCGTCGGAGTCGGCCGTCCAGTGCGTGCGGGCCGCTTCTAGGAGCGTGACGGTGCCCACGGTGTTCGTGCGCACAAACGCCATCGGCGCGCTGATGGAGCGGTCGACGTGGCTCTCGGCGGCGAAGTGGATCACGGCCTGGAAGCCGTACGTGGCGAAGAGATCGTCCAGCAGATCGGCGTCCGCGATGTCACCCTGCACAAACCGGTAGTTCTCCGCGTCCTCAATGGATCGCAGGTTCATGAGGTTGCCGGCGTAGGTGAGCCGATCGAGATTGACGAAGAGCTGATCGGGGTGGCGGGGCACCATGCGAAGTAGAAAGTTGGAACCGATAAAGCCGGCGCCGCCGGTGACGAGCACGGAAGACGGTTGGGTCATAAGGTCACGACGTGAATGCGTGAAGAGGAACCTCGAATCGATGTGCATCTATGCTACAACGGGCGGCACGCTCCGGTCCACAATTGGCGCATTTTGCACGTGCGGCGGGGAAGCCTAGTCGGGCCTGATGCGTATCTGTGCTATCCGTCTCTCAGTCACGCCGACGAAACGCACCTGTACTCAATTCATGGCCGAACCCACCTCTGCCCCCCCCACGCCTGCCGACAACGAGCTGTTCCTGCTCGACGCGATGTCGTTGGCGTACCGCGCGCACTACGTGTTCATCAGCCGCCCGCTCGTCAACTCGAAGGGGCAGAATACGTCGGCCGCGTACGGGTTCACCAACTCGCTACTGAAGCTGATCGAAGATCACGGCATCGAGCACATCGCCGTGGTGTTCGATGCGGTGGGCGAGGGCGGTACGTTCCGCGACGAGATTTACGAGGAGTACAAGGCGCACCGTGATCCGCCGCCCGAGGAGCTGCTCGAAAACCTGCCGTACATCAAGGACATCGTCCGCGCGCTCGACATCCCCGTCATCGAGACCCCGGGCGTGGAAGCCGACGACGTCATCGGCACGCTGGCGCGCCACGCCGAGAAGGACGACGCGGACGTGGTGATCGTCTCGCCGGATAAAGATTTCCAGCAGCTGCTCAGCGACAACATCACGATCTACAAGCCGGCGCGCAGCGGGCAGGAGTTCGACCCGCTCACGCCGGAAACCTTCCACGAGGAGTACGGGCTGGAGCCGCACCAATTCATCGACATGCTCGCGCTGTGGGGCGACTCGTCGGACAACGTGCCCGGCGTGCCGCTCATCGGCGAGAAGACGTCGGCCAAGCTGCTGAAGGAATATGACTCTGTCGAAAATCTGATCGAGCACGCCGAGGACGTCGGCGGGAAGCGCGGGCAGAACCTGGAAGAATACGCCGATCAGGCGCATCTCAGCAAAAAGCTCGTCACCATCAAGACGGACGTCGACGTCAGCTTCGACTGGCACATCCTCCGCCAGGCGGAGCCCGACATGCAGCAATTGCAGGCCATCTTCGAGGAGCTGGAGTTCGAGTCTTTTCTCGACCGCATCGCGTCGATGAATGGTGAGGCGCTGGCGCCTTCTGCCGAAGAGAAGCGCAGCGACACGCCCGACGATCCCGCGCTCGAATTCGACTTTGGCCCCTACGAGGCGGTGAAGGAGCTTGATGAAGAGTCTGTCGACTACGGGTTTGTCACAAACCGGAGCGAGCTGGACGATTTCGCCGAGACGCTCGCCGAGCAGGAGGCGTTCGCGTTCGACACGGAGACGACCTCGACGGATGCGATGTACGCCTCGCTCGTCGGCATTTCGTTCGCGTGGGGGGAGGGCACCGCGCAGTACGTCCCGACGCCGCTCCCGGACGGCACATCGACGGAGGCGGTGCTCGGCGTGTTGGAGCCGCTATTGAAAAACAAAGAACCGAAAATCGGGCACAATCTGAAATACGACCTCCTCGTGCTCGCCCGCCACGGCGTCACGGTCGAGGGGCCGTTCTTCGACACGATGGTGGCGCACTACCTCATCGCGCCCGAGGACACCCACAGCCTCGACGCCGTGGCTCGGCGCGTGCTCAACTATCGAATGGTGCCCATCACCGAACTCATCGGCGAGGGGAAGGAGCAGCTGTCGATGCGCGATGTGGCCGTGGAGGAGACCGCCCCGTACGCCTGCGAGGACGCCGACATTGCGCTGCGCCTCGTCGACCCGCTCCGGGACAAGCTCGAAGCAAACGGGGTGCTGGAGATCGCCGACGACATCGAATTCCCGCTCGTGCCAGTCCTCGCCGACATAGAGGAAGAAGGCATCCGGGTGGATACTGACGTGCTCGACGAGATCAGTGCGCGGCTGACGGAGAAGCTCGACGACATCGGCCAGCAGATCTACGACCTCGCCGGCGAGGAATTCAACATCAACTCGACGCAGCAGCTCGGCGCGATTCTGTTTGAGAAGCTGGATCTGCCCGTCGTGTCCAAGACGTCAACCGGCAAGCCGTCCACCAAAGAGAGCGTGCTGCAGGAGCTCTCCACCGAGCACGAGATTCCGGGTCTGGTGCTCGACTGGCGCTCGACGTACAAGCTGAAGAGTACGTACCTCGACACCCTGGGCGATCTCGTGCACCCCGAGACGGGGCGCATCCACACGAGCTTCAACCAGACGCGGACGGCCACCGGGCGCCTCTCGTCGTCCGATCCGAACCTGCAGAACATCCCCATCCGCACGGAGGTGGGGCGCGAGATCCGGCGGGCGTTCGTTCCGCGCGAGGGCTGGCAGCTCATGGCGGCCGACTACGCGCAGATCGAGCTGCGCATCATCGCGTCGATGAGCGGCGACGAGGCCATGCAACAAACCTTCCGCGAGAACGGTGACATCCACACCGACGCCGCCGCACGCGTGTTCGGCATCGACCCGGGCGATGTGACGCGCGACCAGCGGCGCAAGGCCAAAGAAGTGAACTACGGCATCCCGTACGGCGTCAGTCCGTGGGGCCTCGCGCAGCGGCTTCGTACGAGCGTCGATGAGGCCGGCGACCTCATCAAACAGTACCAGAAATCGTATTCCGGCGTGTCGCGCTTCCTGAACGAACTCGTGGAGAAAGCCCGCGACAACGGCTACGCCGAGACGCTGCTCGGCCGCCGTCGCTACGTCCCGAACATCGACGCGAGCAACAGCAACCGCCGCTCCGCTGCCGAGCGCGTGGCCGTCAACATGCCCATTCAGGGCACACAGGCAGACATGATCAAGATCGCGATGAACCGCATTCACGAGCGCATCGAGGGAGAGGGGTTGCAGAGCCGCATGCTGCTCCAGGTCCACGACGAACTCGTGTTCGACGCCCATCCCGACGAAATCAACACGCTGCGCACGCTCGCGGAGGAGGAGATGAAAGACGCGCTTCCGCTGGAGGGCGTCCCCATCGTCGTCGACATCGACGTGGGCGACAATTGGCTTGACGCGCACTGAGGGCTCCCGGCTTGCTTTTTCCGTTCACCTTCTTCCTTTGGAGTTCTGTCATGCGTGACTGGCGATCAACCGGTATCGTGCTGATCGCCCTGTGTATGGGGGGCCTGCCCGCCTTCGCACAGGGGACGAAGTGCACGCCCGATGTCGTGTGCGTCAGCCAAGTCGAGGGCGCGGGCGGGATGCAGTTTGTGCTCCAGAAGCTCGCGCCGGGGTCGCTGACGATGCGCATCCAGGTGGAGGGAGACAACGTGACGACGACCGCCCCGATGCCGTACGCTCGCACGCTCGATGACACGACGCGCGTGCAGGCCTTCGTCGTGCAGCCCGCGGACGGGGCGAACGGGGTGAACTACACGTATTCGTATCAGGCCCAGTACGGCCGGCTCGACGCGCAACACGACGACGCCTATCGGTACGCGTTGCCCTATGCGCCCGGTACGGCCTACCCGGTGGCGCAGGCCTATGGCGGCACCGGCACCCATCGCGGCATCTACGCCATCGACTGGTCTATGCCGGTGGGCACGCCGGTGCATGCCGCGCGGTCGGGGCTCGTCGTGGCCGTGCGCGACACGATGGAGGGCAGCGGCATCAACCGGTACATGCAGGGACGGTCCAACTTCGTCTTCGTCGAGCACCGCGACGGCACGGTGGGCCTCTACGGCCATCTGCAGGCGGAAAGCGCCACGGTCGCGGTAGGAGACACCGTTCGGCGCGGCGCGCAGATTGCGCGCTCGGGCAACACCGGATACTCCACGGGGCCGCACCTCCACTTTGAGGTGTTTCGCCTCAGCGAAAACCTCAGGCCGGTCACCCTCCCTGTCCGGTTCGACGTCGATGCCGCCCCGGCCCGCGGCCTCGATGTGGGACGGCGGTATCGGGGGGCTGCACGGTAGGCACCCAATCCCTTTGCACTCGATCATCCTATCTATCCTGTTGTTCGCTTATGGCCTCACCAACCACCGCGCCCTCGCCGACGGACCTTCCGGATACCTTTGAGTTTGTCGACGCCTCGGGCGGCATCGAAGAATACACGCTGACGTCCAACGGGCTGCGGGTGCTCGTGCTTGAACAGGCCGCGGCACCCGTCGTCGCCTTCATGGTGACCTACCACGTGGGCAGCCGCAACGAGTGGACGGGCCTCACCGGCGCCACGCACATCCTGGAGCACCTGATGTTCAAGGGCACCGAGCGCTTCCACAAAAAGAAGGGCACGTCAATTTTCGAGACGCTCCAGCGCGTCGGGGCGCGGGTGAACGCGACCACGTGGTTCGATCGGACGAACTACTACGAGATGCTGCCCAAACAGCACCTGCCGCTGGCCATCGAGATCGAGGCGGATCGGATGCGGGGGGCGCTGCTCGATGCCGAAGATCTGGAGAGCGAGCGCACGGTCATCCTGAACGAGTACGACCGCGGCAAGAACGAAGCGCTGCGCAACCTCTACGACGCCGTCTGGAGCGCGGCCTTTGTCGCCCACCCGTACCATCACCCCACGATTGGGTGGCGGAGCGACATCGAAAATGTCACGCCCGAGGGGCTGCGTCACTTCTACGATACGTACTACTGGCCGAACAACGCCACCATCTCCATCATCGGCGACGTGGATCGGCAGGAGGCCCTGGCGCTCGTGGACGAGTACTTCGGCGCGCTGGAGGCGGCCCCCGAGCCCATCCCCGAGATGCACACGCGCGAGCCTGAGCAGCAGGGCGAGCGCCGCGTGAAGGTTCACCAAGAGGGGCAGCTGGGGGCCGTGATGACGTCCTACAAATCTCCCGAGGGCTTGTCGGAGGATGCCGACGCGCTCGACATTTTGGCCCGCGTGCTAGCCTCTGGCAAGGGAAGCCGGCTGTTCAAGCGGCTCACCGACCGGGGGCTCACGGCGGACGTGTTCGCGATGAGCGCGCGGCTGCGGGATCCGGGCCTGTTCTCGCTGTTCGCCTTCTTGACGCCCGAGGCCACGCACGACGCCGTCGAAGCGGGGATGCGCGAGGTCGTGCGCGACGTGCAGCAGGAGGGCATCACCGACGAGGAGCTCCAGCGCGCCAAGACGCAGCTCAAGGCCAAGGAGGCCTTCGGGCGCGACGGGCCGTTCGCCATCGCCTCGCAACTCAATGAGGCCATCGCCGCAGGGGACTGGACGCTCTACACGACGTACCTCGACCGCATCGACCGCGTCACTGCCGCCGACGTGCAGCGTGTGGCCGAGACGTACCTCCAGCCGCAGCGCGTCACCGTCGGCCACTACATCCCCGAATGAGAGGCACAC
>CAYFRX010000049.1:0-10786 GCA_964345515.1 uncultured Rhodothermales bacterium
TGGACGCCGTTTCTGCTGATTGCTGCGCTACTGCCCATCTACACGGGGGTGCCGCATGGGACGGTCAACTGGTGGTTCGCACACAACATCCTGGGGCTGTGGCTGACGCCGGTTGGACTCGCGGCGGCGTACTACTTTATCCCGAAGGTACTCGGGCGGCCGGTCTATAGCTACCACCTGTCGTACCTTGGCTTTTGGACGCTGGCCCTTTTTTACAACTGGGCGGGCGTGCATCACCTCGTTGGCGGGCCGGCGCCGCAGTGGATCGCCACGGTGTCGATCGTCTTCAGCTTCATGATGATCATCCCCGTCATCGTGGTGGCGGTAAATCACCACCTGACGGTCATCGGACACTTCAAGAAAGTCTTCTACAGCCCGACGCTCCGCTTCGTCGTATTCGGCGCGATGAGCTACACGGCGGTCAGCCTGCAGGGCTCGCTTCAATCGCTGCGCTTCTGGCAAGAGGTGACGCACTTCACGCAATACACGATCGGGCACGCGCACCTCGGCGTATACGCTTTCGCCACGATGATCACGTACGGGGCCATCTACTACATCATGCCACGTATCACCGGGTGGGAGTGGGGGCATCCAGGGCTCATCAGTGCGCACTTTTGGCTCACAGGGCTTGGCATTGGCATGTACGTCGTGGCCCTGCAAATCGGGGGCGTCATCCAGGGCTTCCAACTGATGAATGCCGACATTGCCTTTCTGGAAATTGTGCAGGACACGCGGCCCTGGCTCTACGTCCGCTCCATCAGCGGCGTGCTGCTCACCCTCGGCCACCTCATCTTCGCCTACCTGCTGTACCAGATCGTCGTGCAGCGCGGTGAGAAGCCGGCGGGGCCCACCTACTTCCGCTCGGTGCCCGACGGCCTGTTCGATACGAAGACGCCCGACACGGCGGCGCGGACGGCCATGCCGGAATGAGCCGTCCTTGCGTGCCACCCTGCCCCCTCTGCTGTAGCACGACCCCCTGATTCCTATGACGCGCGCCATCATCATCTTCATGGGTGCCTTCGCGGCCATCACCATGAGCTTCGCAGCGCTGGCGCTACTGCCCAACCTGCAGCTGGCAACCATCGAGCCGACGCCCGGCCGCGACGCCTACACCTTCGAGGAAGCGCAGGGCCGCCAGGTGTACATCCGGGAGGGCTGCATCTACTGCCACAGCCAGCAGGTACGGCCCGAGGGGTTTGGGTCGGACATGCAGCGCGGGTGGGGCCCGCGCGGTTCGCTGCCGGGCGATTACACGTTCGACCGGCCCCACCTGCTAGGCACGATGCGCACCGGCCCCGATCTGCACGACATCGCGAGCCGTCAGCCGAGCCAGGATTGGCATCTGGCGCACCTCTACCAGCCCCGCTCGGTGAGCCCAGGCTCCATCATGCCGGCGTATCCGTACCTGTTCGAGGTGAAGCCCGAGAGCCAGGTGCTCCCCTCGGAGGTCACCGTGCCGATCAGTCCAGACTACGCGCCGCCCGACGGGCAGGTTGTGGTGGCTACCGACGAGGCACTCGCCCTCTACGAATACCTGATGACGCTCCAGATTGAGCCGCTCGACAGCGAGCAGGGGGGCTCCTGATGTCCTTCACAGTAATCATATCCCGAGTCCATGGCTGAACGCAATCCCAAGCAACCGGATGAGGCGCCCTCGCCGCCGTCGCCCACATCGGAGACGGAAGAGCCTATCGACCAGCTGGTGCCGCTCTTTCGCGAGCAGCCGCTGCGCCCGGAAGGGGGCGAGGCGCCGCCCATGTGGCTGTGGATGACCATTTTCGGCGTCGTGCTGTTTGGCACGTTCTACCTGGGCAATTACATTGGCGACTTCAGCCCCTCTCCGTGGTTGCAGTCGCCCGAACGGGCCGCTGTGGAGCCAGCAGGGACGGGGGCCGAGGTCGCCGTGAGCGGCGCACAGATCTACAGCTCGCGCTGCGCCAACTGCCACCAGAGCAACGGCCAAGGCGTGTCCGGCGCCTTCCCGCCGCTTGACGGCACCGACTGGGTAACGGGCGACAAAGGCCGTATCGTGCGCATTCTGCTGCATGGCATGCAAGGAGAAGTGGACGTGCAGGGGGTGACCTACAACGGCGCCATGCCGGCGTGGGGCAGCCAGCTGAGCGATGCGGAGATCGCGGCCGTCATCACGCACGTTCGCCAGAGCTGGAGCAATAGCGCCTCCGAGGTCGTTGCCGATGAGGTGCGACGCGTGCGTGAAGCCACCGAGGGCCGCGCCCAGCCATGGACGGCCGAGGAACTGAACGCGAACCGCGGCATCCCCGGCGGCGCCACAGCGGACACGGTCGTAGCCACTGCCAACTGACTCGGCCAGCATCCTGCTAGATCATCATGGAGCGCTGTGATCACTGCGGCTTGCCACTCTCCGACCAAGGCATCCCCGGAGGGAACGAGGCATCCTCGGCGCACTACTGCTGCTACGGCTGCCGCATGATGGACGAGGTCATTGGCTCCGATGAGGCCGTGGCGGCCGAGGAGCGATCGTCTGACGAGCAGAGGCTGCTCTACCGCTTCTTCGCGGGCGCACTGATGGCCGGGTTCGTGATGGTGCTGAGCCTGGCGATCAGCACGGAGTACGGATTCGGTGCGCTGCGGCAATTGCAACACGACATCGGCACGGCGCACTGGGTGCTGCTTATCGTCGCCGTGCCCGCACTGTGGCTGCTGGGCATGCCGCTCCTGAAGAGTGCGTGGCACGACCTGCGAAGGAGGCGACTCACGCTGCACGTGCTGTTTCTGCTGGGTACGAGTAGCGCGGTGGCCGTGAGCGTGGCATCGTACCTGCGAGGCACAGGCCCCATTTATCTGGAGACGGCGACGATGCTGCTCGCGCTCTACACGCTGGGGCGCTACCTCACGACCCGCGCCAAAGAGCGAACCACCCGCGTGCTAGGGCGCCTCCTCGACGTGCCCGACACGACGTACGAGCGCCTGGATCCTGATCCGGGCGCGGTGGCCGGGGACGCATTGCGACCGGGCGACCGCGTACGTATCCGCGCCGGCGATGTCTTTCCGGTGGATGGGCGCGTCGTCACCGGCGAAAGCTTCGTCGACGAGAGCAGCCTTACTGGCGAAGCGCGTCCCGATGCCAAGACGGCGGGCGATGAGGTGTTCGCCGGCACGGCCAACCTCGACGGGGGCCTCACCATCGAGGCGACGGCCGTGGCCGAAGAGCGGCGGCTCGCCCGTGTGGAGCAGATGATGCGCCGGGCCCTGGAGCGGCCGCCTCGCCTCGTCTCGCTCACCAACCGTATCATGCGATGGCTCATCCCTGCGGTGATCGTGCTCGCACTGGGCACGTTCGGCACGTGGTTCTACCTGGCAGGGTTTGAGAAGGCGCTATATGCCGCGCTCAGCGTGGTGCTCATCACCTGCCCGTGTGCGCTCGGGCTGGCCATCCCGCTATCGCTCGTCGTGGCGCTCGGGGAGGCCGGGCGCGAGGGCATCCTCGTACGCTCCGGGCAGACGCTGCTCGACCTGCAGCGCGCCACGGCCGTGCTGTTCGACAAGACGGGGACGCTCAGCGCGCTCGATACGCAGGCCGTGGAGGTCGTCCAGTCCCATGTGGCGTTCGCCGGCGCCCCCCAACCGCTCGCCCCTCGCCGGGCGTGGCGTGAAGATCACCTCCTGCGCATGGCAGCCTCCGTCGAGGCCGGCACCCAGCATGCGCTGGCGGATGCCGTCGTGGAGGAGGCGGACGCGCGCGGGCTCGATATGCTTCCCACCGAATCGGTGCAGACGATGGCCGGGAAAGGCGTGGTGGGGACGGTCCAGGACGATGGCGCTGTGCACCGCGTCGCGGTTGGGGGGGCGCCGCTGCTCGACGCGCTGGCGTTGTCTGTGCCGCCTGCCCTGTCCAAGGACGCGACGGATCGGGAAGACGGTGGGGAGACTGTGTTGTTCGTCGCCGTAGATGACAAGGTCGTTGCGCTCCTGGTGTTGCGTGAGGCAGTTCGCCCCACCGCAGAGGCGGGCATAGCGTCGCTGCGCCGTCAGGGACTAGCGCTCCAAATGGTGACCGGCGACCGCTCGACCGCAGCGCGGCGCGTGGGGCAGCGGCTCGGCGTGCCGGTCTGCAGCGCGATGACGCCTGCTGGCAAGACCGATCGTGTAGCGCACCTGCGTGCAAGGCACGACGCCGTCATCATGGTGGGCGATGGCATTAATGACGCGGCCGTGCTGGCGGAGGCGGATGTGGGCGTTGCCATGGCCTCCGGCGCGCGGATCGCGATAGAGGCGGCTGACGTCACGCTCTACAACCTCGATCTGCGCGGCGTCGCCTGGCTCAAGTCGCTCGCCGATCGAACGGGGCGCATCATCCGCCAAAACCTGACGTGGACGTTTGGCTACAATGCGATTGGCCTTGGCTTGGCTGTCGCCGGCCTACTGCACCCGCTCGCCGCCGTCGCGGTGATGACACTGAGCAGCGCATTCGTGACGTGGAATGCGTTCCGGATCAAGCAGCTTCCCCGCCTCGCGGCTATGTAGGGAGCTCACGAGTCTGCTGTGGCATCATGATTCATCATGATTGGCCCCGCGCTCGGCCGCGCTGAAGACGGGCTCGAACGTCTGCATGGGCCAGCCGCCGGACAGGTCGGGGTGGCCGCTCGTATCACGCTCCAGTTCGAGTTCGTACGCCACGCGGTCGCTGCGATAATAGCGGCGTTGGAAGTACACCGGCTTGTCGCCCTGCGTCAGAGAGAGCCGCTCGATAAGCAGGAGCGCGCGGCCGGATGGCACGCCGAGCGGGTCGGCCACGGGGGCTGGCGCGTTCTCAGCGGTGATGCGATAGTGGCCGCGAAGCACGGGGATTTCGTACTCGCGCTCCAGGATGCGGTAGATCGTCTCGTGCGCGAGGTCGTGCCCCTCCAGCAGTTGCGCGTAGAAAAGGGGCAGCCACGTCCGGTCGAAGGCGACGGGGTGGCCGTCGCCGAGGCGGAGGCGATCGAGTTGCACCACGGTCGCGTCGGCGTCAAGCTGCAGGGGCGACGCGACATCGGGCGGCACGGTTTCCTGCGCGTGATGGAGCACCTCAGACGAGGCCTCCAAGCCGGCCTGGGCCATGTCCTGTGCAAAGTCGGTGAGACGCACGAGGCCCTGGCGGGCCCGCCGGTCGCGCACGAACGAGCCGAGGCCCTGCCGGCGATAGATGAGTCCCTCGTTCTCGATCGTCTGCAGCGCGCGCCGCACCGTGATCCGGCTCACGTCAAACCGCTCGCTGAGCTGGTGCTCCGAGGGCAGTTGGTCGTCTACGTCATAGGTGCCGTCCTCAATCTTGGAACGCAACCAGTCGCTCAGCTGCTCGTGTCGGGAGCGTCCGGACTCGAAGAACGCGTCTGCGTTGGGGTTGGAAGATTCAGCCATTAAAGAGGGGCGGGGATGGGGGCAGGAGCGTGATCTCCTTTAAAACTGGATGCGAACGCGGGCGTTCAGAGTCCGCGGCGTGAGGCGCTTCGGGATGCGCGTCCATTCGTTGCCACCGTCGGGGACCCACGTGTACGAGACGGTGTTCGTCATGTCGAAAATGTTGAGGATTTCCAGCGTGAGATCCAACCGGATGGGGGTGGACAGCCCCTCTTCCGCCACCACGATCTCTTTGGTCGCGCCGAGGTCCACCCGGCGGTACGGGCTCAGCCGGCCGGCCATGCGCGGGCCAGGAACTTGCACGACGCCCTCCGCGCCAATGCTCGGGCCGGGCACGGGCGGCGTGTACGGCAGTCCGCTGCCGTACAGGGCACGCAGGTGCAGCTTCCACGACTTGTCGCCCGGCACGTAGTCCTGCACGAAGGCTGAGAAGGTATGGCGCTGATCGGTCGGGCGGGGTACGAGGCCCTGGTTGTAGCGCGTCTGAAACGCCGCCTTGAACCGCTCGCGGGCCACCAGGTAGCTGTAGTTGAACCAGCTTTCGAGGCCCGGCACGAACTCGCCGCGAAGCTGCAGGTCCAGCCCGTAGATGAAACTGCTCGCGTCGTTCTCCCCCGAGTACTCCACCCGGATGTTCTCGATGTCGTACGAGATGACGTTGTGCAGATCCTTGTAGTATGCCTCGGCGCGGAAATAGAGCCGCTCTTGGGGAAGAAAGTACTCGGTGCCGGCCACGAACTGCATCGACCGCTGCGACTGGAGGTTGCGGTTGAGCGCGTCGAGGATGGACTCGCCGGGCTCCGGCTTGCCGCGCAGCTCGCGGTACGTGGGCTTTTGGTGGTAGAGGCCCCACGAGCCCGTGAGCGTCAGCCGATCGGAGGCGAGGAAGCGGGCCGAGAGCCGGGGAGACACCGTCCACTCGTCGTTGAACGAATAGTAGTCGGTGCGGAGGCCGGCGATCACGATGAACCGGTCGCGGGTCGGGAGCACGTCGATCGCGTCCTGCACGTAAAGGCCCGTTTGGGCGGCATCGAGAGCCGCTCGATCCACCAGGCTGTCGGCCACGATGCGGACGCGCCGCTGGGACTCGGCGCTCACACGCGCGCGGATCACAGACTTCTCGTTGATCCGGTCGTCGAAGCGGAGGGAGCGCACGTGCCAGCCGGCCTCCAGCGCGTGGCGGTCGAGGTTCAGGTTGTACTGCCCACTGCCCGTCAGCGTGTTGACAGTGACGGCGTTGTCAGCACGGTCGATCTGCTGCGACTGGCCGATGCCGAAGTGGCCAGCCCCTGTGTTTGGGTCGCCGCCTGGATCCACCTGGAACAGCTCGGAGCTGCCCTGGATGTTGAAGAATTCGCGCTCCTCCGTGCCAAAATACGCTGCGTCGTGCGTCATGCGGAAGCGGGACGAGAGCTGATCTTCCAACCGCAGACCGCCGAACCGCGTGGTGTAACCATCCCGCTGCGCGCCGTCGAACTCCGTCCAGAACGCCTGTAGGTCCGACGGTACATTCGGGTCGCGGCTGAGGATACCGAAGTACGTTTTTCGGTTGCTTGGGTCGAGTCGAAACTCGTGATCTGCCCAGATGCCGAGCGCTTCGACGGCGTGGCCGGGCGCGAGCCGGTAGCGAACGAGGCCCTGCACGTCGGTGAAGTCCGGGTCGTAATCGCCCTTGAGCTCCTGCGTGCTGAAGAAGCGCTGCGCCTGCGCTTTGCGCACGCCCATGTTCCAGCTCAGCCGGTCGTCCAACGCCGATCCGCCCGCGTTCACGCTGGCGTCCAGCAACGAGAGGGCCGCCGAGCCCGTCACGGGACGCTCCGGCGCGCCGTAGTCCACGTCGAGCGCGGAGGAGAGCTTGCCGCCGTAGCGCGCAGGAAAGCCGCCGGTGTAAAAGGTGATGGTGCGCGCCAGGTCCGGGTTCAAGAGGCCTAGGCCTTCCTGCTCTCCCTGCCGCGGGCGGAACGGCATGTACACCTCGAAGCCGTTAATGAAGATCAGATTCTCGTTGTACCCGCCCCCGCGCACCGAATACTGTTGCGACAGCTCATTATTGCTCGCGACCCCCGGAATCACCTTGAGCGCCCGGAAGCCGTCCTTGAAGGGCGTAGGCATGTTCTGCACGTCCTCGGGATCCATCTCGTAGACGCCGGCTTCCTGAGAGCGATCGTCCTCCACAGTGACACCCTCCATCTCCAGCACGGAGCGCGTCAACGTCACGTCGAGGCGGGGGGCGGCGTTGCTCTGGACGACGACGGAATCGGTGTGCGTCTGATAGCCCACGGTCGAGAAGCGCAGGCGATAGCGCCCCGCAGGGAGGCGCAGGCGGTACCGACCGTTTTCGGTGCTGGCCGTGCCGTAGTCCGTTCCCTGCACCAGCACGGTGACGCCAGGGAGCGGGGTCTCATCTGCGGTCTCCGTGATCCGTCCCTCCACGGTGCCCCAGTTTTGTGCGAATGCCCCGGTCGTGCTGCACAATACCATGCCAAGCCCGAGGGCGATCAGCCAACGCATGCCAACCACGCTGTAGCGAATTGATGGAAAAGACGACGTAACCGTCGAGGGTCGCCTCATTGCAAACGGCGAGAACGGCGTCGAGAGCGCATCGCTCGCCCGAAATCAAGCGGCAACGGGCGTCCTCTACCAACGCCCAAGAATTATACCGGTTGCGGACGCGTCCTGAAGGGCGTGCGGAGAAAAAGCCCCTGGAATCACAAAGATGAAACGCAATCAACGGCAGCGCACCAATCATTCGGCGCAGATATACCCTGTTTTCGGAGCATACAAGGCCTTTGGCGTTACGACTCGCCCCAAAGAGGATGGCGTTTAGTAGGCTTTCGCGAAGACCACCCGGCCGTCTGACGGCTTGCCGGTGAGCATGTCTTCGCCCGGTTCGTCCTCCCGGTCAAGCGGAACGCAGCGGATAGTGGCCGATGTTTCGTCTTTGATGCGTGCTTCCGTCTCCGCCGTGCCGTCCCAGTGAGCGAGCACGAAGCCGCCCTTCTCTTCCAGCACCTCCTTGAACGCATCGTACGAGTTCACGCGTGTCGTGTGGGCCTCGCGGTATTCGAGGGCCTGCTCGTAGAGCGTCGTCTGGATCTCGTCCAGCAGGTTCTGCACGCGCTCGGTCAGCCCGGCCTGGGGGACGATATTCTTCTCCTGCGTGTCGCGGCGGGCGAGTTCCACATTGTCATTCTCCAGGTCGCGCGGCCCGATGGCGATGCGCAACGGGACGCCCTGGAGCTCGTACTCATTGAATTTCCAGCCCGGGCTCTGCGTGTCGTCGTCATCAAGGTGGATAGAAAGGCCGGCGTCGGTGAGTTGCTGCTCGATTTGCTCGGCCTTCTCCAGCACGGCCGTGCGCTGGTCATCGTTGAAGTAGATGGGGACGATGACGGCGTGCCAGCGCGCCAGCTTGGGCGGTAGCACGAGCCCCTGATCGTCCGAGTGCGTCATGATGAGACCGCCGATCAGCCGGGTCGAGACGCCCCACGAGGTAGCCCACACGTATTCCTCCTCGTTGTTCTGGTTGGCGAACGTGCAGTCGAACGCCCGCGCGAAATTCTGACCGAGGAAATGGCTCGTGCCGGCCTGTAGCGCCCGGCCGTCCTGCATGAGCGCCTCGATGCAGTACGTGTCGACGGCGCCTGCGAACCGCTCGCTCGACGTCTTCACGCCGCGAATCACCGGCATCGCCATGTACTCTTCGGCAAAGCGGGTGTACACGTCGAGCATCCGGCGCGTCTCTTCCACGGCCTCTTCCTTCGTGGCATGGGCCGTGTGGCCTTCCTGCCACAGAAACTCCATGGTGCGGAGGAAGAGCCGCGTGCGCATCTCCCAGCGCACCACGTTGGCCCACTGGTTCATGAGCAGCGGCAGGTCGCGGTACGACTGGATCCAGTCGGCAAAGGTGTTCCAGATGATCGTCTCGCTGGTGGGGCGGACGATGAGGCTTTCGTCGAGCTCGGATTCCGGGTCGGGGATCAGCTCGCCCTCTTCGTTGGTGGTCAGCCGCGAGTGGGTCACGACGGCGCACTCCTTCGCAAAGCCCTCCACGTGCTCGGCCTCCCGCGCCATAAACCGCTGCGGGATGAAGAGTGGGAAATACATGTTCTCGTGGCCGGTCGCCTTAAACATATCGTCGAGCGCACGCTTCATGTTGTCCCACAACGCATATCCGTTGGGGCGGATGACCATGCACCCGCGCACGGGCGAGTAGTCGGCCAGCTTGGATTTGCGGACTACGTCGATGTACCACTGAGAGTAATCGTCAGCGCGAGAAGTGACTGCGTCGGCCATAGTGTACAGGAATGGTAGGTTTAGGAGACGGCGTGTCGGCCTGAATGACAGCGTGGCGGGGGCGCTGCATGGAGAAACGCAGCGGGTCCGCTCTTTGCAACCCCAATGAGCACGCGGATGTTACGAAAGCAGCGGACCGCGCGGCTATGCATTATGCAAAACGGAAGTTGACGAAAGCTGAACTATCGCGCGCAAATAGTGTAACATACGTTGCGCATGATGCGTCAATAGCTAAGCCAATATATCTTATCGAAGGCTCCATTGCCGGGGGATGATTATGAAACGCGTACTAAGTGCAACACACCATCCGTTCTGGAGCCAACTCGGCACAGGGTTGGTCGTCCTGATGATGCTGGGGTTGACGGGCTGCTACACCCAGCTCGCCACCGTAGACCACCAGCAGCCGGCTGCCGTCCAAGAACGGACCGCAGCGCCGTCGACGTACTCCGGCGATTACAAGGAAGACGCCGTGTGGGAGGTATATGAGGCGCGCCGCGAGGGGCTCATCAACCGATCGGTGTACGAGGACCGGCTCCGGTATTTGGGGCATCTCCACTACGGCAACCCATTCTATTACGATGCGCTCTTCGGCGATCCGTTCTACAGCGACCCGCTGTACGGCATTGGGATCTCCCGTACGCGCTTCCATTTCGCGTTCACCGATCTGGACCATCATTACCGCTTCGGCTTCTCCGATCCGTTCTTTTACGATCCGTTTTTCTACGGGTCGCGGTTTAGGGTTTCCTTCCACTTTGGATTCGGATATCCCTACTACCGGTACCGGCCCTTCTATCGGCATCGGTACCACTTGAGCTACGGCTACTTCGGAGGGTACTCGCCGTATTACTACTCGGGCTATTCGGGCTACTCGGGGTCCTTCATTGCCCGCGGTGCACGGCGCACGTATCAGCCGCGTGGAGCCACCGTCGGGCGGAGCTCGGCGACGCGCAGCACCCGCGGCGTCGCACGGCGATCCACCAGCGAGCAGAGCAGCACGTCGGCGCGGAGCACTGCGGCCCCACGGACGCGGGTGGGGCGCAGTGCCACCACGCGCAGCACCACGACGACAGGCCGCTCGGTTCAATCGCGCGGTAGCCAGTCGCGCGGT
>CAYFRX010000049.1:10886-15900 GCA_964345515.1 uncultured Rhodothermales bacterium
CCGACCGGCGAACCGATCGGGCCGGTCGCTCGACGACGCGTACCACGCGGCAGCGTGGTCGTGTAGGCCGTTCCGGCTCAACGGCGACGCGGGGCAGCAGCGGTCGAAGCACTCGGCGCAGCGGCCGCAGCGGAGGCACCGATGAGGCCCGGCACAGTGTCTTCACGCCACGGACGTCCTCCGACGCGCCCACCATCCAACGGCGCACGCAGCGCATCCCGGCCGAGCGGCTTGCACCGGCCCCCGATCGGGAGCGTGTCATAGAACGCCAGCGCCGCCAGCGCTACGAGGACCGCCGCCAGCGGTGGAACCGGCAGCGCGTCGAACGGCGCGACCGAAACAATCGCTACCGCGGCCGCAGCTCATCGCGTTCCGTACGCTCACGCGGCAATTCCAGCCGCGGCTCAAACCGCTCCGTGCGTTCATCGTCGAACCGAGGGCGCAGCAGCGCTCGCTCTGGCCGCAGCAGCAGCCGGAGCAGCAGTCGCTCATCGGGTCGATCCTCGCGCCGGTCCGACCAAAGCGGACGCGGAGGCAACTAGCCCACCGACGTACTTGAGGCACCCATTCAAGGGCCCGTGTGGAACGGCGCGGGCCTTTTTTATGCCCAGTTCCATCGAAGTCCATTTCTTTAAGTTCATAAATATCAAGTCCTTATGTTTATTCGCAAGAAGCGGCGAACCGGCGTCGGACCTGGTACTCTCTGGCGGTCGATGAGTCGTGTTGGAGGCGGGATCGTGTTGGCATTGCTACTGGTAGCGGTCGTACCTGCCCAGGCACAGACCGCCGATGATGCGCTGCGTTTTTCGGTGCAGTGGCCGGGCGCCGGAGCCCGGGCGACCGGACTAGCAGGTGCCGGGATTGGAGGCATCGGCGACGTCAGCGCGCTGTTTATCAATCCGGCGGGCCTCGGGTACCTGCGCCGCTCGCAGGTTGCAGGAGCGTTCAGCGTGCTCGACGTTGAGGACGACGCGCGCTATGAGCCGGCTGCCCTGGAGGGCCAAGACCCGCGCATCTCTACGAACCTGCAAAGCATTACAGACTTCGGACTTGGACATGCGGGCCTCGCCTACAGATTTCCAACCCGGCGGGGCTCCCTCGTGCTGGCTGGTGGCGTGAATCAGCGGACGATCTTTGAGCGTTCCCTGGAGTATGTGGGACAGAACGGGGCCAACTCCATCACGGACACATTTCTGCCGCGACCCGGCAATTTCCAGGTCCTTTCAGGCGGCGATTTGGCCTTCGACTTTGATGCTCCACGCCGTGCCTTCAACGCCGGGGCTATCGAATTCGACCAAGCGGCCTTCGACAACGGCGAGTATCCGTTCCTCCAGGCAGTAGCGCCCGGTACCACCATCGAGCAGGCGGACGAAGTCATCGAGGAAGGGCAGGTCACGGAGGCGAGCTTCGGGGGCGCTTTTGAAGCGGCTCAAGGCGTGATGGCGGGGGCGTCCATCAACCTGACCTTCGGAACGTATCGCTTCACACGCTTCTACCAGGAGATCGACTTCAATAATCAGAATACGCCTGAGCTGTACGAAGTGGCCGTTGAAGGCGGTTTTCTGAGCGGTTTCGATCAGCTCGACGTGGAGGAGACCATCACATCAGAGCTCGCCGGCGTCAGCCTGCGGGGCGGATTGACGGCGGAGCTCACGTCGAGCCTGCGCGCGGGCATCGTGCTGGAGACGCCCACCTGGCACGCGGTGAACGAGACGTTTGGCACGCGTGTGACTACGTTCTTCGATGATGGAGGCTCGCTTGCAAGTGGTGAGACAGGAGGCAGCGAGTTCGACTATTCCGTGCGCTCGCCATGGCGCGTCGGGGGAGGCGTGGCACTCCACCTCGGCAGCCTGCGGCTCACCGGCGACGTGGAGCTTGTCGATTGGACCCAGCTCCGCCTACGCGCCGACGACACCGATTTCGGATCGGCCAACCGGCGCATCCGCGACTTCGGTGCCGTAGTGAATCGCCGTATTGGCGCCGAGTATCAATTCGACGATCTCACCGTTCGGGGGGGCTACGCCTATCAGCCCGATCCGCGTGAGGTGGAGATCCAGCTGCCTAACGACGAGACCACCGACCGGGCAAAAACGTTTCTCGCGGCAGGCTTCAGCTACCAGTTCGACCCGCAGCTTCGCATCGACTTCAGTTGGATGCGGGAGCAGTTCGACGATCAGTATCGGCCGTACGCAAGTGTCACGGTGCCGGGCGAGGGGGTAGACATTGTGGCGCCGTTCGTCGACGAGGAACTTACCCGCAGCCAGTTCCTCGTCGGGCTCACGTACTCGTTCTGAACGCACGCTTCGAACGCAGCAGGGCGACCTAACTGTTATCAGAAGAGGCTTGCTCGCGGCGGCGCTCCCGCATGAGGCGCCGGTACTCATTCGCTGCGCGCACGTGCTCGCGGAGCGTCCGGCTGAAGGTGTGGTCGCCATCGCCCGTCGCCACGAAATAAAAGTACCGGTGGTCCTCGGCGTTCACCACCGCCCGCATGGACGACGGCGACGGATTGGTGAGCGGACCCGGCGGCAGACCGCGGAAGTTGTACGTGTTGTACGGGTGCTCGATGTCGTAGTCCTTGAACAGCAATCGGCGCTTCTGGCCTTCGCGCTCCATCACAGCATACTGCACGGTGGGGTCGGCCTGGAGCGGCATCCCGCGATCGAGCCGGTTCAAGTAGACGCCTGCAATGCGGACCTTCTCATCCACGATGCCGGTTTCCCACTCGATGATGGAAGCCAGCGCGACGAGTTCAGACTTCGTCAGATCGAGGCTGTCGGCGCCGGCCTGGAGATTGCGCTCGTAGAACGTGTCGAACTGCTCTTCGATGCGGCGCACCACCTCTTCGGCGGGTGTCTGCCAGTAGAAGAAATACGTCTCTGGCATCATGTAGCCGAACAGGGTCGTCGTGTCCGTGTCGAGCGCCGCCGCCAGCGCCGTGTCGCGCAGCGCCGCGTGGAACTCGGCCGGCGTGAACGCCATGTCGCGGCCCGCCACGGCAGCCACCACCTCCGGCCGCGAGCCCGGCGGAATGGTGACGCGGATGGGCGTCTGCAGGCCCCGGCGCAGCACGTTGAGCATCCGGTAGTTGGAGGCGCCGGCTTCGAACGTGTAGTGACCTGTCTTCACCTGATGGCGCCATCCGGACAGCCATCCCACCAGGCGAAAGGTCGCCTGTGAGGCCAAGATGCCCCGCTCTTCCAGCGAGTCGACGACAGCCGCGAAGTCGGCGCCAGGGGGGACCTTGACGCTGCGCTCGCCCCCGTAGTTGGGCGTGTTGGCACCAAAGATTATCCAAGCGCCTGTGCCGGCGAGCACGAGGCCGCCCACCAGGGCGGCAAGAAGGTATGTGCGAAAGCGGTTCAGCATGCGTGATCAGTGGAAGCCGCAACAGGAAGCCGTAGCAACGCGAAAGGTCGTAATTACTATCGCGGCGTGTGCATCTAAATTAAACGGGCAGGAGAGAGCGGTGATTATTACAAGTTCAGTGCCACGTGTGGCTACTGATCGGTGCCTTCATACTTCCGCTGTTCGAGCGAGCGTGTCTCCTCAATGATCTGCTCAAAGATGCGGCGGATGGCGTTATCCGAAAAGGGGCCTTCGTTGAGCGACACGACGTTTTCCAGCACTTCAGCCTCCCGGTGCGGCGCAAAGGCGCGAATGTCGAGCTGACTCTTGATGTGCCCAATCATGTCGGCGTAGGCCTCGCGTTCGTTAAGCAGGTGGAGGATCGAGCGGTCGATCTGGTCGATGCGGTCGCGCCAGGGCTTGAGATCGTCTTCCGTAGGGGATTCCGGAATCGCTGGCAGGTCATCGTCAAAAGCGGAGGCTTTTTGGTAGGCGTGGGAGGACGGCATATTGGATCGATGCGGGTGGGAAAACTACGAGAGCACGAGCCGAGGAGCGGCAGAAAGTGTGAGGGAGCTGGTGAAGCCAGCCTTCAATTTATAATATGCGGTGACGGCGATCATCGCCGCGTTGTCCATGCAGTACGCCGTATCGGGGATGTAGACGGTAAACCCGTCTTCGTCGCCTGCCTGGCGGGCATCAGCGCGCAATGTGCTATTTGCCGAGACGCCCCCGGTGATGGCCACGTGCTCGATGCCCGTCGCCTGGGCCGCGCGGCGTACGGTGGTGACGAGCACGTCCACGATGGCCTGCTGGACGGACGCGCACACGTCGTCGAGGTGATCGTTGAGCAGGGCCTCGCGCTCCGCGTCGGAGAACTCGTTGAGGTAGTAGAGGACCGACGTCTTGAGTCCGCTGAACGAGAAGTCGAAGTCGTCAAGCTCAGCGCGGGGAAACGCGTGGAAGGTTGGATCCCCCGACTGGGCGCGCCGGTCGATTTCCGGTCCGCCGGGATAGCCAAGATCGAGTAGTTGCGCGATTTTGTCGAACGCCTCGCCGGCGGCATCGTCGCGCGTCCGGCCCAGCACGGTGTGCTGGAACCCATCGTCCACACGCACGATCTGCGTGTGACCGCCCGAGACGATCAGGCACAGGTACGGAAACGGCGGCCGCGGCGGGTCGATGCGGGCGGAGTAGATGTGGCCCTCTAGGGGGTTGATGCCGATGAGCGGGATGTCGAGACCGAGCGCATATGCCTTCGCAAAGCTGAGACCGACGAGGAGTGAGCCGGCGAGACCCGGCCCGTACGTCACGGCCACCGCGTCGAGCAGGTCACGGGTCACACCGGCTTCCTGCAGCGCCGTCTTTACCACCGGCACGATGAGTCGCTGATGATCGCGCGAGGCCAGTTCGGGCACGACGCCGCCGTACGCTTCGTGCACGGCGTGCTGGGACGACACGATGTTAGACCGCAGCGTCCCACCGGCTGTTACGGCTGCCGCCGTGTCATCGCACGAGCTTTCAATGCCGAGGAGGACGGGCCGATCCATGCGCGGGGCGTTGAGCGAATAGAAACAAATCGTGTCGCAAGAATGCTCAGGGTGGGATGAGGTTTCGGAGGCGGCCCGCTCTCAACGGCTCTTCAAGCGGGCCAGGCCGGCATTAA
>CAYFRX010000050.1:0-7960 GCA_964345515.1 uncultured Rhodothermales bacterium
GATTCCCGGGCGTGAGGCCATCGATGTGCGATGGGTTGAACTGGAGCTGCTTGAGGCCACCCCGTCCGATCGCTGATCCATCTCGCGTGCTGACCCGGCGTTCCCACATGCCGTTGCGGAAACGACGGCGCTGCCCCCTGCCGCACGGCACGTATCCTGAACCTACCGCGGCGGCAACGTTCGGGCAAATTTGATTCACAGCTTCTTAATATTTGGAGTTTGAAAGTATCGTTACGTCCGTGTTGGTTACAGGGGCTTAACCGGTGACTTCACACCAGTTGTACACCGGGCCCAACACGCGGTCGAGAGGTGACCGGCCTGCCTTATCGATCCGGATGGGTCACGAGGCCTTTGGTGCATCGGCTCCACGCACGTCGTGTTGGCTCTCCCAGAACAAGCCTACAGAAAGGCTCCAAAGGCTCCGGGAGACGGAAGCGCTTTTTTGAGAGATTGAGACACTCCGTTTAATCGCGAAGAGGGACTCCGCTATGAAACAGTTGCAACGAATTGCATGGTGCGCGATCGCCGCGTTCATTTTTGTTTTCGCCTTTTCATCGCTTCCGGCCTGGGCGCAATCCGGCAGCATCACCGGCGTCGTGACCGATGCGGAAACGCAGACGACCCTTCCCGGCGCCAGCGTGGTGATCGAAGGCACCAGCCAGGGCGCCTCCACCGACAGTGACGGCCGGTATGAAATTTCAGGTGTCGAGCCAGGAAGCTACATGGTCGTGGCCACCTTCGTCGGGTACAGTGAGCAGGCCAGAGAGGTGACTGTCGACGCGGGAGAGACGGCTACGTTAGACTTTGCGCTAGAGACCTCCGCCATGCAGATGGATGAGATCGTCGCCGTCGGATATGGCGAACAGCAGCGCCGCGACGTGACGGGGGCGGTCTCCTCGGTCAGCGGGAGCGACCTGCAGGAAGTGTCGAACACTTCCATCGATTTGGGGCTGCAGGGGCTGTCGGCCGGCGTGTATGTGCAGCGCGGCCGGACGAAGCCGGGCGACAACGCCGCGCAGGTGCGTATCCGGGGGAACCGGTCGATCTCGGCGGGCAACGATCCGCTGTACGTGGTCGACGGTGTGCCGCTCACCGGCGGGCTGGGGGGCATCAACCCTCAGAACGTCGAGTCGATTGAGGGGCTCAAAGACGCCTCCGCGACGGCCATTTATGGCGCCCGCGGGGCGAACGGGGTGATCATCGTGACCACCCAGCGCGGCTACGAGGGGCAGATGTCGGTCAGCTATAACGGCTACGCCAGCATGAAAATGCCGTACCGGCAGGTGGACGTCTTCAATGGCGCCGAGTTTGCCGAGTACAAGCGCGAGTCGCGCCGTACGACGGGCGATTATCCAGAAGGCGTCAGCGCGGAAGCCGATGAGCAGCTCTTTGAGCCGGTCGAACTGGAGTCGATTCAGCAAGGACGCTCAACCGATTATCAAGATCTGCTGATCGAACGCGGTTCGGAGCAAAGTCATCACGTGAGCGTCGCGGGCGGCAGCCAAGACGTCCGGTTTAACGTGTCCTTCGGCGCGCTGCTGGACGACGGCATCATTCCGCAGCAGGAGTTCCAGCGCTACACCACCCGAGTAAATATCGACGCGACCGTGAATGATTGGCTCCAGGTCGGGACGTCCACGCTCGGTAGCTACAGCGTTCAGAATCATGCCGATGAGAATCCCTTCTTCGAGTCCGTGCAGAATAATCCGCTCGGCCCCGCCTTCTGTGAAGAGACAGAATTGCGGGAGTGCCAGGATGGCAACCTGGTCTTTTTGCCGACCTCGGACGGCCTCAACACCAATCCGCTGTACGATGTGAAGGATGGGTCGATCATCGACGAAACGAAGCGATACCGTCTGTTGAGCAGCCTCTTCGCTAATGTGAGCTTGTTGGAGGGGCTCAGCTACCGGTTTAGCTTCAGTCCCGACCTCGTTCAGCGGCGAGAGGGCAACTTTGCAGCCAGCCTCACGAATGAGCAGCGCTTTGCCCCCCCCGATGGATCGAAGGAAGAAGACTTCGTGCTCAACTACACGATCGACAACCAGGTCAATTACAGCAACACCTTCTCGAACGTCCACGAGCTGAATGCCACGGGGCTGTTCAGTTATCAGCAGCGTGAAGAGGAATCGTCGTTCGTGGGCGTACGCGGCATCCCGGTCGAAGTCATGGAAGATCAAAACTTCGGCGCGGCCGAGGTGATCGAGGGCGCCAATAGTAACTTCGAGCAGTGGTCGCTGGTCTCGTATATGGGCCGCCTGAATTACATCTATGATGACCGGTATTTGGTGACGGCCACGGCTCGGCTGGATGGCTCCTCGCGGTTTGGCGAGAACAATCGCTTCGGGTTCTTCCCCTCGTTCGCCCTCGCTTGGAACGTTGACAACGAGTCGTTCATGGCTAACAGTGAGCTGTTTGACGCTTTGCGCGTCCGGTTCAGCTGGGGGCAGAGTGGCAACACGGCCATCGATCCGTATCAGACGCTCGGGCTGTTGGACCGGACCACGTACGCATTTGGAAACAGCGCGGGCTTTGGGTACCGGCCGGGTCAGCTCAGCAACGCCGACCTGAAGTGGGAAACCACGTCGACGTATAATCTGGGCGTGGAGTTCGAGGTGCTGAACTCGCGCGTCTCCGGCTCCGTCGATGCTTACATCGCCAACACGACGGACCTGCTGCTGCGCCGGCAGATTCCGTTTACGAGCGGTTTCGGCAGCGTGCTGGAAAACGTCGGCGCGACCCGCAACTCCGGCGTCGAGTTTTCGGTCACGTCCATCAATATCGACAGCCAGGATCCGAACGGATTCCGCTGGAGGACTAACTTCAACATCGCCTACAACAACGAAGAGATCGTTGAGCTCTTCAACGGCAAAGAGGACGACGTCGGCAATGAATGGTTCATCGGGCAGCCGGTCGAGGTCTTTTTCGACTACGAGCGCCTCGGCATCTGGCAGCAGGATGAGGCCGCGCAGGCCGATGAGTTCGGCCAGACCCCTGGCGAGATCAAGGTCCAGGATCAGAATGGGGATGGATCCATCAGCGGTGCGGACCGGGTCATTCTCGGGCAAGAGCAGCCCAAGGTCACGGCCGGTCTCAATACCCAATTCAGTTACCGGGGATGGAACCTGTCCGTCTTCCTGGTCGGACGCTTCGGGAATACGATCGACAGTGCTCCCCACACCAGCATGAACAGCTTGTTCGGGCGGTACAACAACCTCGACGTCGACTACTGGACGCCGGACAACACCGATGGGAATTTCCCGCGTCCGAATCAGAATCAGGAGAGTCCCATTTATGCCAGTACGATGGGCTACTTCAGTGGTGACTTCGTGAAAATCAGGAGTGCCACGCTATCCTACAGCCTCCCCGGCTCGATCCTGAATCGAGTGAATGCGCAAGCGCTCCGTCTGTATGTAACGGCCGAGCAGCCATTCATTTTCTCCTCCTATGTGCAGAATCACAATGGGATCGACCCCGAGTTCCCGGAGCTCAATACGCCCACCACGCGGTCGTTCCGGTTGGGTCTCAATCTCACGCTTTAGTGATCGCAGTAAGGCCCGACACTGATTTTGCTCATTTCCAAGACGTACAGCCCAATGAAATACTGGACCAACCTTACAACCCTAACGCTTCTCATAGCATTCGCCGTGGGCTTTACGGCATGTGACTCGCTCGTCGAGCAGGAGGTCAAGTCACAGGTACCGTCGGAGTACTTCCAAACGACGGAAGGCTTCGAAGCTGCCGTCAACGGATCGTATGCGGCCCTCCGGGACTTCTACGCGAAACAAATCGGCGGCACGATGACCGTCTTCGGCACCGACACGTACCAGCAGGGGTCGGACGGCGGCTGGAAGTTTTTCGACTCGTACACCGGGCAGTTGGACCCTTCGGCCGGGTACATCAGCCAGCTGTGGAATGCGATGTATGAAGGCATCAATGCCACGAACGCGGTGGTGAACCGGGCCGAGAACGTAGAAGGCCTGTCCTCAGAGGCCGTCACCGTGCGCGTAGCGGAAGCGCGGTTCCTGCGCGCCCACCACTACTTCGTTCTCGTGCAGCAGTACGGCCCGGTGCACATTACCACGGAAGAGACACAGGGCGTGGAACTTGAGGCGACCCGCTCGCCCATCGCCGACGTGTACAGCTTGATCGTCGAGGACCTGAATTTCGCGATCAACAACCTGCCGGTGGACCCGCGCGAATACGGCCGGGCCACGAAGCCGGCGGCTGAGCATCTGCTCGCCCGCGTGCTGCTCACCCGCGGCTGGTCGGATGCGGCCCAGAGCAGCGACTTCGCGGACGCGGCTGACCTGGCCGAAGGCGTGATCAACAATTACAACTTCGAACTGCTGGACGACTTTGGCGATGTGTTCGCGTTCGACAATCAGCAGAATGCTGAGGTGGTTTGGGCGGTGCAGTATGACCAGAATCAGTTGATCAACGGTGGGGGGAATAACTTCCACCTGTACTTCCTGATGGAGTACGACGTGCTGCCGGGCATGAACCGCAATGTGCGTGATGGACGGCCCTGGAAACGATTCCGGCCCACCACGTTCACGTTGGAGACGCTTTTCGCTCGGGAAAACCGGGACGAAGACGTTCGCTACGAGCGAAGCTTCAAGGACGTGTTTTTGACGACCAATCCGGGTACATTCACCTGCAACGGCGTAGAGTGTGATCTGGCACAGGGCGACACGGCGCTGTATCTTCCTGGCTTTGACATGACCGAGGCGGAGAAGCAGGCCCGTGACTATCAGGTCTACACGCCGGACATGTATACGGACAAGATCTTCCCGACGCTCAAGAAGCATCTGGACTCGAACCGGCCGAGTATCAACGACACCCGTGGGTCGCGAGACTTCCTCGCCTTCCGGCTGGCTGAGACCTATCTCATTGCCGCCGAGGCCCGGTTGAAGAATGGGGAGGCCGGCGTTGCTAGGGCACACGTAAACGTCGTGCGAGACCGTGCCGCGCGTCCCGATGAGAATGGGGACAAGAGCGCAAATCAGGCGGCCTTGCGCGCGCTGGTTCCGAACCCGGTCACCATCGACTTCATCCTCGACGAGCGAGGCCGTGAGCTACTGGGCGAGATGCACCGGTGGTATGACCTCGTGCGTACCGGCACGCTCGTGGAGCGGGCAGACACGCACAATCCGTTCGCAAAGGGTAACGTTGAGGACCACCACGCGCTGCGCCCGATTCCGCAGGATCAGCGCGACCGGACCAGCACGGAGTTCCCACAGAATCCGGGCTACGGTAGCTAATGATCACAGAGACCATGGTGCGCTGCTGAAGGGGAGCGTACCCAAAATGGGTGGGAGCGGATGCGCCGGTTTGTCACAGGCCCCTCGGGGTGCTGAGGCAGACCGGCGCCCGCATGCCATTGTCATCCTGCCGACCCCGAACGACGGCATCAAAAAGAAAGGCACGCTCCTTTCATAGTAGCCTGCTTGTTTCGTACACTATATGCATGACCCCGTTCACATACGGGGGGGCCTGGGCACGGGATCATGCTGCTGATACCACGTAAGAAGGGGACGCCTGCTCGAATGCCCTTGAAGTTTCTCAAGCCACACCGACCATCAAACGACTTCCTGCTGCTATGCTCCATACTGTATCGCTCCGCCTGCTCATCGCCCTCTGTTGCACGGGGCTCGTCATTGGCGTCACCGGCTGCGCGTCGGACAGCGGCGCGGGGTCCGAAACGGACTCCGAAACGGATGCGGCCTCTCTCAACACACTGACGGACGCGGAGCGTGCCGACGGGTGGGCCTTGCTGTTCGATGGAGAGAGCTTCGACGGCTGGACCGGCCTCGGCCGCGATGCCATCCCCGAAGAGCACTGGGTCATCGAAGACGGCGCCATTCGAAAAATGGAGAGCGACGACGTGCCGACGGCCGAGGACGGACAACCGCTTGAAGGCGGCGACATTACGACGGAGGCCACCTACCGCGACTTCGAACTGAAATTCCAGTGGAAAACCAGTGAGGCCGGTAACAGCGGCATCAAGTACAACGTGTCCGAGTCGCTCTCGACGGCGCACGATCCGGCGTACGCTGCACTGGGGTTCGAGTATCAGCTGCTGGATGACGAGCGCCATCCGGACTCCGAGTTGCCCAGCCACCGGGCGGCTGCGCTCTACGACCTGATCCCGGCCAACGATCAGAAATCGTTGCGGCCGGTGGGTGAGTGGAATCAGGCTCGGCTCGTGTTCGATGGCAACCGCGGCGAGCACTGGCTCAACGGTGAGAAGGTAGTGGAGTACGATCTGACCTCCGCCCGCTTCGATTCGCTGTTTGCCGCAAGCAAGTACGCCGACATCGAGGGCTTCCGGACGCGGCGTGCAGGGCACATCGTGCTGCAGGATCACAGCGATGATTTCTGGTTCCGCAACATCAAGATTCGCGAGCTGCCTCCGCCCCAATAGTCTGCTTGCGAAATCCCCGCTTCGACCGGCCACCCACTGACGACTTTTTTCACCAAGCCTCTCAATCCCATGGACGAAGGAATGCAGCGTCGTACATTCATTAAGCGAACGGCCGCCGCCGGCATCGGGCTGGGCATGGTCGGCCACCTGTCTCCCATTTACGGGCGAGGGGGCCCCAATGACCGCGTCGTCGTCGCCGTGATGGGCGTCAACAGCCGCGGCCATGCGTTGGCCGAGGCCTTCGCGCGGGCCGAGGGCACCGAGGTCGGCTACATTTGCGACGTCGACGAGCACGCCATCGAGCGCTGCATCGCCAGCGTGAGCACGGCCCAAGACGGCAGCCCGCCGCTGCAAGAGCGCCGGCCCACGGGCGAGGTGGACGTGCGGCGCGCACTGGACGATGACGAGGTGGACGCGCTGGTCATCGCCGCGCCGGACCACTGGCACGCGCCCGCCACGCTCATGGCCATGGACGCGGGCAAGCACGTGTACGTGGAGAAGCCGTGTAGCCACAACCCGCGCGAGGGCGAAATGCTCATCGAGGCGCAGCAGAAGCATCCGGACCTTGTGGTGCAGATGGGGAACCAGCAGCGGTCGTCACCGCGGTCCATTCAGGCCATTCAAGAAATCCGCGACGGCCTCATCGGCCGGCCGTACTACGGGCGCGCCTGGTACGCTAACGGGCGAGGACCGACCACCTTCAAGCCGGGTGCGTCCGTACCCGACTGGCTCGACTACGAGTTGTGGCAGGGGCCGGCGCCGCGCCGCGAGTATCAGGAAAACCTTGTCCACTACAACTGGCACTGGCTCTGGCACTGGGGCACCGGCGAGATCTGCAACAACGGGACGCACGAGATTGACGTCTGCCGCTGGGCACTCGGGGTCGACTATCCCATGCGCGTCACCTCCAGTGGCGGGCGCTACCACTTCGATGACGGCTGGGAGGCCTTCGACACGCAACTTGCCAGCTTCGATTTCGAGGACGACAAAACCATCGCGTGGGAAGGGCGCAGCTGCAATGTTAATCCTATCAAGGGCGGTCAAGGCATACCGGGCGGTGGACGCGGGGCCTCAATCCACGGCACGGAAGGCACCGTGATCATCGATCGCGGCGGGTACGTCGTCTACGATAACGACAACAACCTCATCAAGTACGAGAACGAGGCCGAGTCGGGCCAGCAGGTCAGCGGAACCGGCATCGTGGGGGCCGGCAACCTCACCGACCGGCACGTGGCCAACTTTGTGGCGTCGATCCGAGGGGATGAGGAGCCGCGTGCCCCCATCACGGACGGACGCACGAGCGTCTTGCTGTGCCACCTGGGGAACATCGCCCAGCGCACCGGCCGCACGCTCGACGTCGACACGTCGACGGGTCGGATCCAGAACGACGACGCGGCCATGCAGCTTTGGGGACGCGAGTATGAGTCCGGCTGGGAGCCGCAGGTGTAAGCCGCCGTCCCTGTTGCGCGCTGACGGTGGTCTGGACTCGGGCCGCATGGAGTCGGGTTCTCGCGCACCGAGGTCGTTGCCGGACCG
>CAYFRX010000050.1:8060-14115 GCA_964345515.1 uncultured Rhodothermales bacterium
TGGACTCGGGCCGCATGGAGTCGGGTTCTCGCGCACCGAGGTCGTTGCCGGACCGCCATGCGGCCTGCCGTCCGTCCGCCACGTACGCTGAGCAGATGTCGTCACGAACGCCATGAACGAGGAGCTGAGCCCACTTTCGCGCCGGGAGTTCGTCTCCCTGGGAGGGGCCGCGGCGGCGTCGCTGATCGCGCCCGCAGTGGCGTCGTCCGCCCCTGAAGCCGCTGCCGCGTCGCCCGCCCGCATCGACGGGTACGAGCAGGAGCAGTACAAGCGGCGCGCGCTCCAGGCCATGACGATGATCCACGATGGGGAGCCCGACGTGGCCATCGAGCATTTGCACCGTCAGCTCGAAGCCATTCCGGGCGATCCGGAGTTCTTCTACGCCCTGGCCGTCGCGCACGGTCAGACCGGTGATCTCGACACGGCCGTGGACTACACGCGGCAGGCGTTGGACGCGGGCCTCCCGCCGAGCCGATTTCTGGCGGGACCGCGGGAGTTGCTGGCGCCTTTGGCGAACGCCCACGCGTTCCGCACGCTCGTCTACCGCCGGCACGATGCCGACTACGTGCATGGCCCGCTCCTCGGCGCCGTCACCGACACGCAGGCGCAGGTTTGGGTGCGCACGCCGAGCGAGGCCTCGCTCCAGGTCGTGATGCGGCCGGAGGATGGGAATCAGATGCACCGCTCTGCGATGGTGCAGACGCAGGAGGATCGCGACTTCACCGCGGTGGCCCGGGTGGAAGGGCTCCAGCCCGACACGGCGTACACGTACCGGCTGCACATCGATGGGCGCGAGCAGCCGGACCGGTGGACGTTCCACACCTTTCCGACTGCAGGGCAGGCAGCGTCGTTTGAAATCGGATTTGGCGCGTGCGCGGGATACACGCCATGGCATGAGCACATCTGGCAGCGCATCGCCTCGCACAATTTCCCCACTTTCCTCCTCCTGGGCGACAACGTGTACATCGACCGGCCGGAGCGGCCCGCGCTGCAGCGGTACTGCTATTACCGCCGCCAGTCGCGTCCCGAGTTCCGCACCCTGACGGCCGAGACCTCCATCGCCGCCATCTGGGACGACCACGACTTTGGCGACAACGACAGCGAAGGCGGTCCGGACCGGTACGAGCCGGCCTGGAAGGTCGACGCTTGGCGCACCTTCCACAACAACTGGAATAATGTAGCCTACGGCGGCGGCGAGGAGCAGCCCGGCGTGTGGCACCGCTGGTCGATCGCCGACGTCGACGTGTTCATGCTCGACGGGCGATACTACCGCACGGACGTGAACATCGAGGCGCCCAGCATGCTTGGCCCTGCGCAGAAGCAGTGGCTCTTCGACCAGCTTCAAGCGTCCACGGCCACGTTCAAACTCATCGCCTCGCCTGTGCCGTTCCCCGACGGCGCCAAACCCGGCGAGTGGGACTGGCGCTCCGACACGTGGGAGGGCTATCCCGACGAGCGGGCGGAGCTCTTCTCGTTCCTCGCCGACAACCGGATCGACGGCGTCGTGCTGCTCACGGGCGATCGCCACCGCGCTGACGTGTGGAAGATTGAGCGCGCCGACAGCTACGATCTGTACGAGCTCCAGAACGGGCGCCTCACGAACATCCACACCCACGACAGCGTCTCGGGCTCGCTGTTCAGCTACAATGATGCGTGCCACTTTGGGCGCCTCCGCATCGACACGACGCTGGCCGATCCCACGATCACCTACGACATTATTAGCATCAACGGAGAGGTCGTGCACTCCGTCACCCTGAAGCGCAGTCAACTCACGACCTGATAGCCCCCGTAATCTCGTTGGCCTTCTCCGGCCGACCGGCCCCCATCCATCGATCTTCAATGAACCCTTCCTTAGCCATGACGCACACACGCGTATTCTTTGCTCTGCTTCTCCTCGCAGCGTTCGGCCTTTCGGCCTGCAGCAACAACCCGGATGCCTCCTCGCAGGCCGAGGCGTCGAACGAGTGGACGACCCTCTTTGACGGAGAGAACCTGGAGGGCTGGACGAACCCGTATGAGTGGGGCGAGGCCTGGATCGAAGACGGCGTAATCCACCTCCGCGCCGATGACAAATTCTTTCTCGTCACAGAGGAGACCTATGGCGACTTCGTGTTCGAGGGCGAGGTGCGCCTGCCCGACCGCGAGTCGAACTCCGGCTTCATGTTCCGCGCCAACGTCGACACGAACCGGGTGTACGGCTACCAGGCCGAGGTCGACCCGACGGACCGCGCCTGGGCTGGAGGCATCTACGACGAAGGCCGCCGCGGCTGGCTCTACCCGCCCGATGGCAGCTCAACGGCCGGACAGGCCTTCCGCGAGGGACCGGGGCAAGCCTTCAATCCGGATCAGTGGAATACGTATCGCATCCGCGCCGAGGGCGACAGCCTCAAGGTGTGGGTCAACGGCACCATGACCACGGCGTATCGCGACACGATGGACAGCGAGGGCGTGATCGGGATCCAGCATCACGGCGAGGACGGCAAGATCTATCGCTTCCGCAACCTGCGCATCCGTTCCCTCGACGGGGCCGCGAGCACGGACTGAGCTGAGGTCAGCGGCCGGCTTCACACCACGAGACCCGCGTGCGATGAATCGACGCGAGCTGCTGAAGATCGGAGCCGCCCTGGCCGGCGCAAGCTGGTGGGGGGAATCGTCCCTGCTGCCGACCGCGTCGCGGCCAGCGGGCACGGCCCCATCCGCCGAGGGGCAGATTATGACCGTGACCGGGCCGGTGGATCCGGCCACGCTCGGGACGATCCTGCCGCACGAGCACGTCCTCTCGCGCTTCGGCGAGCGGCCCGCCCGCCGCCCGGACTACGACCTCGCCATGCTCTTTGACACGGTGGTGCCCATCCTGGAGCGAGTGAAGGCGCTCGGGTGTACGGCCATCATGGACTGCACGGCGGCGTACTTCGGACGCGATCCGCTCATCATGCGACGGCTGGCCGAAATGAGCGGCCTGCACCTCGTGACGAACACGGGCTATTACGGCGCCGCCGACGATCGCTACGTGCCCGAGCATGCATACCAGGAAACCGCCGAGCAGCTCGCCGACCGGTGGCTGGGCGAATGGACCAACGGCGTCGATAACACCGGGATCCGCCCCGGGTTTATCAAGACGGCTGTTGACGGCGACAGGTTTTCGGACATCGACCGCAAGCTCGTGCGCGCCGCGGCACTGACGCATCGGGAGAGCGGGCTCACGCTGGCCGTGCACACGTCCGGGAACGTGCAAGCGGCGCAGGGGCAACTGGCGATCCTCCGCGAAGAGGGCGTGGCGCCCGAGGCCTGGATCTGGGTGCACGCCCAGAATGTGGACGACCTCGACGCACTGTCGGACGCCGCCGAGCGGGGAGCATGGATCGAGTTCGACGGCATCCGGCCGGACACGATCGACCAGCACGTGGAGCTGGTTCAAGCGATGAAACGGCGGGGGCACCTCGGCCGTGTGCTCCTCTCGCACGACGGCAGCTCCTTTCCGCCGGAGGGCACCGCGCCCCGACCGTACGACCTGCTCTTCACCACGTTCATGCCCGCCCTCCGCGACGCCGGCTTCAGTGAGGCAGAGATCCGCACGCTGACCGTCGACAACCCGCGCGAGGCCTTTACGGTGCGCGTTCGCACTTGAGATGCCGCGCATCATACCATTTCTGGATGATCATGTCAGGATTCACCCGGACCGTCTCGCGTCACGTGCCCGGTCCGAGGCGCAGACCCGTTCAACGTTGAACGTTCGAACGCTCGCGGGCATGGTCCACAGCGGTATGCGATGGACGAGGCCTCTTGAGACCCAGCCATTTTGAAATGGAAACGGTACGTGCATTTTCCCATCCAACCATGGCCCACCCACGAATGACTGAAGACGTAGACGTCCGCCCGCTCGAACTGCACGACGATCGCTTCTTTGACCCCGCCCCTCCGGTGCGCCGGATTGCGCGCGCGATCTACGACGAGATCAACGACCTGCCCATCGTAGGCCCGCACGGGCACGTCGAGCCCCGAATCCTGGCTGAGGACGAGCCGTTTCCCGAGCCCACGGCGCTCATCATCCAGCCCGACCACTACGTCTTCCGCCTGCTCTACTCGCAGGGCGTGTCGATGGAGGACCTCGGCATCCCGACGCAGGACGGCACGCCCGTCGAGACCGACCCGCGCGCCATCTGGCAGCGCTTCGGCGAGCACTACTACCTCTTCAACGGCACCCCCACGGGCGCGTGGCTCGACTACGAGTTCTATCACGTGTTCGGCATTCGCGAGAAGCTGACCGGCGACTCGGCGCAGCGCATCTACGACCAGATTCTCGACCAGCTTGAGCAGCCCGACTTCCGCCCCCGCGCGCTGTTCGAGCGGTTTGGCATCGAAGTCCTCACCACGACCGACCCGGCGCATTCCGCCCTCGAACACCACCGTACGTTGCATGAAGACGGCTGGGGCGATCGCGTGCGCCCCTGCTTCCGACCCGATGCCGTCTTTGCCATCGCCGCCCCCGACTGGAACGAGCAGCTCGGGAAGCTCGAAGCCGCCGCGGACCGATCCATCCCCGACTACGCGACGTTCATCGACGTGCTGGAAGAGCGGCGCGCTTTCTTCAAGGAGATGGGCGCCACGAGCACGGACCACGCCGTCATCGAGCCCCGCACGCATCGGCTCTCCGACGCCGAGGCGGATGATCTCTTTCAGACGGCGCTGCGAGGCGACGCCACCCGCGACGCCGAGCGGGCCTTCCAGGCGCACATGCTGATGGAGATGGCGCGCATGTCCGTCGAGGATGGCCTCGTGATGCAAATCCACCCTGGCTCACTGCGGAACCACAACCGCGCCATCTACGACCGCTTCGGGCCCGACATGGGCGGCGACATCCCGGTGCGCGCCGAGTTCACGCGCAACCTGCACGAGCTGCTCAACGCGTACGGCAATCATCCGGACTTCCGGCTCGTGCTCTTCACGCTCGACGAGACGACGTACAGCCGAGAGCTCGCGCCGCTCGCCGGGCACTACCCGGCCCTCCGCCTCGGGCCGCCGTGGTGGTTCCACGACTCCATCGAAGGCATGATGCGCTTTCGCAGGCGAACGACCGAAACCGCTTCGATTTATAACACGGCGGGCTTCAACGACGACACGCGCGCATTCTGCTCAATCCCGGCCCGCCACGACCTGTGCCGTCGCGTCGATGCCAACTACCTGGCCCGGCTCGTGACACGGCATCAGATCGACCTGGAGGAGGCGCACCGCATGGCGCACGCGCTGACATACGGCCTCGTCAAGGATACGTACCAGCTGCCGTAGTGGGCCGTGGTGCGATTGACATTCGAGGCAAGTAGTGTGGCAGATACATCCCTCCCCAGCGGTTCGTAGATTCTGCGCTCTTTCTTCGAACATCTGCGCGGCGGTGGCAGTAGTAGCTCGCCACAATCTCCCCAGATGTGTTGCCAACGGAGTGCGCTTGCGATGCCCCGGGGCGTGCGGGAGGTGCAGCGGGCGCGTGGAGGGATGAGACTCCATGACAACGAGAGGCAGTGAGGGCTGATAGACACGTGGCATTCCATTCCAATCATACTGTGGTCATCGTCCTGATGGGCGTCTCGGGGTCCGGCAAGACGACCATCGGGACGCGATTGGCTGATGACCTCGGCTGGGAATTCTTCGACGGCGACGAGTTTCATCCGGCGGCCAACATCGATAAGATGGCGGAGGGCATTCCGCTCGACGATGAGGACCGCTGGCCGTGGCTCAGGGCCCTGCATGACTTCATCCACGAGCGGCTCATCGTGGGGGCACCGGCAGTTGTCGCGTGCTCGGCTCTGAAGGCCCGTTACCGAGAGGTGCTGATGGATGGCAACCAGGGGGCCCGGCTCGTTTACCTGAAAGGCAGCCGCGATCTCATCCGCCGCCGCCTGGAACAGCGAACGGACCACTTCTTTGACGCCGACCTGCTGACGACCCAGTTCGAGGCGCTGGAGGAGCCGGGCCCCGACGAGACGCTCACCGTCTCGATTGACCAGCCCCCCGAGGCCATCGTGCACGCCATCAAAGAGGCGCTCATGAACAACGTGGC
>CAYFRX010000050.1:14215-15769 GCA_964345515.1 uncultured Rhodothermales bacterium
GAAGAAGCTGAGGCCGAGGACCACGGCCAAGCCGATAAGGCCCACGATCGTCTCCATCACCGTCCACGCCCGGAGCGTCTGCTGCTCGTCCATCCCCAGGTAGCGGCTCACGAGCCAGAAGCCGGAGTCGTTGACATGCGAGAGCACCGTCGCGCCGGACGCGATGGCGATGGCAATCAGCCCGACGAGCGGCGGGGAATACGATCCCGCGTCGAGGACGGGTGCGATGAGCCCGGCCGCCGTCACCATCGAGACGGTGGCTGATCCCTGCGAGACGCGCACCACCAGCGCGATCATGAAGGCGAGCAGCACGACGGGCATGTTCGAGGCGGCCATCGCCTGTGCCAATGCATCGCCCACGCCGGTTTCGATGAGCACCTCGCCCAGCACGCCGCCGGCACCGGTCACCAAGATGATGAGCCCCACCGGTTCGAGCCCTTTCGTGACGATCTGTTGCACCTGCGGCATCGAGTAGCCGCTCCGAATCCCGAGCACGTAAAAGGCGAGCAGCACCGCCAGGGTCAGCGCTGTGAAGGGGTGACCGATAAACCGCAACCCACTCCGCAGCGGCGCGTCGTCGGCGAGGGCCACGTCGGACACCGTGCCGACCAGGATGAGCACGAGCGGCAGCGCGATGACCCCGACCGCCTGACTGAAGGACGGATGCGAGACCGTCCCGCCATCGCCGGCGACCTCGGCCTCTTCTTGCATGGATTCTGGCACGCCGAGGTGGATGCGGTCGCCGATGTAGCGGCCGAAGATGACGCCGCCCACCGTGATGGCGGGCACGCCTGCGATGAAGCCGAAGACGATCACCCAGCCGAGGTCGGCGTCGAGCAGACCGGCGACGGCCACCGGACCCGGCGTGGGCGGGATGAAGCTGTGTGCCACGGCCATGCCGGCTAGCAGCGGGATGGCATAGAAAAGCAGCGAGCGGCCGGTGCGCTCAGTCAGCGTGTAGACGAGCGGAATAAACAGAATCAGCGCGACGTCGAAGAACACCGGGATGGAAACGAGCAGGCCGGTGAGGCTCAGCGCCCACGGCGCCCGGTCGTCGCTGAAGGTGCGGAGCAGCGTGTTGGCGATAGCTTCGGCCCCGCCCGACACCCGGAGCAGCTCGCCGATCATAGCGCCGAGTCCGATGACCACGGCGATGTATCCGAGCGTGCTGCCCATGCCCTCCTCGATGATGCCCGCAATGTCGGCGAGCGGGATGCCGCCCAGGATGGCAGCCAGCAAGCTGGTGAGGAGCAGCGCCACGAAGGCGTGCACGCGGCCGACGAGCACCAGGAGAAGCAGCACGGCGACCGCCAGCACGACGAGCCCGACGAGAAGCAGAGGAGACATGGAGGGGAAAGGTCGGGTGAAGGAGGCAGCGCAGTCCCCAACATACCGGATGCATCGCAGAGATGCGCAGCACGCCGTCAAGGGTACGGGCGCGCACTTGCATCCGGCGCCTTCTCGGACCCATACTGAGTCCATCGTCCCTACTGAATCCGTCCCCATCGTGATCAAGTCATCCGTGCGAAACGGCTAATCAATCAGGAGAGGCCA
>CAYFRX010000051.1:0-15704 GCA_964345515.1 uncultured Rhodothermales bacterium
CTCGCTGGCCGACTCGTCGGTCGAGTTCGTGCCCTGCCGGCACGAGCAAGGGGCTGCCTTCATCGCCAACGTGTGGGGGCGGCTCACCGGCCGGGCCGGCGTGTGCCTGTCGACGCTCGGGCCGGGGGCTACCAACCTGCTCACCGGCATCGCCGACGCCAACCTCGACAAGGCCCCCGTCGTGGCCATCACAGCGCAAGGCGTTCAAGGTGGCCGAGCTGGAAAAGCCCGGTGCCACGCACATCGAACTGCCCGAGGACGTGGCGAGCACCGAGGTGGATTGCCCGCAACTTCCCGACGTGTTGCCCGGGCGGCTGCATCATCTCGAACGGACTCGCCCGCATGGAGATTGCGCTGCCCGGCGGCATTGCTGCGTCGCTCGTCGACTCGGATCGGCAGGTGGTGGCCGCCGTGGGCGACGGCGGGTTCATGATGAACGTGCAGGAACTGGAGACGGCCAAGCGCCTCGGCGCCCGCTTCACCTGCCTCGTCTTCAACGACTACGATTACGGCCTGATCAGTTGGAAGCAGCACCTCTCGCGCGGCCGCTCGGTGAGCACGCATATCGACAATCCGAACTTCAAGGCGCTCGCCGAGAGCTTCGGCATGCGCGGGTACCGCCCCGAAACCGTACCCGCGCTCAAGACGCAGCTCCAAGAGGCCGTCGCGACGGACGAGCTCACGCTCGTCGAGGTCCCCGTTGATGCACGGGCAACAATGCGCTCGTGCGGAAACTGGAGCAGTACGGGTCCGGCTGAACGTGAGGGGGCGGCCGGGGCTGATTTGTCGTGTCGCCCGCTTGCAAAATGACACCGGTGTGCCGTACCATCGTGATGGGTCAGGAAGATTGCATAAGACGCTGGAAGCGACCTTCGTGCCGTATCGCAATACGCTGAGGGCCTGATGGATCGTCCTCCGTTCGGGAAAGATTTGGCAGTCCGTGAGACGCAGAATGAGGAGTTCCTCGACCTCGCGGCCGTCGAATCCATCGACCAGGCCGGCATCGATGTGGTGCGGATGGGCCTTCAGGCCGTGGAGCCCGACGGCGATCTCGTGCTGTGCAGCATCACGGAACCGGTGATGGAGATGCTGCGAGAGACGCTCATGAACCGCATCTTCGGGATCTTCCTGAGTCTGGACGACGCCATCGACGTGCTCACGTAATGGCCGGTTGCACGCCGCCATGTGCACAGCTGCAGCGAGGCGCCGCAGGCGCGTGGAGCCGCGGATGAACGAACGGAGCTGCGTCGCATTAGGATAGGTGCCTTTCACAGTGCGCTCGCTGTCCACCGATTACTGCTACCGACTTGCATGTACCACGTAACCATTCAGTTTCCTTCGATGCGCGGCCGGCTCACCGATGACGAGAAAGAAACCCTCAGCCGCGTGGCCCGCCGCCTTGCTGCGCTGCTCCGCGAGTACGAGGCAGGGACGCTCAGTCGGGTCAGGAACCGGCCGGACGAGCCGGCGGCCTTGCGGCTGAGCGTGTCCGCGAAGGCGTTCGTGGAGGAGAAGCTCCCCAGTGCGCTGGATCGCATCGAGGGCTTGAGCGAGGCCGCTGTGTTCTTCGAGGGACCGGACAAACGCAGCAGGCGTGCGCGCCACTGATCATCTCGGTCGGATAGGCTTCCAGCTTGTGGCGGTGAGGGATATTTCTTTCGCTGCTGGCGCTCGCAACGCGGCAGTACGGACAGGGCTTCCTGTTGCCGCCAACGATTGCAGCAGCGCTCTGCAGTGGCGCTCTTTGGAGCGCTCACGATCCTGTCATTCCGCGGCCTCCAGAGACGGGTCTACCCCGTCATAAACCGCGTTACAGGATCGTAGTTGATGGGCGGGCGCAGGAGTGCTATTCTTCGAAACAGCGCCGCCGGCGCCTGCCGTACCACGCATGTCGGAATCTTCGCCAACGACCGATCACATCCATACCTGATACCCATGACGCTCACCTATTTCGGCCACTCAACCTTCCAGATCGAGACGAACGGGACGACGCTGCTCTTCGACCCGTTCTTCGACGACAACCCGCACACCGACGTCGTGCCGGACGACCTGGATCCGGACGTGATCCTCGTCTCTCACGCGCACTTCGATCACTACGCGGACGTGGGTGCGTTCACCGGGCCGGGCGGTCCGCTCGTCATCAGTAATTTCGAGATTATCTCGCGCGTCGGCGAAGACTACGACCACGAGCGCGTCCATCCACTCAACGAGGGCGGGGCGCTCGATTTTGAGTGGGGCCACGTGGAGGCCGTCCACGCGCGCCACACGTCGTCGTTTCCGGATGGCTCCTACGGCGGCGTCCCGGGCGGCTTCGTATTGGAGCTCGACGGCGCCACCGTGTACTACACCGGCGACACGGCGCCTTTCGTCGAGATGGAGTGGATCGGTGACGTGTACGACGTGGACGTGATGCTCGCTCCGGTCGGTGACGTGGTGACGATGGGCGTAGACGGGGCGGTGCACGCGGCCGAGATGGTGGAGCCCACGTCGATCATCCCTGTTCACTACGACACGTTCCCGTTCATCGAGGTGGATCTGGACGACGTACGCGGCGCCATCGAGGACGCGGGTTTCAACGCGGAGATGCTCGACTTCGGCGCGACGCTGGAACTATGACGTATGGGGGGCCAGCGTGTAGGGGTGAGAGCGAACAGTTAACTCCCACACCCCCACGCTCCCACACGCATCCTTTCCCAAACCCATGACCGTCGGTATCGTCTCGGACACGCACGGCTACTTCCATCCGGCGCTCGCCGAGGTGTTCGACAACGTCGACCTGATTCTGCACGCGGGCGACCTGGGCAGCCTCGACGTGCTCGACGCGCTGGAGGCGCTGGCGCCCACGAAGGCCGTGTGGGGCAACATCGATGGGTGGGATCTCCGCCGCCACGTGCCGGAGCATCAGCGGCTCGACGTGGGCGGGCTCGACGTGTGGGTGAAGCACATCGCCGGGCGCCCGCGCCGGTGGCAGGACGACATGGGCTGGCGCCTCGCGCAAGACACGCCGGACCTCTTCGTCTGCGGGCACAGCCACATCCTGCGCGTCGAGCGGGTGGAGGACCTTGGCGGCATGCTCTTCATCAACCCAGGGGCGGCTGGCAAGCAAGGCTTCCACCAGGAGAAAACATGCCTGCGGCTTCGCATCGAGGACGGCGTCGCGAAGGACGTGGACGTCGTGCACCTCGACCGCGACGCGTGACGGTCAGACGTGACAGTCACGCTGCGGCGTAGGCCGTGGCGCGCACGTCGCGGGTCATCTCGAAGACGTGCGTGAGCAGCGCGCGGTCCGCGTCGGTGAAGGGCGTGTCGCGCCGGGCCATCACCGCCTCGGCCACGCGAAGCGCCTTCTCCAGCCGGTACGTGGTGTACGCGCCCGGGGCGCCCCACGTGAAGGACGGCAGGACGCGCGGCGGAAAGTCGGCGCCGTACAGGTTGCAGAAGGTGCCGACGAGCGTGCCCGTGTTGAGCATCGTGTTGATAGCCGTCTTCGAGTGGTCGCCCATGAAGCAGCCCACGAACTGGCGGCCTGTCGGCTCGAAGGTCTCCGTGGTGGGGTTGTAAAGCGCGATGACGCCGTAGTCGTTTTTGAGATTCGACACGTTCGTGTCGGCGCCCAGGTTGCACCACCGGCCGAGGTACGAGTGCCCGAGAAACCCGGCGTGCGACTTGTTGGAGAGCGAGTGCATCACCGTGTCGTGCACCTCGCCGCCCACCTTGCACCATCGGCCGATGGCGCAAGCCTCTAGGTTCGCCCCCACCTTGACCTTCGTCTTCGGTCCGATGTAGAGCGGGCCGCGCAGTACGGTCTGCTCCAGCACCTGCGCGTTCCGGTCGATGAAGATGGGGCCGTGCTCCGCGTTCAGGATGGCACCGGGCTGGACGGTAGCGCCCCGGCCGATGAAGATCTGTTCGGGGTTGATGCCGACGGCGCTTGGGTGGACGCTCGTGCCGGGGCGGCTGTAGATGTCTTCCAGGATGCGGTACGGACCCATCCGGGCAGCAAAGTCCCGCGTCAGGGCAGGCCGCAGCGCGTCGAGCAGGTGCCAGAGCCGATGCACGAGCGTAGCCCCCTCCACCGATTCTTCGGGCAGGTCCTCGAAGTCGGCCGGGGTCAGCATCGCGCCGGTCGTCACGCGCTCGGCCAACGTGGGGTTCACGTTTGGCACCCAGGCGGCGACGAGGTGCTCCTCCTGCACGAAGGCGCGGGCTGGCTCATCCGGGGCTGCGGCGCGGCGGAGGCGTTCTAGCACCGGCCCGTCGTCGGCCACGAAGCGCCCGTTGACGAACAGGACGGCATCGCCCGCTGCGATGGCATTGACGGGGAGGTCGTACGCCTGCGCCGTCACGGCGGCGATGGGCGCCCGCGCGTGAAGCACGGTCGGCGGGGCGTCAAAGGCATCACGCGTCGTCTCCAGCAGCGTCCGAATGCCCAGCCGCAGGTCGTACACGGCGCGCGTGTTGACGAGCGGGCGGAAGTGGACCGTTTCTGCGTCTTCGAACAGGCAGAGATGCATAACGAGGGAGGGCGTAAACGTAAAGGGAAAGCACGTCCGCCGCTGCGGCGAGGCCCACGGCGGCCCCACACGCAGCACGGCAAAACCGCTGAGGCTTTTGTACGTTAAGATACATCACAATTAACCGGCAGCATAGCAAGACCGAGGCCTGCGCCCCGGTCTGGACGCGCGTCTTGCACCAAGCCCCGCAACAATCATGAAATTCTTCGTCGACACGGCCAGCCTCGATGAAATTCGTGAGGCGCATGACATGGGCGTCCTCGATGGCGTCACGACCAACCCGTCGCTTGTGAAGAAGGAAGGCAGCGTGGACTTTCACAAGCGCGTCTTCGAGATCTGTGAGATCGTCGATGGCGACGTCTCCGCCGAGGTGACGGCCACCGATTTCGATGGCATGATGGAAGAGGCGCACGCCCTGTCCAAAATCCACGAGAACGTCGTCGTCAAGATTCCGCTCATTAAGGAGGGGATCAAGGCGCTCAAGGCGCTTGCCAGCGAGGGCATCCGCACGAACTGCACGCTGTGCTTCTCGCCGACGCAAGCGCTCATCGCGGCGAAGGCCGGCGCGAACTACATCAGCCCGTTCATCGGCCGGATCGATGACATCTCGTCGAACGGCATGCAGCTGATCGAGGAAGTCATCCAGATCTACGACAACTACGGCTTCGAGACGGAGGTCTTGGCCGCGTCGATCCGCCATCCGATGCACGTCAAGGAGGCCGCCCTCGTCGGCGCGGACGTGGCCACGATGCCGTTCAACACCATGCTGAAGCTGCTGGATCATCCGCTCACCGACCGCGGACTGGAGCGCTTCCTCGACGACTGGGAAGACTATAAAGCGTCTCGCAAGGCCGAGGCTGGCATGGCGGGGTAAGCCGCGCGGACGCCCCGCCCCGGCTGGGCCGTCGGCTTCGCCTCGCTGAGGGCCCGGACACGACGACGGGGAACTGAAGCGCCGTGCTTTCGAAAATAGATGATCCTTCCAGTGGAATAGACACCGCCATCAAGCCGCGTGTGCCCATGCCTGCATCCCTCTCCTTTGTCGGACGATCCCTTCTGCTCGCACTCAGCATGGCCCTCGTGGTCGCCGGTTGCACGAGCTCGGCCGATCCGGCGACACCAGCGGTGTTCGATGCGCTCGTCTTTTCGAAGACCGAAGGATTTCGTCACGCCTCCATCCCGGACGGCATTGCCGCGCTGCGGGAGCTGGGCGCCGAGCACGGGTTCAGCGTGACAGCCACCGAGGACGCCTCTGCATTCACGCCGGACAGGCTCCGCGGGTATGAGGTCGTCGTCTTCCTGAACACGACGGGCGACGTGCTGAACGCCGAGCAGCAAGCGGCACTGCAGCAGTACATCCGCGGGGGCGGTGGGTTCGTCGGCGTGCATTCCGCTACCGACACGGAGTACGACTGGCCGTGGTACAACCGGCTCGTCGGCGCGTACTTCGACGGGCATCCCTCTGTGCAGGAGGCGTCGATCGCCGTGGTGGATTCGACGCACGCCTCGACGCGTATGCTGCCGCAGCCATGGGTGCGGCGCGACGAGTGGTACAGCTTCCGATCCGTACAGGACAGCCTCAACATCCTGCTGAACCTCGACGAGGATTCCTACGACCTGGAGAGCGCGCCGGCCATGGGCGACCAGCATCCCGTGGCGTGGTACCGCGCCTTCGAGGGCGGGCGGTCGTGGTACACGGAGCTGGGCCACACGAAAGAAGCCTACCGCGAGTCGCTCTTTCGCGCGCACCTGCTCAGCGGCATCCAGTGGGCGGCCGGCGCTACGCCCACGGCGTCGCAGTAGCGGCGGTGAAGAGCCAAGTCGCTCCGGCGCGGAGGGCTGCATAGCGTCCGGCACCGCACCCCGTCGACCGCCTTGCTGATGTCCGGCAGGGGGACATGCACACGGCGCATTCCCCTTCCACCGGACCCGTGCGATCTGAAGTGAACTCATCCTGCCCGGCCCACGAGAGGGGGCTGGCCCGGTTACCGAACATCGGATCGGTGAGCATGGTGGCGTTCGGCCATTGCAGCAGCAGCGTGGCGTGTCCGATCCACGTGATGCGGAGGCCTTCGGACGGCGCGTGCAGCGTCACCGGATCGACGGTGTGGGCCGGAGGCGGGACGTTTGTCTTCGCCTGGAAGGCGCGGCAGGCGATCCACGGCACGACCTCCATGAAGGACGCCGGCTGTGCCGCGGGATCCGGGTTTCGAAACGTCCCATCCGCCGCGTGATGGGAGCGGTCGGACCAGGGCTGAGAGCGCGGAACTGGGAGCATGGGGGGAGAAGAGCAAGAGAGGGGTGGTGTGAAGCGTGAAACAATCGAAGTCGGCTTCAAGTTTTCATTCGCTTCGTGCATGAACCGACGTGCCGGGTGCGAGCACGCGGTTGCTGCTCCTTCCTTCCTCTTTGTATCCCCTCTATGATTTTTGTTGCCCTGGGCGACACGAACGGCATCGGTGCAAGTTGCCACTTTCTGGATATTCAGGGCACGGGCCTGACGCTGGACGCGGGCTCGGATCCGCGCCGGGAGGGAATGGCCTCGATGCCTCGCTTCGACCTGATCCACGATCACGCCGATTGGTACGTCGATCACACGATCATCACCCACGCCCATCACGATCACATGGGCGGGCTTCCGGTGCTCATCAAGGAGTTTCCGCACGTGATGGCGCACATGACGGAGGCGACGCGGCAGCTGCTCGATTTCCTCCTGCCCGCCTCGGCGCGCCTGCAGAAGCGAAAGCTAAAGGCCGGCGAAACCGACACGTCTCCGCTCTTCAGCGAAGAGGACGTAGAGCACCAGAGTCACTTCTACCTGGCCCACGAGCTGGGAACGCCCTTCGACGTGATGGGCATGGCTGGCGAGACGCCCGTCCAGGCCACGTTCTACACGGCCGGGCACATCCTGGGTTCGGCCGGGGTGGAGCTCCAGTTCGAAGCGAACGGCACGGGCCGCCGCGTCTTCTACACGAGCGACACCAACGTGCAGGGCCAGTCTATCATTCCGGGGGGCACGTATCCCGACGCCACCGACGTGCTCATCCTGGAATCCACGCTCGGCAACGACCCTGAGATGGAGCTCACCACGCGCGAGCAGGAAGTGCAGCAGTTCAAAGCCATGCTGGAGCGCATCATCCGGCGGGGGGGCACGGCGCTGGTGCCCGTCTTCGTGATGGGGCGCGCCCAGGAGACCCTCGCGCTCATCGACCGCTTCAAGAAGCAGGGTGTGATTCCGCCGGATGTGCCCGTGTACACGGCCGGCTCCATGCGCGCCATCGCCGACGTGTACGATAAGACGCGCGCCACGACGCCGCGCCACGACACTGACTTCAAGGTGTTCGACGTGGAGCAGCATCGCCTGCCGTATAGTGACGAGCAGCAGGCACGGTCCCTCGAAGGGCCCAGCATTCACGTGATGAGCAGCGGCATGATGTTCGAGCCGACGCTCTCGAACCGGCTCGCGCGCCGTCTGGTCGAAGACGAAAACAACGGCATCCTGTTCGTCGGCTATGCTGTGGAGGACACGCCGGCGCGGCGCCTGCTCGACGCGGCCGAAGAGGGCCAGGGCACGCGGGTGACACTCCATCCGGACAAGGGGCCGCAACCGATCAACTGCGAAGTCGGCAAATTTCGGCTGAGCGGACACAGCAATCGCCAGGATCTGTTGCGCCTCGTTGGGCAGCTGGCGCCGCAGCACGTGCTGCTCGTGCACGGCGAGGTGGACGCGCGCGCCTGGATGGCCGAACACATCCGGGAGGCCCATCCCGACGTCACGGTGCACCTCCCCGAGTGGGGCACGCCGATTGAGCTGTGACGGATGGTTTATGAGTGTGGGAGTATGTGAGTGTGGGAGAGAGGGAAGAACACCCACTCCCCCCAAACACTAACACGCCCATACGCGAAGCTCGGGATCCCGCCCCTGCACCGTTCATTCAAGAGAAGCACGCACCGCGCACTCATTAGTCCCTGAAGCATGGCTGGCTCCTCCCCGCTTTCCGCCGAACAACTCCGCGCCTTCTGCAACGAACTGGAGCCGCAACTGGACGGCGACCTGCGCACCGACGCGATGACGCGGGCGCTCTACGCTACCGACGCGAGCATGTACGAGATCGAGCCGGAGGCCGTGCTGATTCCGCGGCACGCCGATGACGTGCAAGTCGCGCTCGAATTCGCCGACGATTACAACGTGCCCGTACTACCGCGCGGGGGCGGCTCGTCGCTCGCCGGGCAGACGGTAGGCGCCGCGCTCGTCATCGACTTCACGAAGCACCTCGACCAGGTGTTGGAGATTAACGCCGAGGAGCAGTGGGCCCGCGTGCAGCCTGGCATTGTGCTCGACGTGCTGAACGAAGCGGCTGCCAAGCATGGCCTCATGGTGGGCCCCGATCCGGCTCCGAGCAGCCGCGCCACGCTGGGCGGCATGATGGCGAACAACTCGACGGGCACGCACTCCGTGCAGTACGGCAACTTTATCCACCACGTGCGCTCGGTCGAGGCGCTCCTCGCCGACGGCACGCCCACCACGTTCGAGCCGCTGGACCACGACGGCTGGCAGGAGCGCATGCGTCGCCCCGGACTGGAGGGCAACATCTATCGCGGGCTTGACGCGCTCCTCGCCGAGCAGGGCGATGTGGTAGAGCGCGACACGCCGGCGCACTGGCGCCGCAACAGCGGCTACCGCGTCGAGCATCTTCTGAACGGCGACACGCGCAATCTCGCCGAGCTCCTGTGTGGCAGCGAAGGCACGCTCGCCGTCGCCACCGAGCTGACGCTCGACCTCGTGCCGCGGCCCGCGCAGACCGCGCTCGGCATCGCCCACTTCCACACGCGCGACGATGCGCTCCGCGCCGTCACGTCCATCCTCGACACGGGCCCGGCCGCCGTGGAGCTCTTCGACGGCGTGGCCATCGAACGCGCTCGGCAGACGCCCGGCTTCCGCGACCGCCTCTCGTTCATCGAGGGCGAGCCCGGCAGCCTGCTCATCGTCGAGTACTTCGGCGACTCCAAGACCGCCCTGCGCGACGACCTGGACGAGCTGGAGCAGGTCATGCAATCGTCCAGCCGCGGCTACCAAGTAGTTCGCATCTTCGACGCCGACGCCATCCAGAACGTGTGGACCGTGCGGAAGGAAGGCCTCGGCCTACTCATGGGCGTCAAGAGCGAATACAAGCCGTGGCCCGTCATCGAAGACGCCTCCGTGCCCGTCGAGCACCTGGCCGACTACATCCAGGACCTGAGCATGCTTATCGAGGGCACCGACACGAAGGCCGTCTACTACGCGCACGCCTCGGCAGGCTGCCTCCACGTGCGGCCGTTCCTCAACACGAAGGAGGCCGCCGAGGTCGAGAAGATGCACGACATCGCCGAGGGGTCGATGAAGCTCGTGAAGAAGTACGGCGGTGTCGTCTCGTCCGAGCACGGCGACGGCCTCGTGCGCTCGCGCATGAGCGAGCAGCTGTTGGGCGAGGAGCTGTACGACGTGTACCGCCGCACGAAGGCCCTCTTCGACCCGAAGCATCTGCTGAATCCCGAAAAGGTGGTCGACGCGCCGCCGATGGACGAGAACCTGCGCATGGGGCCTGACTACCAGACGCGTCCTATCGCGACAGAGATGGACTTCTCCAACGACGGCGGGTTCGCCGAGGCCATCGAGCTGTGCAACGGCAACGGCGCCTGTCGCAAGCTGAAGGGGGGCACCATGTGCCCCAGCTTCATGGTGACGCGCGAAGAGGAAGACTCGACGCGCGGTCGCGCCAACGCGCTCCGCGCCGCGCTCTCGGGGAATCTTCCCTCTGAGGAGTGGACGGGCGACCGCATGTACGAGGTGATGGACCTGTGCATCCAGTGCAAGGCGTGCAAGACGGAGTGCCCGTCGAACGTCGATATGGCGAAGATCAAGACGGAGTGGCTGCACCACTACTGGGAAGACAACGGCATCCCACTCCGCACGCGCCTCTTCGCGCGGCAGCCGCAGCTGGCCCGGCTGATCGGCGGGACGCCGCTGGCGCACATGGTGAACTGGGTGAACCGCCAGACGCCCATCCGCGTGCTCATGGAGGCGACGGTGGGGATCAGCCGCGAGCGTGAGCTGCCGCCGTTCGCCGCGCGCTCCTTCGCGCAGTGGTACCGCAAGCAAACGTGGCCGAGCGACGGGCCGCCCGTCGTGCTCTTCGCCGACACGTTCAACAACTTCCACACGCCGGAGGTGGCCCAGGCCGCCGCCGCGTTCCTGCGCGCCACGGGCCACACCGTGCAGCTGCCGCAGCAGACCGTGTGCTGCGGCCGCACGCTGCTCTCGAAGGGCTTCGTGAACGACGCGCAGCTGCAGGCGCTGGAGACGGTGGAGGCGCTGTACCCGTACGCCGAGCAGGGCGTGCCGATCGTGGGGCTGGAGCCGAGTTGCATCCTCACGTTGCGCGACGAGTTTCTGTCGCTGCTCCCGGGCGAGCCGCGCGCGGAGGCCCTTGCCGAGCAGGCCATGACGTTCGAGGAGTTCGTCGCCCAGCGCGCCGAGGAGGGGGCCTTTGACACCGTCGCATGGAATGGGGCGCCGCGCCGCGCGCTGCTGCACGGGCACTGCCACCAGAAGGCGCTCGTGGGCACGACGGCGGTGGAGCGGGCGCTCGCCCTGCCCGGCACCCACGTCGATACGGTCGACGCGGGCTGCTGTGGGATGGCCGGCGCCTTCGGTTACGAGGCTGAGCACCTTGACATCTCGCACAAGATGGCCGAGCGCGTCTTGGCGCCCGCCGTCCGCGACACGCCGGAGGACACGTGCATCGCGGCGCCGGGCTTCTCGTGCCGCTCGCAGATCAAAGACACCACGGGCCGGACGGCGCTCCATCCGGCGCAGATCCTGCGCGATGCGCTCGCTGTCCGCGAAGAGCAGGATCAACCCGCCATGCAGGCTGCCTCATAGGCAATGTCCGGGTCCCTTTCTCCTTTTCACACTTGCGCTTTTGTGGTCCCAGATACAGACAACCCGACTTATTTAGACATGCGGCCAAGAAAAGCCGAAGCCACCGAATCCGTTATAGTAGCTCTCGTAGCTGTCGAGTCTTGGATGTCGTAGACATAGTTCCCGAGCAGTATCTTCGCTGACGTCACGTCACCCTCAACGACGATGCGCTCATCCCACTGGCATTGAATCGAGCTATCCCGTTCAATCCAGTAGGGCCGCCGCACGTCATCATCGACGGTGAGCCGGATCGGGCTCAACGGGTCTCTGTCGGCGATAATGGTGAGGCGATACTGGCCATTACCGACCGTGCGCGTGGGCTGGACGTTGACGCGCGGAGGTGGAGGAGACTGAAAACTGAGGCAAGTGGGGAGCAGTCGGGGTGGGGCTATCGGTCGGCTGTCTGCGGTGGCGTATCGGCAGTCTCCGTCGGGGAACCCCTCCCATCTGCCTTCTCTCCGCCTATGTCGAAAGTCTTGTTGCTCACAATGGGGTCGGCCCAGAGCCCGATGCTCAGAATATAACCGAAGGTAAGAAAGAGGAAGAAAAGACCCTGTCGCAAGCCGAAGAGATCGCCGAGCGAGCCGACGATGAAGGGCACGATGGCACCGCCTCCAATTCCCGTCATCAAGATGCCGGTGAAGGCACCGTGGTGCTCCTCAATTGAATTGAGAGCCAGGGAGATGATGACGGGGTACATGATCGAAATAAAGAAACCGATGGCCGAGAACGCGTACTGAGCCACATAACCTGGCGAGACGAGGGCTGTTGTGAGGCAGCCGATGGCTCCGGCGCTGAAGGCCACGAGGAGATGACGGCTTTTAAAGAGGCGGAGGAGACCTAGCCCCAGAAAGGTGCCGACCGTCATCGCTCCCCAGAACCAGGAGACGGCCTGTGCCCCAGTGGTCTGTGGATCGAACCCGTGGTACGTGTTTAGGAACTCTGAAATCCAGTTGGCCACGCCCTGCTCCGAGCCCACATAGCAGAAAATACCGAGGAAGTAGAGAAGCACGAGTGGCCGCTTTAAAAGCATCACATGCGTGCTGAATGCTCCCACGAGTTCGTCCTCCTTCCGCTCCACGGGCGGGAAGGTGAAGAGTGCAATCAGGCCGATCATCAGCAATGAGATGCCGGCAAACGACCAGTAGATGGAGACCCAGGCTAATCCCTCAGGGACGAGTCCCTCCATCAGAGACAGGAAGGCATTGAGATCCTGTGTGGCGCCTTCCAGGTTGGTCACTAAGTACGAGTAGTACAGCGGACTGATGAAGGAGGCCAGCCCGAAGAAGAACTGCCCAAGGTTCGAGTTAAAGGCGAAGTTCTCCTCGCCCCCTGCCACCCGAAGCAACGGGTTGATGGTCACCTGCAGCATGGCCATGCTAGCTCCGATCAGAAAGAGCGAGACGACCGCGGTTAGAAAGTTGGGAACGAGGGCCAGCAGTAGAGCACCGCCGGAGGCCAGCAGAAAGGCCGCCGTCATCACCGACTTCTCCCGGTAGCATTCGACGAGTGCGCCTGCTGGAATCGATCACACGGCGTACGCGATGAAGAAGGCGAAGGGCAACACCCCCGCCAGCGTCAGGCTCAGCGTGAAGTCGCTACGGATCTCCGGGATGAGAGCCCCGATGATGTTCGTCAAGAACGAGACGACGAAAAACGTCACCACAATGAGCCCGACGAGATAGTAGTTGCGCTTCATGGAAGCGACACGACTTCAGGAACGGCGGCAGTGAGTGCAAGGAACAGCTGTGCTACTCCGTCAGCATCGGAAAGAGTTCACGGATTTCGGCATCAGAGGGCCGACGGCCGTACTCCGCAATCTGGAAGGACTCAGCATGCTGCGCCTTCTCCACCCGTTCCTCTCCGTACCAGCGGGTCAACCCTTGCCGCGCGGCTTTCGACATCGGACTCATCCATCGCTCTCGGAGCCAGTCTATCCTGGCATCTTCGCTCCCAGGAACTTCATCGAGCGCATCGCCTGTCCAGGGAAGCCACTCATAAAACTGTGATTCGTGAGCGTCGAGTGCCTCCATTTTCGTGTCGGCAGCCTCGTCGATAGCCACTGTGATGTCGTGCTCAAAGGGATACGGTTTCTGGAAGCGGTCCTGGAAGTAAAGAAAAACAGGGTTCCCGTCCGTCGGCTCCACCTTCGGCAGCACGTTTGGGACCTGTACCATGTACGCGGCATCCTGAACCACCCGTCCCGCGTAGCGATGGTCCGGGTGGTAGTCATTTGGGCGATGTCCCACTACTACGTCGGCGTCCCATTCCCGGATCAGACGAATCACGTCGCGGCGCACCTCCAAAGTGGGCATCAGTTCACCATCGTGGTAATGCATCACCTCGTAAGCATCGATGCCAAGACGGCGGGCGGCCTCTTTCGACTCGGCTCGGCGGCGCTTGGCAAGCGGGCCGCCTCCCATCTCGTAGTGCCCAGCGTCCCCGTTGGTGAGAGACACGAACTTAACAGCATGACCCTGGTCGGCAAGCAGGGCAGCAGTTCCCCCAGCCTTTACGTCACAGTCATCGGGATGAGCTCCAATAAAGAGAATTCGTGGAGAACTGTCTCCTGAATCTTGAGCTTGAAGGGCCTGAACCGGCATGAGAAGCAGCACGAGAAAAAACCCGTACAGTGTCCGAGAGGCAGATGTATTCATTGGAGCGAGGAGAGCGGAGAAAGAGAACATTGAAGACGAAAAAGCCGATTCAGCGCAGGTCTTTCTTACATGTCTGGCATCGCAAGGTGGAACGCGTATCGGAAGCCAAGCCTGAAGCACCGGCTTTACTGCTATGGCGAGCTGGAAGCTCTCGGGCGAGGCTACCGACCCTTCGGCTCAGTGATGCCATGGTGGTGGCGATAATCAAGCTCTGAGGCTGCCTCGTCGTCAATAATGACGTGGGCAAACCGGTGCATCTGTACCGTTGAGGCAAACATTGCTGCTTCCAACGGTCCCTCTAGTCATTTGTTTAGCGAATCAGTCTGTGCGTAGCTGGGCGGAGGAGCTGTTTTGTTCGAACTCCCCGGAAGTGGCTCTCAGACCCACTTTCGGGGTAATCCCTGCTTCGACCAACTTTTCTCGGATGCTCCAATGGATGTCGAATAGGTTCGGTGCTCCAGGCTCCTCGTACCAGGGTCGTAGCCGATCGAACCGATCGGGACGCCCTTCCGGACCTGCTTCGTGCTTTTCGGTCTTCTGCGTCTCGACCCTGTAGAGCACCTCGGCTGCTCCGATCAGGAGGTGGAAGTTGTTGATTCCGCTAATCTTTCGGGTGTTGCGGCATCGGTCCTCTCCAAGCCCGAAGCTTTCCTTGGCCTCTCGGATCAGGATCTCGATCAACCAGCGCCCTCGGTACTCTCGCAGAATCTGCTCGACGGAGAGCCGACGGTCGGTCGTAAAAAACACCTCCAGATAACGCTTGCGCTTCTTGGCAGAACCGGTGTTTTTCAAATGGGGGCGGCGCAGGATCACGACCCGAAGAACCTCTCCCGCCAAGACGCTTTGCCAAATCGCCTCGAAGCTGTAGACCTCGGCCTTTTCCTCGGTCGGATGCTTCTGCCACTCCGGCCCCCTTTCGGCCAGTTCCACGGGAGAGCCGATCTTGTCTCCCTTCTCCGGGTCGGGACCAGGCTTGTCCTCCGGGTCGGGACCAGGCTGCTCATAGAGCGCAGCATTCTTTGGCATTCGGCCCACCACGCCTACGTTCTCTGGCAGGCCTTGCAGAAAGTACTGCGTCGCGTAATTGCCGTCCTGGACCGAAAGCCCCCGCCGATCGGGGCCGACCTCCTCAGCAACCCGCTTCACCAAGCGCTGCCCCAGCCGAGAACGCCTCACGTACTTCCGCCCGAGCTCCTCGGCGTTTTCTCTCTTCAAGTACACCTCCAACCCGATCGGCACCGAGATCGGCTCCTCCTCCGACCAGCCGGGGAACGGGATCTGCATCTCCCCGAGCACAAAGCAGATCCCCCAGAGCGTGCGGTACTCCTGACGCGCGGTCCCTGCTCCGTTTCGATAAGTGTCAGCCGGCTCGATTCGTGCCGCTCGCAGATCAAAGACACCACGGGCCGGACGGCGCTCCATCCGGCGCAGATCCTGCGCGATGCGCTCGCTGTCCGCGAAGAGCAGGATCAACCCGCCATGCAGGCTGCCTCATAGGCAATGTCCGGGTCCCTTCTGGTCTGTGCCGACTACAACATCGAGCACGAGCGCGACGAGGACGGCGAGGAGATC
>CAYFRX010000052.1:0-2783 GCA_964345515.1 uncultured Rhodothermales bacterium
GTGGATCAGCGCGAGTGGGACAACAAGTCCTACTTTGTGCCAATTGCACGAGAGGAGATGAACCGGAATCCGGAGCGGGGGCAGAACCCAGGGCATTGGGGATTCTGAAAGGTTCCTCCTTGCACAGGAGTGCTGTTTACCGTAGAATTTCCTGTGTATCGCTGTCATTCACACTACCAGCGCGCGACCGTCGTTTATGGAGCCCTTTGATCGCAGGCAGTTTTTGCATGTCGTGGGAGGCCTCATCGGGGGAGGACTCGTAAGTGGGGTCGGAAGTGGCTGCACCGAATCAAGTCCTTCTCCGGAGACGGCTGCGGACTTTCGGTTTGCCTTATGTAACGAAATCCTGACCGAGGGGCCGCAGGGAAATCGTTCGTGGGCTGAGCAGTGCCGCATCACCGCAGAAAGCGGCTATTCGGCCATAGAGATTGCTCCGTTCACGCTGGTGGAAAACGGCGTGGAGGACATTTCGGCCGCGGAACGGCGGGCCATGGTGCAGACGATGCGTGATGCCAACCTCGATTGCGTCGGGCTGCACTGGCTCCTTTCCCCGCCGCCGGAAGACCTCCACTTTACGACGCCCGACGACGCAGTACGGGCCCGCACGATCGATTACATGCATGCCCTTATTGACTTCTGTGGAGACCTCGGGGGGCCGTACATGATCTTTGGGTCCCCGGGGCAGCGGAGCACCGTGGAAGGGCAAACCGTCGCCGAGGCCAAGGCGAATTTCGCGGCGGGCCTTGCCGAGGTCGGTGATCACGCCCAGGACCGGGACGTGATGATTCTCGTGGAGCCGCTGTCCAGCGATCAGACCGACGTGGTCAATACCCTGGCCGAGGCCATGGAGGTGGTCGAGCAGGCCGGCCATCCGGCCATTTCGACCATGTTCGACTTCCACAACACGGTCGACGAAACCGAGCCGCTGGACGGGCTGATCGAACGGTACATCGATCACATTCATCACGTCCAGATTCAGGAGATGGACGGCACGCACCTGAGTCCGGAGGCGGTGCAAGATTACGCGGCCGCCTTCCAGGCCTTCCACAACCTCGGATATAACGGATGGATCAGCTTGGAAGTCTTTGACTTTGAGCCCGGCAGCGAAACGATTGCCCGGGAATCCATGGACGTTCTTCAGGAGCTGGCGGCCAACGTCAGTTAACGATGTAGCCTTGTTCACTATCTCATGCGTAAATTGATTGAGGTGCGATTGTGAGTGCAGACCCAAACAACGACACGAACAACGACCCGAAACCCCAAACAACCCGTTCTCATGGACTAACCCGCCGCGATTTTATCAAACGGACGGGGGCCAGCGCGGCCGTGCTCAGTACGTTTCCCACCATCATTCCCCAGGACGTACGGGGGGCCAACGACCAGATCAATGTGGCCGTGGTGGGCATCCGGAGCCGGGGCGGAAGCCTCATCAGCCAGTTTGCCGAGCAGGAGAACGTCCGCGTCAAGACGATCTGTGATGTCGACGAGAACCTCTTCGCCGACCGGGTGAACGCGGTCCGCGAGGAGCACGGCTATGAGCCCGAGGCCGAGCACGACATGCGGCGCGTCTTCGAGGATCCGGAGATTGACGCGGTCGGGTTTGCGACGCCGAACCACTGGCACGCGCTCGGCGCAATCTGGGCCGCCCAGGCCGGCAAGCATGTCTATGTAGAGAAGCCGGCCAGCCACCGGTTGTGGGAGGGACGCCAGATGGTCCACGCTGCCCGTGCCAACAATGTGCTCATGCAGGTTGGCTTCCAGAACCGATCCCGCGAGAATACGCGAGCGGCGATCCAGTTCCTGCAGGAAGGCGGCATCGGAGAGGTGTACATGGCTCGCGGGCTCTGCTACAAGCCCCGCTGGAACATCGGGCGCTACCCAAACGGGCCGATGCCTGATGACGCCGATTCCTTTCATCTGCGGACAGACGGAAGCGGCGAGATGCCGGCCTACACCCGCGACTACCTGAGCAATGTGCATTACGACCTCTGGATTGGACCGGCGCCGGAGCGGCCGTTCAATCCCAACCGCTTTCATTACAACTGGCACTGGCAGTGGGACTACGGGAACGGAGACACCGGCAACCAGGGCCCTCATCAGATCGACATCGGACGATGGGGCCTCGGAAAGGAGGAGTATCCAGTCAACATCAAGTCGTCGGGCAACCTGTACATGTTCGAGGAGTCGGCCCAGAACACCCCGAATACACAGACCACCATTTTCGAATATGCCGATGGGACGATCTTCGAGTTCGGGACGCGTGGCCTCTTTACGCCGGCGGATGGGGAGACCGAGATCGGCAACATCTTTTACGGAAGCGAAGGCTGGCTGGAGATCGACGCCGGGGGCAACTGGCAGTCCTACTTTGGGTACGACGGCGAGCCCGGACCGAATTCGGATAATATCAGCGAGTCGGAGTACGACCCCTCGGATTTGAGCGGAGCCGGCGGTGGGGGGCACTTCGCCAACTTCATCGCGGCGCTCCGCTCGGGCAACCGGGAGGATCTGACCTGCGACATTGAGGTCGGGCACCGGTCGTCGGCGTTGGCCCACCTGGGCAATATTGCCTACCGGTTGGACCGGGATCTGGAATTCGATGGTGACGACGAGCGGTTCGTGGACGACGACGAGGCCAATGCCATGCTGCGGCGGCAAGAAGAGCGGGAGCCGTTCGTCGTTCCCAACCTCAGTTAGCGGGCTTTCGGAAGCGCAGGCACTGTGCGGATGAAGGCAATCGGACTCCGTGGTGGGCTGTGCCCTCATCGCTGTGCCCTCATCGCTGT
>CAYFRX010000052.1:2883-15239 GCA_964345515.1 uncultured Rhodothermales bacterium
AGGCAATCGGACTCCGTGGTGGGCTGTGCCCTCATCGCTGTGCCCTCATCGCTGTCTTTTGCGCCTGGTTCCAATGGTATCATGAAACAACGTTTTCGTCTTGTGCAATGGGTAGGCGTGGTTCTGTTCGGGGTGCTCCTCGGGGCATGTGCTTCGCAGGCAGACAACCCTGAGGCGCCGCAGGTTGAACTCACCACGGAGCCTGACCAGCACCGGGTTACGGTGACCGTCGACGGCGCGCCCTTCACGGCCTACCTCTTCGACGAGCGCCGCGAAGAACTCGCCAAGCCGGTGCTCTACCCGATTCACGCGGCCAATGGACAGCCCATCACCCGAGGCTATCCAATCGAGCCGCGGCCAGGCGATCGAGTTGACCATCCGCACCACATCGGACACTGGCTCAACTACGGCGATGTCAATGGGCTCGACTTCTGGAACAATACGGGCGACGTGCCGGAGGACGAGCAAGATGAAGTGGGCCATATCGTCCACCGGGAGGTTGCCAACGTGCAGAGCGGCCCTAGGCAGGGCATTCTCGATGTGCAGATGGGCTGGCGCGGGCCGGACGAGCAAACCCTGCTGCAAGAGGAAACCCGGTTTATCTTCCGCGCCGGGCCCGACCGGCGGACCATTGACCGGATCACCCGGCTCACGGCGACGGACGAGCGGGTCGCGTTGACTGATAACAAGGAAGGCTTTTTTGCCATCCGGATGGCCCGCGAGCTCGAGCATCCGGCAGACGGGCCGGTCCGCATCGTGGGCGAAGATGGTGAGCCGCTCGACGAACCAGTCGAGTATAACGAAGGCGTCAATGGCGAATACCTGAACGCCGACGGCGTGACAGGCATTGACGTCTGGGGCACGCGCTCGCCCTGGATGTTATTGCGGGGGATCATGGAGGGGGATTCGATGAGCGTTGCCATTCTCGATCATCCCGAGAACGTTGGCCATCCCACGTACTGGCACGCGCGGGGGTACGGGCTCTTTTCGGCCAACCCGCTGGGGCAGGCGGTCTTCAGCGAGGGGGAAGACGAACTCAACTACGCGCTCGATCCCGGCGAGTCAGTCACCTTCCGGTATCGCATTCTCATCCACGCAGGGGACGTATCCGCTTCGACTGTGCAGTCAGAGTACGAACAATGGAGCCGTACCACCCCGTCTTTGGCTGACGCGTCCGAGTAGGGACAGTTGAACAGGACGGGAAGCGGCCCGCGGCGCGTTTCCGAGGCGAAGTAGGGCCGGTCCTAGCAGCGTGCGTTTCGTCCTTGGGGGGACCTCCACGATTTGTCATTCAATGCAACAACGAACAATGGACGCTGCCGATACGTCACGTCGCTCCTTTTTGAAGCAGGGCACCACGGCTGCTGCCGGTCTGATGGCGGGCGCGTGGGCTTTCGGAGAGCCGCCGCCGTCGTGGACCGCTGCAAACCGGATGCGCTTTGGGCTGGTGACCTACTTGTGGGGGCGTGACTGGGACGTGCCCACGTTGATACGAAACTGCCATCGCGCCGGCGCAGAGGGGGTCGAACTGCGCGTCGAGCACAGCCATGGAGTAGATCCGAGTCTGAGCACATCCCGCCGGGCCGAGGTGTGGCGCCAATTTCACGACAGCCCGGTTGAACTGGTGGGGTTTGGCACGAACGCCGCATTTCATCATCCCGACGAGGAGCAGCTCCGGGAAGCCATCGAGCAGACCAAAGACTACGTCATCCTATCGCACGACTGCGGAGGGAGTGGCGTAAAGGTGAAGCCGAATGCGCTGCCCGACGAGGTCCCGGAAGCGCAAACCATCGAGCAGATTGGCAATGCCTTAAATGAGCTGGCTCGCTTTGCGGCGGACTACGGACAGGAGATCCGCGTCGAGGTGCACGGTGCAGAGACGCAGCAGCTCCCCATTATGGAGCGCATCTTCCGCGTGGCCGATCACCCAAACGTCGGGGTATGCTGGAACTGTAATGCTGAAGACCTCGACGGTCAGGGGCTCGAACACAACTTTGGCCTGGTCCGGCAGCGCCTTGCCGAGACGACCCACGTTCGTGAGTTTAACGAGGGCGACTACCCGTATCCGGAGCTTTTCGACCTGCTGGCCGGCATCAATTACGATGGATGGATTCTGATGGAGGCGCGGACCGAGCCGGCCGATCGCGTCAGGGCCCTTCGCGAGCAGCGCATGCTGTTCGATCAGATGGTGGCGCAGGCCCGACGCTGAGCGCCATCGGACGCGGCTCAATCGTGCGTGCATTGGTGGACCTGCTGCCACTCCAGACCAATTGTCTATGCCATCGTGCCGTGTTACGGTACGAGTACGGCAATTCAAGGGAGAACAACTCCAACTCCACGTCCGTCGCAATGCCGCTGTGCATCCTTCCGCGAATTTGCCGGGTTTGTAATGTCTCACGGAATCACTTCATAGTAATGCGTCGTTTCTGTGGAAGAAAAGTGAAGACAAGGGAAGAGTGTACGCGAAATAGCACAATCCAAGTTGTGTCCCCTCACTTACAGCGGCACAAGACGACGGACGACATACGGTGGATCGGGAAACCATGCTCACTCCAACGACCTGTCGCTCACGGTCTGCGGTCACGGGGGCCAAATTGGGGCTATTCCACAACATGGATTAATGTCGTCCCCACGCGAATTGAAGGGATAATCAGTTTCCTGAAATGAGTTAAGGGCAGGAATCAAGGAGGATAAGCTTCGTGCTGGTCGGAGCGGGGGCACGAGGAAACCAGTCATTTTGAGGCTTCTGTAGTTCCCAAACAGCGCTTACTACTACGTGCTCAATCGGACACTTGGGTTTGATACCCACACACGAATCGTGTTCTTTCTCCTGCTCATGGGTGGGAGTCTCATCAGTTGTAGCGAGCCCCCCTTCGATCTCGAGGAGACGCGCATCAGCGATGACGAGGCCCAGCAACTGGCCGATCAGGCGCGTGCTGAAGTATCCGGGGCGTTCGCGGGATCGCTGGACGTGTCGCTGTGGGCCTCGGATACGTTGATGGGGGATCCCATCGCGCTGGATATCGACGATCAGGGGCGGGCGCTCATCACCGTGACCAATCGCCGCTATACCTCTGAAGTCGACGTGCGGGACCATCCCGAATGGCAAATCCCCACACTCCGCTTCACGGACGTCGACGACCGCGCGGCCTTCCTCCGTGAAAAGTTGTCTGCAGACCGTAGTGCGGAAAACAGCGATTGGTTGGAAGATGCCAATGGAGATGGGGTGCACGACTGGCGCGACCTCACGGTGGAGAAGGAGGAGGTCCATCAACTTGACGATGTAACGGGCAACGGCCTGGCGAACCGGTCTCGGCTCGTCTATCAGGGATTCAACGACCTAACGGCGGATGTCGCCGGCGCGGTACTGCGCCACGATGGAGACGTCTTCGTGGGCGCCGCGCCAGACCTGTGGCGTCTCCGGGATGCCGACGAGGACGGGATAGTAGACACGGAAACGTCCATCAGCCACGGGCACAAGGTACACTTCGCCTTCGGCGGGCACGGCATGTCCGGGCTCGCGGTAGGACCCTACGGCCGGCTCTACTGGGGCATTGGCGACCAGGGGCTGAACGTGACGGATGCGGAGGGCAACCGATGGGCCTACCCGCATGAAGGCGCCATTCTGCGCTCGGACCCGGACGGAAGTGACTTCGAGGTCTTCGCGGCAGGCCTGCGCAACACGCACGAGTTCGTCTTCGACGCGTACGGCAACCTCATCGGGGTCGATCACGACGGGGACCATGCCGGCGAGTCCGAACGCCTGATCCATCTGATCGATGGATCGGACAGCGGGTGGCGGATCTACTGGCAGTTTGGCAAATATGCCGATCCAAAGAACAATGCGTACAAGCCGTGGATGGATGAGAACTACTTTCGCCCGCGGCCCGACCATCAGGGGGCGCATATTCTTCCGCCATTGGCGCCCTACCACCCGCCGGCCGGCATGGCTTACAATCCGGGCACGGCCCTGGGTGAAGCGTGGAAGGATCACTTCTTCGTCGCCCGGTTTACTGGCTCGCCCTCGGGGTCAGGCGTGGACGCCTTCACCCTCGAACCGGATGGGGCCTCGTTCGAGCTCGCCGCGAGCGAACGCGTCATGCAGGGCATTCAGGTGACGGGCATGGACTTTGGGCCGGATGGAGCCCTCTATTTGGCCGACTGGGTCGAAGGGTGGGCGCCCAACGAGGAGGGACGCATCTGGAAGATGGATGTGCCGGATGACGAGCATACCGCCCTGCGCGAGGAGACGCGCACGCTGCTCCAGGCCTCGTTCGTCGATCGTTCGGTCGAGGAGCTCGTGGACCTGCTGGGCCACGCCGATCAGCGCGTGCGGATGAAAGCCCAGTTTGCGCTTGCCGAGCGTGAAGCGCTCGATGCGTTTCGCACGGCCCTCGCAGACGACGAGCAACTGCGTCGGATTCATGGCATCTGGGGCATCGCCCAACTCGGTCGGGACGATTCAACCCACATGCAAGCGCTGCTGGATTGGCACAACGACGCGGATCCGGAGATCCGGGCGCAGGTGGCCCGGGCGCTGGGCGACGTGCGCTACGCCCCGGCGGCCGACGTGTTCATGGAACACCTCGACGATGAGGCGCCGCGCGCTCGCCTTTTTGCCGCCCAGGCACTGGGACGGATCGGGCACGCACCGGCCTTCGATGGCCTCGTGGAACTGATCGCTACCAACGACAACGCGGATGCCCACTTGCATCACGCGGGGATCATCGCCCTGGCTCGCATTGGGGACGGAGAGGCGCTCGGAACCTTGGCTGACCACCCGTCGCAAGCCGTACGCCTGGCCACCGTGGTGGCCTTGAAGCGGTTGGCGCATCCGGCCGTGGCCCGGTTCCTGGATGATGACGACGCGACGGTAGTGACCAACGCCGCCCGGGCGATCAACGACGATGCGTTTATCGACGACGCGCTCCCCGCACTGGCCGAAATGTTGGACCGGGAGCTGGTGGGCAGCGAGCCGCTCGTGCGCCGGGCCATCAACGCCAGCCTGTACACCGGCCGCGCCGCCGACGCGCAGCGGCTCGCTCGGTTTGCCACACGGCCCGCCGTCGATGATGGGCTGCGCGCCGAAGCACTCCATACCCTGGCCCGCTGGGCGGACCCCTCGATGCTGGACCGCGTCACGGGGCGCTATCGAGGACCTGTCGACAATGAAATCGAGCCGGCCCGTCGAGCGATCGCGTCGGTAACCCCCGCAGTCTTGAAGGCTTCGAGCGCAACGGTTCGGGAGGCTGCCGTCGAAGCCATCAAGGAAACAGAGTACCAGGAGGCTGCCGAGCAGTTGGCGCAGCTCGTAGAAGCTGATGCGTCACCCGCCGTCCGAACGGCAGCGCTTACGGCACTCCGCGATCTGGAGTATGCATCTGCCGATTCCATCTTCAGAACGGCCCTGAACGACGAAAACCGGTCGGTGCGGCAGGCCGCGCTGAACATGACGCCGGATCTGGCCCTCCCGGAATCAGATATCGTCGCGCTCCTCGCCTCGGTGTTGGAGCAGGGGACGACGGAGGAGCAGCAGACAGCCCTCGAGATCCTCGGCACGACGGACAATCAGGCTGCGACGGAACTCCTCGCCAAGCAGATGGATCGGCTGCTGGACGGGGTGCTTCCCCGCGCGCTCGAACTGGAGCTCGTGGACGCAGCGGAGCAGTCCGATGCCAAAGTGCTTGCCGAACGCCTGGACACGTATCGTTCCACGCTTTCAGAAGGTGACGCTGTCGAAGAGTACCGGGCGGCGCTCTATGGCGGCGATGCCGAGCGCGGCGAGGAGCTGTTCTACCAGCATCCGGGGGGGCAGTGCACGCGCTGCCATGCCGTCTCCGGAGATGGGAGCGCGGTGGGCCCGGCCCTGGGCGGCATCGGGGCGCAGCTCTCCCGCGAGCAACTTCTGGAAGCTTTGGTCGATCCGGACGCCCGGCTGGCCCCGGGCTATGGGGGCGTAACGCTCACCCTGGAGGACGGGTCGACCGTGCGGGGCATCGTCGAAGCAGAGAGCGACTCCTCGATTACGCTACGAATGGGAGCGGACCAGGTCCGAACCGTTTCGACGTCTGAGGTGGCCGACCGGGTGCAGTCGTCATCGATGCCCCCGATGGGAAACATTCTCTCCCGGAGCCAGCTTCGCGATCTGGTCGCGTATTTGACGACCCTGGAGGGCGGGTAGCCTCGTGTCGACGGCAGGGTGCCCGGCGTTGGGGCGGACGGATCGACAAGGCTACTGTTCGGACGCTTCAATGGCCCAAAGCAGACCGTTTGCAATCATCTTGAGAAAGGCAGGGTCTTCGTACATCTCGTTATTGTGGCCGAGGCTGGTCGAAAAAACGCGGGTCCCCTCCATTTCGTGGACCCACACGACGGGGTGGTGGACTCCGGTTTCTTCGCCGTAGGCCTCCGCCACCGGGGTGATATCTCCCCAGACCTGCTCCACGACGTATAGTTCATCATCAACTGGCGTTTCCCACTGTTCGGGAAAATCGGTCATGATGGGGTGGTCCGGTTCAATGTTTTCTACCGTGAGCGGCCGCTGGTCTTCGTGCCGCATCGACTGCAGTCCGGTGAATTCAAACCAGGGGTCGGCCGGTTCGGAATATCGGAAGCTGTGATTGGCGGCGTGGATGAGCACTGCGGGCGTCCCGTGGTGGTGCTCGACCATGTGTGCTACGAAGTCCGCATCTTCAACACGTCCAAACGCGTGGTTGTGGACGATAATGTCGTAGTCCTCGGCCCAGTCGTCTTGGGTAAGCAGATCGGGTTTGTGCTCGGGGTCGCCGTCGCCCTCATGGACGATCGTCCAGTTGACGTCGAGGGCGGTGAGGTGCTCATCGAGCCCGGGAGGGACCAACTCTTTCTGGCGTTCGAAATCATGCCAGCCCCCTCCCGTAAGATAGAGCGCATCGATGGACGTGCGCCGGTCGTTGGCCTCAGGGGTAGTGCAAGCTCCAACCAATAGGGTCGCTCCAGCGAGGAAGGTTACAAGGGGAAAGAGCGTCCATGGGCCGGAATATGTGCTTGCTTTCTGAGGTATCATCGGTCTGAAAAGGTCGATTAAGTAGACTGTTAAGGTGCATCCCGGTTTGATTCACTCCGGCACCCGGGGGAGCCGACGAGGTCTTTCCTATATCGATCAACGGCTTAACCGGTTTTGCTCGGGTTTCCTGAGGGTGAAGCAGGTTAGAGAAGTCCGGGCGGCGAAACGCCATTACCCGGTGAAGTACAGCCAGAGGCCGGTGACACATAGTACGAGCACCACGGTCAAGATCAGGTCCCAGCGGCGCCAGCCGGGATCGGACTCTAGGTCGGCGGCGATCTGGTCGGCCTCGGACTGGCCGGTCACGGTCTCCTCGGCGGTCGCAAAGGTCAGGCCCGCCACCTTGGCACGGGCGGGTGCGGCCGTCAGCAGACTGATGCCTACCAGAATGGCCATGCAGACCAGGAAAAGTATCACGGCAAAGTGGAGGAAGTTGATCTCTGCGATGGTTTCCATCAGCGTGCCGCTGGGCAGTCCGTCGCGTGCGGCGCCGTTGATGAGCTCCAGGACGAGCCGTATGGCCCCCAGCACGAATCCGATCACGAGCGACCAGATGGCGCCCTTTGCGTTGATGCGCTTCCACGCGATGCCCATCAGGAAGACGGCGGCGATGGGCGGCGCGATGTAGCCCTGCACGCTCTGCAAGTACGTGTAGAGCTGCCCGCTGATGTTCTCCATGAGCGGAATCCAGAGCAGCCCGAGGACGACGAGCACGCCTGTGCTGAGGCGCCCCACCCACACGAGCTGGCGCTCCGAGGCATCCGGCTTCAACTCGCGGTACACGTCCCACGTGATGAGCGTAGAGCACGAATTGAACACCGACGAGAGCGAACTCATCAGCGCCGCCATCAATCCGGCCACCACAATGCCGCGCAGGCCCACGGGCAGCAGCGCGCCGATGAGCGCCGGCAGCGCCTGATCCGACTGCTCCAGCGCAAGATCGCCCTGCTGCGCCAGCGCGTATGCGATCACGCCCGGGATCACGAAGATGAACAGCGGGAGCAGCTTCAGAATGCCGGCGAAGATGGAGCCGCGCCGCGCGTGGTCCTCGTTCTTGGCCGACAGTGTGCGCTGGACGATGAACTGATCGGTGCACCAGTACCACACCCCCAGGATGGGCGCGCCGAAGAGGATGCCCGTCCATGGGAAGTCCGGATGGGTGGCGGGCTGCCAGAGGTCGAAGAAGCTGGGGGCGACCGATGATTGCAGGGCGCCCCAGCCACCGAGCTCGGCCAGGCCCAGCAGCGTGACGGTGATCGCGCCCAGGATGAGCACAATCGCCTGGATGAGGTCCGTGTACAGCACGGCGCGCAGGCCGCCAAAAATCGTGTAGATGCCGGTGGCCACCACCACAAAGATGGCGCCCGTCCAGAAGCTGATACCCATCAGCGTCTCGAAGACGATGCCCCCCGCGTAGATGGTGACGGAGATCTTCGTCAGCACGTAGCCGATGATTGAGATGATCGAGAGGTACCACCGCGCGGCGGAGGAGTAGCGGCGTTCCAGAAACTCGGGCATCGTGAACACGCCGCTCTTGATGTAGAACGGCACGAAGATCCAGCCGAGTAGCAGCAGGACGAGGGAAGCCATGATTTCGAACTGCCCGACGGCTACGCCGCTGTTGGCGCCCGTACCGGCGAGGCCGATCAGGTGCTCCGAGCCGATGTTGGACGCAAACAGCGACGCGCCGACGACGAACCACCCCACGTTACGGCCGGCCAGGAAGTAGTCGGCCGAGGTCTCTTCCCCCTTGCGCTCCTGGAGGTAGGCCCAGTAGGCGATCCCGAAGATGACGAAAAAGTAGAGCCCAATGACAATCCAGTCGAGCGTCGCGAGGGTGGGCATGCGCGGCGTGAGCGGTAATCCGGTAGCGGCGAAAGGGCAGGATAATGCGCCTCCCAAATACGCTGGAAGCGCATCCAATCGCAACTACAAAATGGTGTGTCCGGAGGCCGGACGCACCAGAGAGGCGTCGACGAGTGGTCGGCCGGAGTGTGGCGCCCCACGGCTAGTCGATTTCTTCGCCTTCGGTGGCTTCTTCCTCCCGGAGCCGTCCGCAGACGAGCATGCACAGCGCCGAAAGGGTCGGGTCGCTGATCCGGTAGTAGACGTACAGCCCTTCCTTGCGGCGGGCGACGAGATTCTCATCGGCCAGCAGGCCGAGGTGTTTGCTCACATTCGCCTGGCGGTAGCCGGTGGCCTCCACGAGCTCATTGACAGCCATCTCGCCATGCTGCTGCAACTGGTTCAGCAGTTCGAGGCGGACCGGCTCGCTGAGCAGCTTGAAGCGCCGTGCCGCCGCCTCCATGTGATTCGAAGGGACGAGCGCGTTATCAGTCATGCATCGGCAAGGCTGATGAAAGGTCGTGACAGGGTACTATACAGAAGCACATGCGATCCGTGCCCTGTGTTCAGCGAGCAATGGTCTAAAACGCGCAGCCGTCTGGCTGGGGTGGGGCGTTTCCCAGGTGTGCCGAAAAGTCGGCCGGAAGGTCGGCAGGGGCGAACCCCGTTGCTGGTGTGCCGCGCAGGGCTTGACCGTCGTATCCCGCTGGGGCCATGTGCGCCCGCACAACGACCACCGAGTCCGCTCCGATCTCCACGGGGCCACCGCTCCGTGTGAAAGGTTGCTCGTTGACGTGGCTGTGCGCCAGGATGCGGCGGTAGAGGAGCGTGCCGTCCTCGGTGATCACCTCCCACCAGTCGGCATACTGCTCGCACCCGGTGTCCGGGCTGCGGACCGTCACCGAAAACTGATAGGCCCCTGGTCCGCCGGTGACTGAAACAGCCGTCACGTCGGCGGCGACCGTGTCAGGCGGGGGTGGCTCAGGAGTTTGGCCCGAGCAGCCCAGGGGGACAAGCAGCATCAGGGCGGCGAGGCCGCGGGAGAGCAATCGCATGGCTAGCGGAATGAGGGTGAGCGTGATCGATGCGAGTCGCCGTCACGGACCGGGTGCCTGAGGGCGGCCCCCCCGGCTGCCGGATGGGAAAGCGTCAACATACAAACGATGAGTCATGTTCTGGATCAACATCGGTCGGGAGATCGGAAGCACACTCAACAATATTGTGAATGGCGGGCGGCGGGCTCATCTCAGCGTGGCGCTATGGGTTCGAATGCATGCAGCGATGCATGTCTGAACCGGCTTCATCCCACACCACGGATCGGAAAGCCGCTGGCTTGTGCCAAAGGCGTCGACGCCATCGTGCGAGGGTAGTGGGCAGCGGCATCAGGGAGCCCGCACGAGCCCGCGAGCGATGGCTGCGTGCGCACGTCCGGGAGGGCACGGGAGCCTGAACGCATCTGAGGCGTGTGAACGAATGGGCGGTTGCACGCTGTCCCGTTCAACCTTTCAACATCTGAACTTGACCACCTGCTCACCAATAGCCAACGAGATCATGCCAACGACTATCAACGACACGACCGAGGCCCTGTCGACCGAGGACGCTCAGGACCGCGACATCGCGGCGCTCAACCAGCTCATTGCGGACGCCACGGTATTCTACCAGAAAGTACGGCACTACCACTGGAATGTGGAGGGACGCCACTTCTTCGAGCTGCACGCGAAGTTCGAGACGTTCTACACGAACTGGGCCGATGCCATTGACGAGATGGCCGAGCGGGTGCGCATCCTGGGCGGGCGTCCCATCCATACACTGGCGGACGTGCTCGACCAAGCGACCCTCGACGAAGACCCGACGATTCCCGAGGCGCCGGAGATGGTCCGCGTGCTGGCCGCGGATCTTGAACGCATGCACGGCGCCATCAACGAAGAGCGCGATCAGGCCATCGAGCAGTACGACCAGGGGACGGCTGACCTGATGGCCGACATCCAGCAGCACATCGAGGAAGACCTGTGGATGCTGAAGGCCTGGCTGAAGGAAGAATGACGCCGCGCAGCGTCTGGCGCGACCCCGGAGCAGCCTCGGGCCATGCCACTCCATACCAGATCCGCATGCGATACCGCGGATTCCGCATGGAACCCCTGCAAAAGCACGGTGAAGGCGACACACTGCGGTAGGTTCTGGGTTATAATGATAAGTAGTTGCGCGCGCCGGCTGAGACTGCGCGCCAATCCGCGCCGAGACCTATTACGACCTGCTTTCAAAGCAGATTGAAAAGCCGGGCGATGCCCTCGTGCTACGCCCGTACCAGTTCAAACGCAACGGTAGTCTCCCGTGAACGACTCCCAATTTGACATTGAGCGGGCCACAAACGGTCTCGTGCTGGCGCTTTACATTGCCGCGGCCGTCTTCCTCGCGGTGATGCTCTACTTCGTGCTTCGCAACATTGGTGAGCGCCAGCGGGCCGCCGAGGAACAAGGCGTCTCATCGACACGCCTCGTCGTGCCGCCTGTTCATGAACCCTTCCAGTCCGGCGAAGAGTTGAGAGGGCCTGCTGCGCTGCACCATCCGATCTCAGTTGCATGACGTATTCTCCACTGCTTGCCATCCTCATTGTGCTCGTCGTGGGGGCGGCGATCACGCTCACAGTGCTGTTTCGGTCGGCACAATCGGGCCAATTCCGGAATCTGAAAGCGGGGGCCTACGTCATCTTTGACGAAGACGAGCCGGTGGGCGAGGTGCAGGATCAGTTGCTGCAGCCCAACGACGATGCGACGCCCGGCGGGCCCGACGATTGATCTTCTCACTTTCTCGTACGGTGCTGCAATGGCCGACTCCTCTCCCTCTTCTTCATTTCTGCGCCCTGGCACGTCGATCGAGCAGCGCGCCGCAGAGCTTGACGTCGACTGGCGGCGCAACGTCGACCGGTCCACGCGCTGGCCCGTGATCGCATTCGTGACCAGCGGCGCGTTCTGGCTCATCGTGGGGTCGGTGCTGGCGCTCTTGGCCAGCTTTAAGTTCAACCATCCCGACTGGCTCGTGGAGCGCGGCTGGCTCACGTTTGGGCGCGTGCGGCCTGCGCACCTCAACACGATGATCTACGGCTGGCTCTCGATGGCGGGCGTGGGCATCATCCTGTGGTTGTGGTCGCGTGTGCTCAAGGCACCGCTCCGCGGAAAGTCGTTCTTGCTATTTAGCGCGGGCTGGTGGAACCTCGGCATGGTTGTGGGCACAGTGGGCATCCTGGCCGGCTACTCACGCAGCGTCGAGTGGCTAGAAATGCCGCTTGTGGCGTACGTCGGCTTCATCATTCCGGCCTTTCTGATCGTGGCCGCGTGCATGATTGTGACGCTCCAGTACCGCCGCGTGAAGCATCTTTTTATCTCGGCCTGGTACATGGGGGCGGCTATCCTGTGGACGCCGTTTCTGCTGATTGCTGCGCTACTGCCCATCTACACGGGGGTGCCGC
>CAYFRX010000053.1:0-14982 GCA_964345515.1 uncultured Rhodothermales bacterium
CGTGGCCCATTCGCCCGCCTCGAGCGAGCGCCAGGGCCCGAGACGGCGGATGACCTCGGTCTTGAAAGGCCGATCACGGTCTCGGCGAGGGCGTTGTCGAAACTGTCGCCGACGCTGCCGACCGACGGCTCAATGCCGGCGTCGGCGAGGCGCCGTGCGCCTGGAAGACGTTCTTCGCCAGATCCAGCCCGATGATGCAAACCTCGGTCATGGACGCTCCTCCTCGCGTGGGGGTTCAGCACACCCACTCTGGCACACCGATGCCGCCGGAGGGGCGTCCACCCCATCGGTTACTCTTGAACCCCGAGCGCAGGCGCGGCCAGACCGATCACAAGCGCAGCAGCCGTCATCATCTCAATCAATCGTTTCAACAGCCTCTCCCTGCGCGCAGCGCGCCGCAAATACGTCGTCATTCCAACCGTCATTGGCCGCGACATGATCCCAGGACAGCCCGTCGCGTTGCAACTTGTAGGCGATCTCGGCAAGGTCCTCTGCGGTTAGCGCGCCGATGCCAAGGGCAGAGCCCCGCGGCAGTTTTGCCATGCCTTCCTTGATCTCGACGATCTCGGGCGCTTTTGCGTTGCCCTCGACCGCCAGCCAGATCACCCGTGCCAGATGCGCATAGACCGGGTTCACGTCACGACAGCGGCTGACCTTCTCGAGATCACGCAGGAACGGCGTGATCCAACGGCAGGGGTAATCGGCGATGATCTGATCGGCCTGCGTCAGATAGGCGCGCGCGTCGATGTCGTCGTCCGCCATGGCCTTGGCACCCGCCTGTTCGAACAGCAGCGCGAGAAAATCGGCCTGCACGTGCGCGGTGTCATTGAGGTCGCGGAAATGGTCGTGCCGCGAGAAGCCATGGGCGGCATAGGCTTTTTCCAGTGCCTTTTCGGACGTGCCCTGCAGACCGCCGTCAATGTAGAAGCAGGTGTTGACCATCACCGGCGTGGGCGGGGTCAGGAACAGCGCGGCATAGAGCTTCTGCAACTCCAAAGAGTTGGTGAGTTGCCCGGCAGCCGCCCGAAAATCCGCAAGCTCCGCGCCCAGATGCAAGCCTAGCTCATCGCCGATCGCGGCCAGATCATCGGGCAGGTCGGTCCGGAAGGCACGCAGATAGTCGTCACCTGTGCCCGGCGGCGCAAAGGCCCGCGCAAGGCACAGCCAAAAATCGCGTTTCGAGAAAGCGGTGGCGGCAGTGGGGTTCATCGGTCTGTTCTTCAGAATTTAAAACGGGGCGGCACGGATGGCCGCCCCGCGTGTCGTGCTCAGGCGCGGTCCTCGGCGCCCAGTTTCCAGGCCGCAAAGGCATAGACCGTATTGGCCAGCCCCACGGCCAGCACCAAAAGCGCCCACTCCCCGATCGAAGGGCTGTAGGACAGGATCTCCGGTGCCCATGTGCCCTTGAACAGCGTCACCTGCTGGCCACCGATGATGAATTCGTACCGGCTGATGAGCAGTCCGACCATCACTAGGAACGAGGCGAGGATCTGGATCATCCCGTTTTTTCGTATGGACGGCTTCACCATCAGCACGAAAGGCAGCGCAATGCAGCCCCACATGGCGATATGAAACAGCGGGCCGGCGATCATGTGCTCCCAAATCTGCAGGCCTTCGGCATTCGACCACAGACCGGTAACCGCGCGTCCAGCGTGCAATACGAAATGCAGTCCGATGACAATCGCCAACATCCGCGCCAGTGTGCCCTCGAACAGGTTGCGGGTCTCTGGCCGCATGTTGTCATGGTCGAACCCGTTTTTCAGGTGCGAAAAGAACACTATGAAGGCGAGTGCACCCATGAAGCTTTCGATCAGAAAGACCACCGGCATTTCGCCGCCGAACCACATCGGCCGCATCGACATCATGCCGTAGATCGATCCCGCCACCAGGGTGATGGCGAGCGCCAGCGGCGCGACAAGCATCATCAACGGGCTGCGCGTGTCTTCGCGCTTGTTGATCTTGCCAAGCAGCACCAGCGCTAACAGGCCCGAATAGCCTGCGACCAGCAGGATCTTCCAGAAGAGCGGTGATGCGGTCTGCATGTTCAGGGGCGCGGCCCAAATCGCGACCAACGGGTTGCCCAGTTCCATGTAAAGCACCGCCACCCCGCCGATGATGCCGGCCAAGGCCAGCCACAGGCAGCGGCGCGCGACCGGTCTGAACTCTTCCAACCCGAAAACATAGTAAAGCGAGGCCACCATCGCGAGGCCCGTGGAGGTCAGCAGAAAGTAGTCATAGACCACGATCGCGAAGCCCCAAAAGATACCGGCATTGTTGGTGTTGAATTGCACCTTGCCGAATTGCATGACCTCGTAGAGCACGTAGCCGCCGCCAAGCACGACAAGCGCGAGTGCTACCAGAAGATGCAGAACGAACTGATTGCCGCGTCCATGTGCGGGGGCGGTTTCAGTCATCATAGCCATGCGTCATTCCCCCCGAAACTCAGGACCTTGTCGAGCGTTTGCCCGGCACCACAGGCGAGCCGCCACCCGACAGATAATAGACCTGCGGCTTGTTGCCGGTCTCTTCCTTGAGCCGCACACCGCCCTTTTCGGCGATGAGTTTGTTCACCTTGCTGTCGGGGTTGTCGAGATCGCCGAAATATCGCGCCTTGGGCGCGCAGACGCGCACGCAGGCGGGGGTGAGCTCCTTAGTTTCGGGGTTGTCCTCGTCCAGATCGGCCACGCCTTCGGGGGCCTGGCTGATCTTGTGATAGCAGAAGGTGCATTTCGATACGACGCCCTTGGGCTGGATGCCGATGCCCTTGCTGGCATCCTCATGTTCATCGGGCATCTTGAACGGCGGGTTCCACGTCCGTTTGCCTTCGCCCGGATAGGTTGCCCGCACATCGGGTTCGACCACCGGTGCCTCGTCCATATAGAAGCGCACGCCATACGGGCAGGCGATCATGCAGTATTTGCAGCCGATGCACTTGTTCCAGTCCACCAAAACCGCGCCGGTCTCGGCATCCTTGTAGGTGGCTCTGGTCGGGCAGACCGACACGCAGGACGGGTTTTCACAATGCATACAGGGCCGCGGTAGCCACGACAGGTTCATGCTCGGGTATTTGCCTTCGGTATAGAACAGCACATCCTGCCAGTTCTCGCCCGGCAGGCGGTTGTTTTCCATCGCGCACGCCGTGGTGCAGGCCTGGCAGCCAGTGCAGGTTTCAAGGTCGATGACCATTCCCCACTTTGCCATGATTTCATCCCTCCCTTCAGGCCTTGGTCACGTTGACCTTGGTTGTGTAGTGGCTGTTCTGACCGGTCACCCGGTCCGATTGGTTCACGGTGCATTCGCCGGAATGCCCGGTTGGAACAGCGTTTGACCAGCGGCCCGATGCCCAGTGACCGTATTCTATCGGCAACACCACGGTGTCGGGGCGAATGCCCTCGTAGTGGCGGCAGGTGGCCTCGATCTCGCCGACATCCGACGTGATCCTGACGCGGTCGCCATCATTGATGCCGCGCGCGCGTGCCGTGGCCGGGTTGATTTCCAGATAGGCTTCACCGCGCCCGCCGACGGTGGGTTGTAATTGCGCGATGACCATCGGAATGTTCGATCCACGGCCCTCGGCGTGCAGTGCCAGTTTGGGCGTGATCAGATGCAGATCGCCGCCGCCTTTGTGGATTGGTTCTTCCCAGATCGGGAATATAAGGCGCGATTTGTCGCGCCCAGTCATCTCGGCGATCCAGTCGGCATTTTTTTTCATATGCCCCGAGCGGAACTCGAACTTTCCGGAGGGGGTTTTCAGCAGGTTTGCATGCACCTCCTCGTCGGTCATCTCGATGGTGTAGTCATGGCCGTCCCACCTCAGGAACCTGCCGTTCACCTGCCGATAGATATAGGGTTTTTTGTACCAGACGCCCTTTTCTTTCCATGACTCAAAGTCGGTCACACCGTTGTCACCGGGCTCATCGGCAAATCCCGACGCCATGAAGCGCAGGAAATTTTCCGAGGTGTCTAGCACCTTGTAATAGTCGCTGGTCGGCCCGGTGATACGCTTGCCGATCTCGAAGATAACGTCGCCGAAATACTTGGTATCGTGGAGCGGCTCGACTGCGGGCACCCGAAGCTGCGCCATCGGGAAACCCTGGAACGGATAAGTCGGCGCGTCCTGGTAGCGTTCCAGATAGGTGTGGTCGGGCAGGATCAGATCGGCGTAATGCCCGGTTTCCGACGGGAAGGGCGAGGTATCGATGATGAACACATCCTTAAGCGCCTCTTCCCAGACTTGCCCGTTCGGCGCGCTCCAGATCGGGTTGGTCCCGTAGAACATCATCGTGTCGAGCTTATAGGGATCGCCCGCCATGTGGTTCGGGCCGACCTCCTGCAGCATGTTCTTGGCCATCATGTAGCCGTCTCTTTCGCCCACCTTGTCGATGCGCGGCATGTCCTTCCAGGCACCGTTTTTCGCCCAGTCGTCCATGTAGTCATTGACATCGGCGGGCTCCGGGCCATAGCTTGGGCCCATCTGATTCATAAGCCCTCCCTTGGCATACATTGAACCGACCAGCGCATTCAGGGAATGGATCGCCATGCCGTTGTAGATGCCGTTGGAATGAGCGTGGGCGCCGCGTTCGAAGATCGCCATCGCCGGCCGGGTGCCGCCGAATTCACGGGCGGTGGCAAGAATGTCACGCGCCGGGATGCCGGTGATCGCGGCGGCCCATTCGACGGTGCGGTCTTTCAGTTCGAGGTTCCACCACTCGACCAGTCCCTTGGTCCATTTCTCGACAAACCCCGTTTCTTCCATCGGCGGCGTCATCGTCTCGCCGGTTTCGGGGTCGGTGACCGGGTCGGGCATCGCCGCCGCCTCGACCGTCCGACCGGCGACGAAATGGTTGCGCCCATCTGCGAAATCGCCGACGAAGCTTTTCTCCCAAAGCCCCTCGATCAGGATCACATGGGCAATCGCCAGCGCCAGCGCGCCGTCGGTGCCGGGCTTGATCAGAAGGCCGCGATCCGAGGCCGCCAGCGTCGTGTTGACATGCACGTCCACGGCGGTGATGCGGGTTTTCGGCGTCTTGCGGCCGCGGATGTGCCCCCAAACCTGCATGTTGTTGTTGTAGGGGCGGAAGGAGTCGAGAAAGCCGGCCCCGATTATCAGAATGTAATTCGTATTGGCATAGTCATAGGCGCTGTAAGCGGCGTTCCCGTCGAGCATTTGCTTGGCGATTTTGGAACCATCGGAACACATCGATGAGTGACCAAGGCCAATATTGGGCGAACCGTAAAGCTTTTTGAACGTGCCTAGTATGCCGGCATCGGATGCCCCCCAGCCGCGGCCGTAAAACAGCCCGAAGCGGTGGCTTTCGCCCGCATCACGCAAATTGTTCAGGCGTCCGGCGACGGTATCGAGCGCCTCTTCCCAGGAAATCGGCACGAAACCGGGATCTTTATCGCGGCCCTTGTTGGGGTTGGTGCGCTTCATCGGGCCGCGCCAACGATCGGGATCATAAAGGATATAGGTGCCCAGCGGCCCCTTGGGACAGAGCTTGCCATTGGAGATCGGGTGATCGGCGGTGCCGTAGATCGCATGGACCCGGCCATCGGTGGTGTAGACGTCGATGCCGCAGCGCGCCGGGCACTGGTGGCAGATGTTCTTGGTCACCACGGTGTTGGGCTTGCCCCGCGCGGTCAGCGCCTCGGCAGTGGTGGCGTCCAGCCCGGTGCCCGGAACGCCGACGACGGCAGTGGCCGTCGCCGCCCCCGTGACGCCCGTGGCCTGCAGGAACCTGCGGCGGCTGGCATTGGTGTTGAGCTCATCCATCTGGACGTTCCTCCCCTTCATATCGAATTGTTCTGGTGTGCGTTGCGCCGCATCAGCCCGTGGGCCAAGGCGGCAAGATCGGTATCGCGGGCGCAAGCGCCGCAGGTTTTCTGACCCATCTTGGGGCTGAAGCGCGCGCGGCACCGAGTGCAGGTCGCACGGGTCTGGATGGCAACGGTCTCGGGGCCGCTAAACGCGCCCTCCGGGTCTGGCACATGGCGCAGCGCGCCGGTATCCGTGCAGGCCCCGCAGGCGATGCAGGCGGCGGGGTCGAAGATCAGGGCGCGGTGCGCCTCGGTGTCATCGACACTGAGCGCAGAGGTCGGGCAAAGCTGCGCGACGCTGGCCAGATCGGCGCTTGCATCCCCGATCCGGAATGCTGGAAACAGCGCGCGGGGGACAGGCTTGTCAGTCGCGAGACGGGTCAGGGCCGCCAGCCTGCGCGCCGGCCCCGGTGTTCGTACCTTTTCGGGCAGCATTGCGGGCCCGGCGCCCGTCCGACCGCCCGCCGCGAGCTGGTTGAACAGGGCTCGGCGGCCCGGATCATCCGTCGCCGGGCCCGGCGCAGGAAGCGCACGCCAACGGGCCAGCGGGCTGTGTTCGACCGTGACGCGTTGCGGCACGCCAAGCGCTGCCATTTCGAGGTTCACCGTGGCCAGCGTGTCGGCCCACGGCGCCGCGCGCCCGTCCGATACCGGACATTCCGCGCACCAGCCACGATCCACCAGAACGACATCGCCACCCTTGAGGGCCGCGCGCAGCATGGCGGCTGTGGCGCCGCCAAGGCAGGGCACGGCCGCGCCGTCGGTTTTGCGAACCCGCGCACATTCCAGTCGGTTGGCAGGGCTGAAGCCTGAAACCTCGATCGCGCCGGTTGGACAGGCGGAAGCGCAAAGAGCGCACCCGGAACACGACATCGGTTGAATCGACACATTGCGGGCGGAGATCTCGATGGCGTTTTCGGGACAGGCCGTGGCACAGGCTGTGCAGGGCCGGTCGGGGCGTTGCACAGTCAGACAGGCTGGCCGCGACAGACTGACCGGCGCATCGGCGAGCAGGTCGGTGACGGCCGGCGCCCTCATCGGCGGTCTCCGGCCGGCGCGAGGTGCGGTGGCAGCACCGGCTCGCGCTCGACGAGGTCGGCGAGCAGATGCTCGAAGGGCAGGCCGCGCGCCGCGGCGTCGGCGGCGGCGAGCGCGTCGCGCACCACGAGCGCCTCGGCCTCGTCCAGGCGGTGGGCCGCGGTGCCGGCGTGGACCAGCACCCACTCGCCGGCCGCGACCTCACCCGCGAGCAGCGACAGGTCCACCACCAGCCCGTCGACCGACCGGCCCGAGTGCCCTTCGACGCTGCTTAGTTGACGGGGGACGCCGATACACATCGCTCACCCTCCCCGCGGCATGAAGCGGGCATCACCGATCCGGCAGGCGTTTGCCGCGCTCGGCCGGCCGCGCTCGTAAGGCTCCCGCTGTATTGCGGCGACGTTGACCGTGACCTCGTCCAGCGGTCGCGGCCGGCGCTCGACGTCGTGACCCCACTGACGCAGTTGCGCCACCGCGACGTCCACCGCCGGCTCGATCTGCCGGGCCACCGCCACGGAGAGGCCGCCGCCGTAATCGTCGAGCGTCGTCGGTTCGACGCTGATGCAGACGAGTTCGTCCGGCAGACACCCCTGCAGCTCGGCCAGCGCGAGGATTTCCTTCAGGCCCGTCTGGTGCAGGCTCAGCACCTTGTGGTCGAGGAAGCGGGGGACATCGCGGTCGCGCACGACTTTGAGCTCGCCCGGCACCCCGCCAAAGGCGACCGAGTCGAACAGGACGAGGCGCCGCGCCGCGGCCAGGGGCTCCAAAAGGGCGAGCCCGCCGGTTCCACCGTCCACGAGGGTGACCCGGTCGTCCGTCGCGAAGTCGCGCTCGAGCGCCTCGACGCAGCGGACGCCGAAGCCCTCGTCGGCCCAAAGGATGTTGCCGACGCCGAGCACCGCGGTGGGGGCGGCGGTCATGGGGCGTCGTCCCGGAACATGCGCCAGCCACTGACGATCGTGCTCAGCATCGACTGGCGGCTGAGGACTTCCTCGTGAATCGCGGCATAGATGTGAAGAATCGAGAACAACACCAAAACCCACATTCCGAGATGGTGCAGGCTCAGCATGCGCGAACGCCCACGCGTCGCGCGGGTCGCGACCCTTCAAGATCACCTCGAGCCCCCGCCACATCGTGCCGGTGGAGACGGCGTTGCGGATGGCGTTGTCGGCGTCGAGATTGACCTCGACGCGGAGACGGCCCTCGATCCGGGTGATCGGGTCGACCACGACGCGGCGCCCCGAATCGTCGAGTTCGAAGCCGTTCGGCGTACGGCGCGCGGTCATCGTGGTCCTCCGTCGAGGCTGGCGAGGTCCTTGTCCTCGGCGACCCCATTCGGCTTGTGGACCATCCGCTTGACCGCGCTCGCCGCGGCGTGCACGGCGACCCCGGCGGTGACGGCGCCGGCGGCGGCGAAGCCGATGCGGTCGGCGTTGGCTTCGACGCCGAAGGCGCCGACATGAGCGAGGCGCTCGTAGAACGGGCCCTGATCCCCGAACCCCTCCTCCGAACATCCCACGCAGCCGTGGCCGGACTGGATCGGGAAGGAGACGCCGTCGTTCCAGCGGACCGTCGAGCACGCGTTGTAGGTGGTGGGCCCGCGGCAGCCGACCTTGTAGAGGCAGTACCCCTTCCGCGCGCCCGCGTCGTCGAAGCTCTCGGCGAACTGTCCGGCGTCGAAATGCGGTCGACGATAGCATTTGTCGTGCACGCGCTGGCTGTAAAACATCTGCGGCCGGCCCTGCGCGTCGAGTGTCGGCAGGCGGTCGAACGTCACGATGTAGGTGATCACACCGGTCATCACCTCGGCGATCGGGGGACCGCCGGGGACTTTGATGATCGGTTTGTCGGTCACGACCTTGTGGACCGGCGTCGCCCGCGTCGGGTTCGGGCGGGCCGCCTGCACGCAGCCCCAAGACGCGCACGACCCCCAGGAGATCACCGCCTTCGCGTCGGCGCAGACCTCTTTGAGCTTCTCGACGAAGGGTCGCCCACCCGTGATGCAGTACATGCCGTCTTCGTCGAGCGGCGGGTTGCCCTCGATGGCGGCGATGTAGTTGCCGCGGTATTCGTGGCGGATGTCTTCCAGGATCGCTTCGGCCTGATGGCCGGCGGCATCCATCAGCGTATCGGTGTAGTCGAGTGAAATCATCGAAAGCACGACGTCTTTCGCTGACGGATGCGCCGAGCGGATGAAGCTCCCGGAGCAGCAGGTGCACTCGAGACCGTGGAGCCACAGCATTGGGATGCGGGGTTTGGTCTCCAGGGCGCGCGCGATGGTGCGCGCGTGCGCCTCGCCCAGCCCCATCGCGGCCGCCGTCAGCGTGCAGAACTTGACGAAACTGCGCCGGCTGATGCCTTGTCGGCGGATGACGTCGTAAAACGTCTCATACCCGGTCATGGCGCGTCCCCCTGATCGGAACGCCGGCGAGACGCGGTGCTGGTTGTAAAAATACATAAAGGGGCGGCAGTTTTTCTGCGCTTCAGCCACCCCGAAAACGACGATCTCGCCGTTACGTTCTTAATTTCTATTGTTGGGATTAGGCTAATGCGAGGCGATCATGGCCAAAAATGAGCAATACGTATGATGGAATAAGGTCGCAACGGCGTTCGAAATCAGCTCGCGGCGGGCGGAATTCGGCTGGCGGACGGATGGGGACGACCCGGCTCGCGTTCGCCGGCGACGCGCCCGTCACCGCCGGTGACGGCGCGTCGTCGCCGGCCCGGCGGCGGCCGCGGGCGACCGCCCGGGCGACGTCGCGGCTCGGACCACGGCACCAACGGCCCGCGCCGATCGCTCGGGCCCGACGGCCCTCGGGGATGATTTGCCGGCACGAAAGGACGAGGGCTTCGGCGAAATCGCGCTGACAACCTATCGGGATCTGATAGTCTGCGGGTTCGCTCGTTTACGTTCAACGGGCGCCGCGCATCAGCACTTCCGAGGAGATGGAAATGTTGGTTTCGGACGCGCTCGATCGGAAAGGCACCGATGTCGTCACCACGACGGCCGATACGGCGATCGTCGACGTCGCGCGCCTCCTGAAGGGTCGGGGCGTCGGCGTGATCGTGGTCACCAACGCGACGGGGGCGGTCGCCGGGATCCTTTCCGAGCGGGACATCATCCACGGCATCGCCATGCACGGCAAAGACGCGGTGGACTTCCGGGTTCAAGACCTGATGAGCGATCGGATCGTCACCTGCAGGCGCAAAGACACGATCGACCAGGCCATGCAACAAATGATCGCGCACGCCTGCCGCCACCTGCCGGTGGTCGAGGACGGCGCGCTCAAGGGCCTGGTGAGCATGAGCGACGTCGTGAAGCTGCGGTTGCAGGACCTCCACCAGCTGGCCGCTGCGGCGGCGCCGGCCGGCGCCGACGAGGACCTGGACGGCTGGCCGGTCAAAGCCTGAAACGGTGGAGCCCGTTCGACGGAGGGGGTCGTCGGTCAAACCACCGGCTCGCCGCCGAGGCGTCGAGCGGCGCGCTCGGCCGGTGCACCGACGCGTTCGGAGCGATCGGCTCCGGCCGCGTTGATGGCGCACCAGCCCCTGAAAGTCGTGCAGCTTCGGCACGTGTGGGCGGGAATCGCCCGAACGTGCCGTTGCCCTAAATCACGCGGCGGGCCCGCAACTCTTGGAGTTCGCCGTCCGACAGCTCGAGCAGGCTGGCGAGAACCTCGTCGGTGTGCTCACCCAGACGCGGGCCGAGGCTGTCGATACGGCCCGGCGTCTCCGACAGTCGCGGCAGCACCGACGGCACCATCAGCACGTCGCCTTCCGCCTCGTAATCCACCGCCGTCAGATTGCGCCGGGCGTGATACTGTCGATCGGCGAAGATGTCGGCGATGTCGTTGACCGGACCGGCGGGCACACCGTGCGCACAGCAGTGCTCGAGCACGTCGTCCCGCGCCAGCGAGCCGCACCAGTCGCGCACGATCTCGTTGACGTCGTGCATACTGTCGAGCCGAACCTTCTGCTCGCCGTAGACACTCGAGGAGGCGAGCTCGGGCCGCTCCATCGCGTTGGCCAAACGCTCGAACATCTTGTCGGTCGTGCACGCGATCGCCACCCATTTGCCGTCCCTGGTGGGGAAGTGGCCGTGCGGGCAGGCGACCGTGTTGTGCGGCCCGCGCCGCTCGCGCACGGTGCCGTACATGGCGTAGGTGGGCGCCAGCTCGTCGGTGCAGCGGAACACCGATTCGTAGAGGGCGACGTCGATGTATTGGCCCTTACCGGTGCGTTGCTTGTGGCGCAGCGCCATCAGCACGCCGATACAGCCGTAAAGGCCCGAGAGGTAGTCGCCCAACGTCGTCGAGCCGGGCGTCACCGGCGTGCCCTTGGGCATGCCGGCGAGGTAGGCCAAGCCGCCGAAGGCGTGGGCGATCCGCGCGAAGCCCGGCCGGCTGCGGTAGGGCCCGTCCTGACCGAAGCCGGAGACCCGCAGCATGATCAACCCTGGGTTGATGTCGCGCAGCACCTCCCAGCCCAGCCCCCAGCGCTCGAGCGTGCCGGGGCGAAAATTCTCGCAGAGGACGTCCGTGTTGGCGACCAGGCCCTTGAACAGCTCGGCCCCTTGCGAACAGTTGAGGTCGATGGTGACCGACTTCTTGTTCCGCGCCTCGCTCAGCCAAGCGAGCGTGTCGCCCTGGGGCGTGGGCGTGCCGAACTGCCGCATCGGATCGCCCGCGATCGGGTGCTCGACCTTGAGCACCTCGGCGCCGAACTCGCCCAGGATCGCCGCGCAATAGGGTGCGGCGATGATCGTCGCGACGTCGATGACGCGCACACCGGCCATCGGGAGCTGATTGTTGGTCTCCGCGCTCATCGCTTGTTATCCCTCGCGCCCGCTCGGGGCGGCGCTAGATGACCCGCTTCTGCCGCAGGCGCTCGATCTCCACCGCGGGCAGCTCCAAGATCTCGCGCATCACGTCGAGCGTCGCGTTGCCCAAGCCCGGCCCAAGACCTGAAATGCGACCGGGCGTTTCGGAAAGCGTCGGCACCACACCCGGGACGACGACCTCGCCGACCCCGGGCTCATCCATCGCGACCAAATTTCCACGCGCCCGGAACTGTTCGTCGTCGAAGATGTCGGCGATGCTGTTCAGCTTGCCGATCGGCACCTGCGCGGCCAGGCAGCGCGTCAAGATCTCCTCGCGGTCGAGGGACTCCGTCCACCCGTTGACGATCGCGATGACGTCGTCGCGTGCCGCCAGCCGCTTGCGCTGCTCGCCGTAGAGCGTGCTCGACGCCAGCTCCGGGCGGTCCATCGCCTCCGCTAGACGCTGAAACATCTTGTCGGTGGTGCAGGCGATCGCCAGCCATTTCGCGTCCCGGGTCAGAAAGTGACCGTGGGGCACGGCGACATAGCTGCCCGCCCCCTCACGCTCGCGGACCTTGCCGAACATGCCGTAGGCGGGGGCGATCTCGTCCAGCTGCCGGAACACCGCCTCGTAGATGCCGATGTCGATAATCTGGCCGCGGCCGCCGCCTTCGCGATGCCGCAGCGCCAGCAGCACGCCGATGCAGCCATAGAGGCTCGACATGTAGTCGCCGAGCGGGTTCGAGCCCGGCACCACCGGCGTTTCGCCCGGAAAGCCGGCGAGATAGGACAGACCGCCGAAGGCGTGGGCGATGTGGGCGAAGCCGGGTCGGTCGCGATAAGGCCCGGTCTGACCATATCCGGAGACGCGGAGCATGACGAGGTCGGGGTTCGCCGCGCTGAGCACGTCCCAGCCCAGACCCCATTCTTCCATGCGCCCGGGTCGGAAGTTTTCGACCAGAACGTCGGACTTGGCGATGAGCCCCAAAAAAACGTCGACGCCTTCGCGTTGGCGCAGATCGACCGTCACCGACTTGCGGTTGCGGCCTTCGCTGAGCCAGGCGAGCGTGGCGTCGGCGCGCCCGGTGCCGGTGCCGAACCGGCGCATCGGATCGCCGGCGACCGGATGTTCCACCTTGAGGACCTCGGCACCGAACTCGCCCATGATCGACGCCGCGTAGGGGCCGGCGAGAAAGGTCCCGACATCGACCACCCGCACGCCGGCCATCGGCAGATCGGCTGTCGAAGGTGCGTCGGCTCCTTCCGCTGCCCCGAGGTCTTCCGCCCCGTCGTTCTCCATCGGACCCGACCTCCCTGGTGTACAGGCCAGCGTCCTTTTGTCACTCGCTGAACGATGCCTGTCAACGCCGCGCGAGAAGTCGCCGAGCACCTCGTGCGCACCACGGCGAGGCGGCAGCGCCGGCCGGGCCCGGGTTCGCGTCCTCCGCTCGCGATGGGCGAGGCGCGTCGGGGCATCGATCCGACGGCGGCGGCGAGCCCGCCGCCGAAGCTGGCGTCGGGGGGCGGGCCCAAGGTAGCGCTGCACGATGGATCGGCTTGCGGCATGCTGACAATAATCGTGGTTCGCCCGCGGCGTTCCGCACAACGGCGTTCGAGCGCCGGCACGACGATGGGTGGAGGCCGCCGTGAACAACCTCCTCGAAGGGTTGCGGGTGATCGAAGGGTCGGCTTTTGTCGCCGCACCGTTGTGCGGAATGACCTTAGCCCAGCAGGGGGCGGAGGTCATCCGCTTCGATCCTATCGGTGGCGGCCTCGACGCCAGGCGTTGGCCGCTGAACGCCGACGGCAAGAGCCTCTACTGGGTCGGCCTGAACAAGGGCAAGCGCTCCATCGCCGTCGACACCCGCCACCCCGCCGGTCAGGAACTCGTCGTCGACATGATCACCGCCCAAGGCGAGGGCAACGGCATTTTCCTCACCAACTTTCCGGCGTCGGGCTGGCTCGGCTACGAGAACCTGAAGAAGCGCCGTGACGATCTCATCATGGTGAACCTGTTCGGCAACCCCGACGGTTCGCCCGCGGTCGACTACACCGTCAACTGTGCGATCGGCATCCCCTTCGCTACGGGCCCCAGCCATGGCGATGCCCCGGTCAACCCGGTCAACCATGTGCTGCCGGCGTGGGACGCCATCACCGGGATCACCGCCGCCTTCGCGATCGTCGGGGCGGAACGCCGCCGGCGCCTCACCGGCGAGGGCCAGCTCGTCAAATTGTCGCTCGCGGACATCGCCATGGCGATGATCGGGAATCTCGGTTACATCGCCGAGGCCGAGATCAATCAAGAAGATCACTACTCCTTCGGCAACTATCTATACGGCGCTTACGGCCGCGACTTCGAAACCAAGGACAACCGCTACGTCTACGTCGTCGCGATCACCAAGCGGCAATGGCGCGCCCTGTGCGAGGCCACCGGGCTTGACGATAAGATGGCGCTGATCGAGCCGCTGCTGGACGTCGACCTGAACGACGAGGGCGATCGCTTCAAGGCACGCGACGCCATTTCCGCGGTATTGCAGCCGTGGTTCCAGACGCGGACCCTCGACGAGGTCCGTCGGACCTTCGACGGCACCAGCGTCTGTTGGGGTCCCTATCAGACCTTCCGGCAACTGGTCGAGAACGACCCACGCTGTTCGACCCGAAATCCGATGTTCTCCGTACTGGAGCAGCCCGGGATCGGCGAATACCTGGTGCCGGGTTCGCCGCTGCACTTCAGCGGGCTCGAACGCGAGGCCCCCCGCCGCGCCCCCGTCCTCGGAGAGCACACCGACCAAGTGCTGGCCGAAGTTCTGGGCATGGGCGACGGGCAAATCGGCGCGCTCCGCGACCGGGGCATCGTCGCCGGCCCGGTCGAGCTCTGATCGGCGACCGCGGCGGGCGTCGCTCGGGGTCGAAGACAGGACGAGCGCCCCCTCACGCCGCCATGGCGCAGCCGACAGGGGTCCCACCGGATGACGGGGTGTGACGTGCAGGTCCGCGAGCGCGAGGCCGCGGCGCCGCCGTCGCCGGCTCGCCGCCGCGGCGTCGCTCGACCGCAACGCCCGCTGAGCGTTGGTCGAAACCAAGCCAGCGCCCCGTCGCAGAATGCTGGGAATTGGCTTTTCAGAACCCGCAGGTAGCGCCGGCTGAAACGATCTCCCGAGGCGTCGCGGGCGGGATGCGGACGGCGTTTCGAAAGACGCGGGCGAAGCCGTGGGCGGGGCTCTCGGCGCGGCGGTGGTTGGAGCAGAAGATAAACTCGTCGAGATGGCGCTCCAGGTACTCGGCGCCGACGGCGCCGCGGTGCGTAC
>CAYFRX010000054.1:0-14872 GCA_964345515.1 uncultured Rhodothermales bacterium
TTTCATGAGTCCGAACGCGGTCTACCCGGCCGCGCGCAACCTGTACCGCCGCTATCGGGCGTGGCTTGAGAAGGGCGAGTAGCGAGTGGCGAGCAGCAAAGAGGAGGGAGAGCAAATCCAACCCATGACGGACGAGCATCAGCGCGTCCCCCTGACGCGCCGCAAGGCGCACTTGACTGAACGAACACCTTTGAACGATGCCACCCGGAAAATCCATGACGGACCCATCCCCCGACCGCCAGCACGCCATCACCCCGTACCGCCGCAAGTACGAGGAAGAGCTCTTCGAGCGGGTCATTCCCTTCTGGGAAGAACACTCCATCGATCGCACGCACGGCGGCTACTACAACGGCCTCGACCGCGACGGCAGCGTGTACGATACGACGAAGCACGCGTGGCTGCAGGGGCGGCAGGTGTGGATGTTCAGCACGCTCTACCGCGAGGCCGATCAGCGGCCCGAGTGGCTGGAGATCGCGCGCCTTGGCATGGACTTCCTCCGTGAACACGCGCTGCGCGACAACGGGCAGGTCTTCTTCGCGCTCACCGAGGACGGCCAGCCCATCTACCAGCAGCGCAAAATCTTCTCGGAGGCGTTTTACGTGATGGCGCTCGCCGCGTACGGGCGCGCCGCCGAGCGTCCTGATCTCATCCAAGAGGCAAAGGACGAACTCGCGCTCATCTGGGACTGGGCGTACGACGGGTCGAAGGTCGGGCGGCCGTGCCACGAGGGGCAGCCGGAGATGCAGCAGCTTGTCGTGCCTATGATTCTGCTGCACCTCATCGAGGTCGTCGCGGGCGACGACGCCAGCGACTATGCCGCCGAGGTGGACGACTGCCTGCGCCGCATCCAGCTGCACGTGCACGAAGAGACGCAGACCGTCCGCGAGAACGTGGCGCCCGATGGAAGTCTCATCGACAGTCCGGAGGGGCGGCTGCTGAGCCCGGGGCACGCCATCGAGAACGGGTGGTTCGTGCACCACTGGGCCGAAGCGCTCGGGCGCGGCGACCTCCACACACTGGCCACCAAGATGGTTCGCTGGTCGCACGCCCGCGGGTGGGATGACGCGCACGGCGGCCTCTTCTACTTTCTCGACGCGGAGGGCTACTCGCCGACGCAGCTGGAGTGGTTCATGAAGCTGTGGTGGGTGCACTGCGAGGCCCTGTACGGCCATCTACTCAACTACGCACTCACCGGGGAGGAGGCAGACTGGCAAGCCTTCGAGCAGGTCGACGCGTACATCTTCGAGCACTTCGCCGACCCCGAGTACGGCGAGTGGTTCGGGTACCTCGACCGGCAGGGGAATGTGACCCACCGGTTCAAGGGCGCGCCGTACAAAGGCTGCTTTCACGTGCCGCGCGCGCTGTGGCTGTGCATCCAACTGCTGGAGACGATGGAGGTCCCGTGAAGCTCCTAGGGGAGAGTCAGGGGCCGAACGGGGCGGCTTGGGCACAGGGCGTCAGACGGAAGAACGAGGTGAAACCCGGTTGGCATCGGCAGAGGAGTGTGCGCTCGTTTCCGTCCTAATTCGCTAAAACAGCGCCACGAAGGATTCAGCGGAACCCTACAGGGTGCGTCGTGAGAGGATTCTCGTTATCATGGTCCCCCTCTTTTCGGAAGCCCTTCAAAAATTGCATTTTTCCTTGACATTGGCACTTTGTCTTGAGATATATAGGCGAGCATACATCGGCCGCTTTTTCCGCAAAGGGCTTCTCCGAAAGCCCTGTGTTCTTTGCGTTTGTGGAGACGCGGCCATATTGGTGCCTTTCGAGGTGACGGCTTTCGGCTCATGCTCTTGCGGGTGGGGCTCAGTCGGCAGGTCGGAAGGGGTCCAACGAACGCAAGTACGTGAGTAAAAACACGATGCGCCATGAAACGAGAGCTACGAAGCCGCTTTGTCATTCGACATATCTTGCACTTGATCCGCCCGGGAGCTGTTGCCTGCTTCCTACTCCTCTTTACGCTGTGTAGCACCGCGCATGCGCAGGAAGACGCCTTCACGGTGTCGGGCACCGTTGTGGACTCGCTCAGCGGGCAGAGCTTGCCGGGCGTGAACGTGCAGGTGGTGGGGACCACCATCGGGACGGCCACGGACGCCGACGGGCAATACGAGTTGGAGGCGCCGAGCGCGAATGCGGCCCTGCGGTTCTCGTTCGTGGGGTACGAGACCCGGACGATCGACATCCAGGGGCGCTCCACGATTGACGTCTTCATGCAGGCAAGCACCCTCACGGGCGAGGAGATCGTCGTAGTCGGCTACAGCGAGCAGCGCCGCGCCGATCTGACCGGCTCGGTCCAGGTGGTCGACACCGAGGATCTCGCACAGTTGCCGAGCGGGCAGATCACCGAGAAGTTGCAGGGGAATGCGGCCGGCGTAAGTGTGATCTCGTCTGGGCAGCCGGGGCAGGATCCGCAGATTCGGATCCGCGGTATCAACACGTTCGGCAACAATACGCCGCTATTTGTTGTGGACGGCGTGTCGACGCAGTCCATCAACGATCTGAATCCGGACAACATTGCGTCGATCCAGGTGCTGAAAGACGCGAGCGCTGCCTCCATCTACGGAGCGCGGGCCTCCAACGGCGTCGTCATCATCGAGACCAAGCAGGGGCAGGGGGATTTGAGCGTCCAACTCAGCACGTCCGTGGGGTTCTCCCAGCAGCCGGACGAGAACCCCTGGAACATCGCGAGCCCCCAACAACACGCCCAACTTGAGCAGTTGGCTCAGTGCAATTCCAATCGAAACAATCCGGACTTCGCCGGCCCAAGCCATCCGCAGTACTCCTTCCCGAATGGATGCGACGGACCCGCGGAACTTCCGAACTACATTCTGCCCACGGGGGTCAATGAGGTCGACGAGAGCACGTACTTCGTGATTCCGGAATACACCGATCCGGCCCAGCTCGGGACTTTCAATCAGATCGTCCAGGCCAACCAGGAAGGGACGCGGTGGTTCGACGAGATCATGCGGACGGGTGTCGTGACCAACACGGACCTCACTGTCAGCGGGGGAAACGAGCAGGGTAGCTATCTGCTCAGCGCCGGGTACCGCAACGAGGAGGGTACGCTGCTCAGCACGTACCTGGAGCGGTACTCCCTTCGCGTGAACACGACGTACAACGTGAGCGACAACATCCGGGTTGGCGAGAATCTGTCGTACACGGCCGAGACGAACTTCCTGAGCGGTGAGCTCGTGGAGGGTAGTGCAATTGGAATGGCCATGCGTGCCCTGCCCATCATTCCGGTTCAAGACATCCAGGGCAATTTTGCTGGGACAGCTGGCGGCGGACTCGGCAACGCGTCGAATCCCGTCGCGCAGCGGGAACGGACCCGAAACAACGAGAACCTGAACAAGCGCCTGTTCGGAAACGTGTTCGCGGAAGTTTCCTTCTTGGAGAACTTCCGGGCACGCACCCTTATCGGGGGGGCCATCCAGTCGGGCTTCTTCGAAACGTTCCAGTTCCCGACGTACGAGCTCTCGGAGAACAACACGCGCAACGCGCTCTCGGAGACTACCATCAACAACCTTGACTGGACGTGGACCAACACGGTCAACTACAGCAACACCTTTAGCGGGAATCACAACCTGTCTGCCCTCGCCGGGGTAGAGTGGAAGAAGCAGACCGATCGCTTCGAGACCGCGGGTGTGCAAAGCTTCTTCTCATTCGACGAGTCCTTCGTCAACCTCTCGAACGGTACGGGAACGCGCTCTGTGGGCAGCGGGAAGACGATTGTGACGCTGGCCTCCCAGTTTGGCAAAGTCGACTACAACTACTCGAACCGGTATTTTGTGAGTGCATCCGTTCGGCGGGACGGCTCCTCGCGCTTTCTGAGCAATCGGTACGGCGTCTTTCCGTCGGGCTCGGTGGGCTGGCGCCTGACGGACGAGCCCTTCATGAATGGCGTGCTGCCGTGGCTCACCGATCTGAAGTTCCGGGCCAGTTATGGCATTTTGGGCAACCAACTTAACGTGGCGCCCAACAACGCTTTCACCCTGTTCGGTAGCGAGCAGTTTGCCTACGATATCTCAGGGGACAACTCCTCGACCGCGCAGGGGTTTGTAGCTACCCGGATCGGCAATCCGAACGCGCAGTGGGAGGAGCAGACGAACGTGAACGTGGGCGTGGACCTTGCTGTGCTGGACGGGCGGCTGGAGGCAACCGTCGACTACTACCAGAAGGACATCGACGGCTTGCTCTTTGCCCCCGAGCTTCCGGCGCCCGCCGGACAGGCGGCGGCGCCCTTCGTCAACATCGCCAGCATGGATAACTCGGGGATCGATGCCTCTCTCCGGACCGAGGTCAGTGTTGGAGATCTCCAGATCCGTGGGAGCATCAACGTGACGTCGTACAACAACGAGGTCACGAAGGTATCGGACGCCGCTAATTCCTTCTCGGCTGAGGACCGCCGTTTCAATGCCTCAAACATTGTACGGAACGAGGTGGGGCAGGAAGTCTCTTCGTTCTACGGCTTCCAGGTCATCGGCTTCTGGCAGGATCAAGAGGAGGTAGACCAGGCCAATTTCCAGGCGCAGGAGGCCACCGGCGATTCCGACGCCATTTACCAGACCGCTGCAGCGCCCGGCCGCTTCCGCTACGCGGACATAGACGGCGACAACCAGATCACGCCGGAGGACCGGACGTTCCTCGGCAGTCCGCATCCGAACTTTACCAGCGGGCTCAACCTGAGCTTCCGGTACAACAACTGGGACCTGCGCATGTCCTTCTTCGGATCACAGGGCGCGGACGTCTGGAACCAGACGAAGTGGTGGACGCACTTCCGCTCGGGCTTCCAGGGCGCGAAATCCGTCGCGGCGCTAGAGGACTCGTGGAAGCCGGGGCAGGATAACGCGAACGCGACGGTCCCCATCCAGGAGACGCAGCGCACGGTGAGCACCAACCAGGTGCCTAACTCCTTCTTCGTGGAGGATGCCGATTACATCCGCCTCCGGAATCTCCAGCTCGGATACGTTCTGCCTTCAAGCCTGGTGCAGCGGGTCGGTGCGGAGCGGGTTCAGCTCTACATTCAGGGATCGAACCTGCTCACCTTCACCAACTACAGCAACTCGGAGCCGGAGATTGGAGGCAGCAACGCGCAGGACGCCACGAGCTTCGGGATCGATGAGGGCGCCTACCCCACGCCCCGGCAGTATCGGCTCGGGGTGACGCTATCCTTCTAGTTGGCTCGCCCATCCCGCCTCCTCCATGTACTTTTAAGAGCTAGTAAGAGAGACCATGAGCATTGATGTACGACCGCGCAAGATCACGTTGCATTATTCACTGCTGGGCGCCGTTCTCCTCCTCGCCAGTGGGCTCGTTTTCGCGTCCTGCGATCTCGTCAACGGGGATTTCCTAGATCGCCCGGCCCGGGGCGCCGTCAGCTCAGAGACGCTGACGAATAAAGAGGGGGGCATCGAGACCGTCCTGATTTCGGCGTATGCTGCACTCAACCAGCAAGCCAAAGCCGACTTCACGTCCTCGATTGCGGGCGGAGCGGCCTGGGAGAGCTCGCAGGACAACTGGGTGTATGGATCGGTCGCCGGAGGGGAGGCTTACAAAGGGAGCGAATCCGGTGACCAAGGCGTCGTGCTGACCATCGCCCAGATGCAGCACGACCCGTCCGTTGGGTATTTCAACACGAAGTGGAAGGCACTCTTCGAGGGCGTCTCGCGGGCGAACAACGCACTCCGCCTCGTCTCTGAGGCCGACATCAGCGAGTCGGAGCGGACGCGCGTTGAGGCCGAGGCCCGATTTCTGCGCGGTCACTTTTACTTCGACCTGAAGCGTAACTTCGGCAACGTGCCGTGGGTCAGCGACACGACCGACAACTTCAACCAGTCGAACACAGGCGAGAATACCCCGGACGTCTGGACCAAGATCAAGGAAGATTTCCGGTTCGCGAAGAACAACCTGCCGAACACGCCTTCCGAGGTGGGCCGGGCCTATCGGTGGGCCGCGCAAGCCTACCTGGGCAAGACGTACCTGTACCAGGAGGAGTGGCAGCAAGCCCTTACCGAGCTCGAAGAGGTCATTAACATGGGCAACAACGCGAAGGGCGAAGCGCTCGCGCTGACGCCGAACTACCAGGACATGTTCGACCCGGCGACGGAGAACAATAGCGGGTCGGTCTTCGCCATTCAGAACACCGGCCCGGACGGATCGGGCGCCATCGGAAACGCTCGCGGCGGGTCTGTCCTGAACTATCCGCACGGCGGGGCGAGTCCGTTCATCTGCTGCGGCTTCTTCCAGCCGTCGCAGTGGTTCGTGAACGCGTTCCGCGTGGACGGTCAGGGGCATCCGGCCAACATGAACGAGGAGGATCCTCGCTCTGTGGGCACGCCCGTGAAGAGCGACCAGGGCGTCGCGGCCGATCAGTCGTTTACGCCAGGCACGCAGACCCTTGATCCGCGGCTCGACTGGACGGTGGGCCGGCGCGGCGTGCCGTATCTCGACTGGGGTCCGCATCCGGGCAACCTGTGGATTCGCGAGCAAGCGAGCGGTGGCCCCTACTCGCCGAAGAAGCACGTCTACCGGCGCGCAAACCGAGATCAGTTCGGCGCCAACAACGCCTGGGGCGCCACCGGCTCGGCCGTGAACTACGAGATCATCCGGTTTGCCGACGTGCTGCTGATGGCCGCAGAGGCGAAGGCGGAGCTCAACCAGGGCGACCTCGGGCTCTCCTACGTCAACGATGTGCGCGAACGGGCCCAGGGCGACGCCGTGACCAACGGCATGAACGAGGCCTTCGCGCTGGACGTGGTCGACAGCGAGGCTGCCATGCTGGCTACCGAGCCCAGCCAGTTCGACTGGGTCGTCCGCACCGATCGCAACTCGACGTTTGTGTTCATCGGAGACGATGCGAGCGATATCAGCAACTGGAACGAGTATCAGCTGCCGAATTACAACGTGCAGCCGTACAATTCCTTCGCCGGGCAGCAGGATGCCCTCGATAAGATCCGGTACGAGCGCATGCTCGAGCTAGGCATGGAGGGACACCGCTTCTACGATATCGTGCGTTGGGGCACTGCTGACAGTCAACTCGATAGCTACTACAATTACGAGGTGACCACGGACGCTCCGGGCGACAACCTCGCGGGTGGAGACTTCACGCCGGACAAAAACGAGGTCTTCCCCATCCCGCAGCGTCAGATTGACCTGAGCCTCGTGGGCGATGCCCCGGTGCTGCAACAGAATCCCGGGTACGCGGGAGGGTCCTGATCGACCTGTTGCATTGGATCCAGGCTCACTTCAATGACAGCCCTCTCTGGTCCGGGCCGGATGCATACGCCCGGAGCGGAGAGGGCTGTCGCATGGAACGAAGACGCGAGATGCATGGACCTGCTCTAAAGAATTGGACCGAATACGCCATGACGTGGCCTCGCCTGTTTGTCGTCGTGATGGTGGCGGGGATCTTCGCGGCGTGCGAGTCGTCGCGCCCCGCGCCGATGTTTTCGCGCCTGCCATCGAGCGCGACGGGCATTACCTTCGCCAATGAGATCGAGGGGCGCCCCGACCGGCACGTGTTGAATTACACCTATCTCTACAACGGCGGTGGGGTCGCAGCCGGTGACGTGAATGGCGACGGGCGCACCGACCTCTACTTCACGGCCAGCATGGGCCCCAACGCCCTGTACCTCAATCAGGGCGACTTCCGGTTCGAGGACGTCACCGAGGCCGCCGGCGTGCAGGACACGACCGGTTGGACGACCGGCGTCACGATGGCGGACGTCAACGGCGACGGTCACCTCGACATCTACGTCTGCAAGTCGGGCACGATCGGCGCGCCCCATCGCGCGAACAAGCTCTACGTGAACGCGGGCGACGGCACCTTCACGGAGCGCGCGGCCGCGTACGGACTCGCCGCCACGGCCTATTCGACCCACGCCACCTTCTTTGACTACGACCGGGACGGCGACCTCGACCTGTACCTTCTCAACAATCCGCCCATCCGGGACGCGCGGATCAGCGCCCGGCCTACCTTGCAGCAGCGCCGCACGTACGCGAACGACCAGTTGTACCGCAACGAGATGGACGCCTCCGGACGCGGGCGGTTCGTCAACGTAACTGACCAATCCGGGCTGGTGACCGATGAGATCGGGTTCGGGCTGAGTGCGACGGTGAGCGACATTAATCAGGACGGCTGGCCGGACGTGTACGTGGCCAACGATTTCAACGTCGAGGACCGGCTCTACATGAACCAAGGCGACGGTACCTTCGACGAATCGATTCACGACGGGCTCGACCACATCTCTCGCTCGTCGATGGGCTCCGACATCGCGGACTACAACAACGACGGTCGCCCCGACATCTTCGTGGCCGACATGCTGCCCGAAGACAATCGGCGGCAAAAGCTATTGAACGTCGGGCAGCGGTCCTTGGTCGAGTACCAGTATGTCCGCAACACGCTTCAGCTGAACAATGGCGACGAGAGTTTCAGTGAGATCGGGCGCCTAGCGGGTGTTGCGAGCACAGATTGGAGCTGGGCGACGCTCTTTGCCGACTTCGACCTCGACGGACACAAGGACCTCTACGTCACGAACGGCATCCGGTACGACTACACCAACATGGATTTTCAGTTTTCCGACTACGTGCCGGCGCTGCAGGAGGGCGGGATGGACGACGCGGATCTCTACGCGCTCGTCGAAAACATCCCCTCCACCCCCATCCCCAACTACCTGTTCCGGAACCGGGGCGATCTCACCTTCGAGACGGTGAGTGCGGCGTGGGGCGTGGATCAGCCGGGGTTTTCGAACGGAGCGGCTTACGCGGATCTCAACAACGATGGAGCGCTCGATCTCGTCGTCAACAACATCGACGAGGCGGCATGGATCTACCGCAACAATGCGCGGACGCAAACGGATCATCGCTTCCTGCGAGTGGCCCTCGAAGGCGCCGATCAGAACCCCTTCGGCATTGGAGCGACGGTGCGGGTGTCCGGCCCCGAGGAAGGACCTTTTGTGCAGGAGATGATAATGGCCCGCGGCTTCCAGTCGTCCGTGGAGCCGGTGCTCACCTTTGGATTGGGTACAGCTGACACGGTGGATGTCACCGTGACGTGGCCCGACCAGACCCGCCAGACCCTCGCAGCCGTCCCCGCGAACCAGACGATCACGCTGCGGCAGGATGCAGCGCAGCCCATGGATCGGAGCCCAGCGTCCGATCCTTCGTCCCGTCCGGTGCGATCCATCGCGTCCGAGTCGAGGGGGCTAACCTTCCGCCATAAGGAGAATCCGTACGAGGATTACCGGAACGAGCCGCTCGTTCCCCATATGCTGGCGCGGCTGGGACCGGCTCTGGCGCGTGGCGACGCCAACGGGGACGGGCGTGACGACGTGTTCGTGGGCGGTGCCACCGACCAGCCGTCGGCCCTCTTTGTGCAGCGTGCCGATGGATCGTTCCGCCCCGTGTCCATCGCGGCGTTCGATGCCGATGCGTCGTACGAGGATGTGGCTGCGACCTTTGTTGACGTCGATGGCGACGGCCATCAAGATTTGTACGTCGTGAGTGGGGGGCGGGAGGCGGTGCGTCCGGAGGCGTACCAGGATCGGCTGTATATCAACGACGGCACGGGCCAGTTCACGGCGGCCCCCGACCGCCTGCCGCCCGTCGAGAGCAGCGGAGGCGCAGTGGCCGCTCACGACTACGACGAAGATGGCGACGTGGACCTCTTCGTTGGCGGGCGCGTCCGGTCGGTTGGCTATCCGCTGTCTCCCCGAAGCTATCTGCTGGAGAATACGGGTGGGCGGTTCCGGGATGTCACCGCGCAGGGCGCGGAGGCGCTTCAGCGGCCTGGCATGGTGACCGATGCGCACTGGACAAACCTCGTCGGCGACGACGCACGGGAACTGGTGATCGCTGGCGAATGGATGCCAATCCGGGTGTTCCAGCGGAACGGAGCCGGCGGATTCGCGGAGATCACGGACTCGCTCGGGCTGTCGCGCTCGAACGGCTGGTGGAATCGCCTGGGGATTGTGGACTTCGACGGGGATGGCGACCTCGACGTGATCGCCGGCAATCGGGGTGAGAACGTGCAGATTGGCGCGCAGCCTGAGGCGCCCGCATCGATCTACGCGGCCGACTTCGACCGAGACCGGAGCATCGAACCCATCATGAGCCACTATGTCGATGGAACGGAGGTTCCGGTGCCGCGGCGCGATCGGCTCGTTGACGAGTTGTCCCTGCTCGAGGCTCGGTTCCCGACGTACGCATCTTACACCGAGGCGACCATGGACGAGGTGCTCATCCGGGAGCAGTGGGAGCAGGCGCAGCGCTTCGTCGCGTACACCTTTACTACCAGCCTCTTTGAGCAGCAGGAGGACGGCACCTTCCGCCACCATGCGCTCCCCATCGAGGCGCAGTTCTCGCCAACGCGTGGCATGGTCATCCGCGACCTCAATGGCGACGACCGGCCGGACGTCCTGCTGGCTGGCAACGACTTCACCGTGCGCATGCCGTGGGGCCCGTCCGATGCCGGAAAAGGCCTGTTGCTTCTCAACCGGGGCAACCTGAACTTTAAAGCAGTGCGGAGCCTGGAGAGCGGATTCTTTGCGCCGGGAGACGTTCGGGATCTGCTGGCGGTCGAAACGAGCGACGGTCCGCTCGTGCTCGTGGGCAATAACGACGGACCGCTTGAGCTCTTCCGCATCGATGGGTTCGACGACGCGCTGGCGGCCCGGTCGATCCCGTCCCATCCGCTGAAACGCCCTTCACATTCAGGTTCATTGGATCTCGATTGGTATGACGCTCGATGCGGTTTGTCACTGGCTCTTCTGGGGAGGTTTGCTGCTGACTGGGGCCTGGGGGCAACCGGGCTATGCCCAGGCGGGCGCTGAGACGCCATCGGAGTTCCCGTCGGCGGAAGACATCGCTGTTGAGTGGGAGGTGCTGACGAATTTCGTCGGCGAAGGCGGTCGCTTCCGGTCGCGGCTGACGCTCACCAATCGAGGCGACGTGGCGCTGCCGGCGTCGGACTGGACGCTTTATTTCAACTTTCTGCGCCCGATCGACCCGGCCAGCACGCCGCCGTCGGTGCGCATCGAGCGCATGAATGGCGACTTCTTTCGGCTGACGCCCAGCGAAGGCTTTGCACCAATCCGACCCGGCGAGCGGCGTGCCATCCCGTTCGAGGCCGCGGCTTCGGCCATCAAAGCAGTCGACGCGCCATCCGGCTACTACGTTGTGTTCGACGATGCGCAGGGTCAACCCGGGCCGCCCGCCGTGGTCACAGACGTCTCGGTGGCGCCCTTTACCTGGCCGTGGCAAACAGACCGCGCGCGCACCGACGCCGTCCCGGTCCCCACGCCCGCGTCCCGCTTCCGCCGGCACCAGGCGCTGCGGACGCTCCCGGACAGCGCGGTGAGACGTGTCACCCCGACGCCCCTGTCGGTCAAACCGGGGAAAGAAAGCTTTTCGCTGGGTCGCGCTGTTACGATTGGATACACCGACGGCCTTGCCTCCGAGGCCAAACAGCTCGCCACGGCACTGGAGCCGCTGCTTGGCACCCGCCCTGCTGTGATGGCAGATACGACCGGAGGCGCGATCGTGCTGCGGCAAGGCACTGTGGCACTCGGCGACTCTGCACTTCCAAGCGGAGCGTATGCATTGCGTGTGGAGGCGTCGGGCATCACCATCACGGGCTCTGATCCGGCCGGCGTGTTCTACGGGATCCAGAGCCTCCGCGCATGGCTGCCCATAGAGGCGTATCAGGCGTCGGGAGCGACGATCGAGATCCCGGCTGCCGCGGTGGTCGATGCGCCGCGCTTTCCATACCGCGGGCTCCACCTCGACGTGTCGCGCAACTTCCAGTCGAAAGCCGCCGTGAAGCGCCTGCTCGACGTGATGGCGTTCTACAAGCTCAACACGTTCCACTTCCACCTGACCGACGACGAGGGCTGGCGCCTGGCGATCGACGGCCTGCCCGAGCTGACAGAGGTCGGCGCGCGGCGCGGGCACACCACCGACGAGCGCGAGCACCTCATCCCGTCGTACGGCTCGGGGCCCGATCCGGCGCCCTCCGCCTCGCACGGAAGCGGCTGGTATTCGCGCGCCGACTTCATCGAGATGCTGCAGTACGCGGCGGCGCGGCACATCGAGGTGATCCCCGAAATCGACGTGCCGGGGCATGCGCGCGCCGCCATCGTCGCCATGAAGGAGCGCCACCGCCGGTTGATGGCGGAGGCCGAGATCGACGCGGCCAACCAATACCGCCTCCACGACCCCGATGATGCGTCGGCCTACCGCTCCGTGCAGGGATGGGATGACAACGTGATCAACGTCTGCCAGCCGTCCACGTACCGGTTCCTCGAAACGGTGATCGACGACATCCGGGCGATGTACGCCGAGGCGGGCGTGCCGCTGTCGACCGTGCACGTGGGGGGCGACGAGGTGCCGAGCGGCGCGTGGGAGCGATCGCCCGTGTGCCAACAGTTCATCGCCGCGTCGGAGCAGGTGGAATCCGTCGAGGGTCTCTTCAACTACTTTCTGAAGCGGATGAGCGCGATGCTGTCCGAGCGCGGCCTTACGACCGGCGGCTGGGAGGAGGTGGCCCTGACGGAGCGGTACGACGGCAGCGAAACGACCACCGTGCCCAACGAGGCCCTCGTGGATGCCAACGTGCGGCCGTACGTGTGGGCCAACATCTGGGGCAGTGGCACGGAGGATCACGCGTACCAGCTCGCCAACGCGGGCTACGAGGTCGTGATGTCGCACGCCTCCAATCTGTATCTGGACATGGCGTACAACAAGCATCCGCAGGAGTCGGGCTTCTACTGGGCTAACTTCGTCGACGACGCCGGGCCGTTCAATTTCGTCCCGCTGGACCTCTACAAAAGCGCGCACGAGAATCAGATGGGGCATCCCATCGATTCTGAAGAGGCGTTCGCGGACGCCACCCGTCTGACCGAGGAAGGACGCCGCAACGTCTTGGGGCTGCAGGGCCAGTTGTGGGGTGAGACGCTGAAAGGCGCCGACCGGATGGAGTACATGGCCATGCCCCGGCTCATCAGCCTCGCTGAGCGAGCGTGGGCGCCGCAACCCGTCTGGGCCCCCGTCGACGACGCCGTCGAGCGAGAACGGCAGCGCTGGACGGCGTGGGCCGAATTCGCCAACCGCCTCGGCCAGCGCGAGCTGCCCCGGCTCAGCGCGCTCGATCCGGACTGGAGCTTCCGCCTGCCCGTGCCCGGCGCCGTGGTGGAGGAAGGACAGTTGCACGCCAACCTCGCGCTGCCGGGCCTCACGATCCGCTATACCACAGATGGCAGCACGCCCACAGCCCAATCCACGCGGTACGCCGGACCGGTCGCGGTAGACGGCACCGAGACGATCAGGCTCCGCACGTTCGACGCGCAGGGCCGCGGCAGCCGCGTCACGACGCTTACCGTGGAGTAGGCAGATTCCATCAATTCAAGCTCATCATGATACATCGCGGTGTAGCGCGCTGGCTTTTCGTCGCGGTTGGGGTGAGCGTGGCTGCCCTGCTGATCACGGGCTGCCGAAGCCTCGGTACGGGGCCCGATCGGGCCGCGGAGGCGGAAACGCTGCCGCCCGTACCGCGCGAGTTTCGGGCGGCGTGGATCGCGACGGTGGCCAACATCGACTGGCCCTCCGAGCCCGGGCTGTCCGTCGCCGAGCAGAAGGCCGAGCTGCGCCGCATGCTCGATCAGGCCGCGGCGCTCAACCTGAACGCCGTCATCTTCCAAGTCCGGCCGCACGCGGACGCCTTGTACGACTCGGAGTATGAGCCGTGGTCGGCCTACCTGACGGGCCAGCAGGGGCAGGCGCCGGCACCGGTCTACGATCCGCTGGCGTTTGCTGTCCGTGAGGCGCACGTGCGCGGGCTGGAGCTGCACGCGTGGTTCAACCCATTCCGCGCTGGCCATCCGGCCGACACGTCGGCGCTCGCTCCCACCCACATCCGCCGCACGAACCCTGAGCTGGTCGTCGAGGTGGGCGACTACCTGTGGCTTGATCCGGGATGGCCGGCGGCCCGAGCGCACTCGCGCCGCGTCATCTTAGACGTCGTGCGCCGCTACGATGTCGATGGCGTGCACTTCGACGATTACTTCTACCCGTATCCGAGCTACGCCGACGGTGCCGAATTCCCGGACGCGGCCAGTTGGCAGCGCGCGCAGGCCGAAGGCACCACGCTCACCCGCGCCGACTGGCGCCGGCACAACGTGAACCGGTTCATCGAGCGGCTCTACGTCGCGATCAAGGCGACGAAGCCGCACGTCAAGTTCGGGGTCAGCCCGTTCGGGATTTGGCGGCCGGGCCATCCGCGCGGCACCACGGGCTTCGACGCCTACGACGCGCTCTACGCCGACGCGCGCACCTGGCTACAGCGGGGCTGGGTCGATTACCTCGTGCCGCAACTCTACTACGCGCAGGACCAGACGGGCCAGCCGTATGCCGTCATGCTGCGCTGGTGGATCGAACAAAACATCCGCGGGCGGCACCTCTGGGCGGGCAACTACACGAGCCGCGTGCGGCAGGGCGGCGAGCGGCACTGGGACGACGGCGAGCTCATCGGGCAAATTTATGCGACGCGCGCGCATCCCGGCGCCACGGGCAACGTACACTTCAGTATGAAGGCGCTCGTGCCCGTGCCGGACTCCCTGCGCGCAGAGAGCGCCGACGCGGCCCGCGCCGATAGTGTGCCCCAGCCGCCGCGCTGGGCCGATGCGCAGCGCCTCGTCGAGCGGCTGCCGGCCGAGCCGTACGCGGCGCCGGCGCTCGTCCCGGCCTCGCCGTGGCTCGACGCCGACCCGCCCGCTCGGCCCGTGGTAACGCTGCGCGAGACCGAGCGGCGCCTCACGCTGCGCCTGGAGCCGGCCGGCGAGGCCGTCCGCTGGTGGGTGGTGCGCCGCCGCACGGCGGC
>CAYFRX010000055.1:0-14486 GCA_964345515.1 uncultured Rhodothermales bacterium
ACGGATCGGGCGAGATGATCGACACGACGGTCGGCCGCGTGGTCTTCAACGAGATTGTGCCGGACGGCGTGCCGTTCATCAACAAGGTGCTCACAAAGAAGACCATGCGCCCCGTCATCAGTGAGATTCTGAAGACGGCTGGCTTCAAAGCCACCGCTGACTTCCTCGACGACATGAAGCGCCTCGGCTTCGAGGAGTCCACCGTTTCAGGGATTACGTTCTCGCTGTCTGACATCGTGGTACCGGGTCGGAAGGAAGAGCTCATCGAAGAGGCCGACGAAGAGGTCGAGAAGGCCCGCGGCAACTACCAGATGGGCTTCATCACCGACAACGAGCGGTACAACCAGGTCATCGACATCTGGACGCAGACGAACAACCGCGTCTCCGAGGTGCTCTTCGAATCGCTGAAGGAGCACAAGGAAGGCTTCAACCCGATCTACATGATGGCCGACTCAGGCGCGCGTGGCTCGAAGGAGCAGATCCGCCAGCTCGGCGGCATGCGCGGGCTGATGGCCAAGCCGCAGAAAAACCTGGGTGAAGGCGGCGGCGAGATTATCGAGAACCCGATCCTCTCGAACTTCAAGGAGGGCCTGTCGGTGCTCGAGTACTTCATCTCGACGCACGGCGCCCGGAAGGGTCTGGCCGACACGGCGCTCAAGACGGCCGACGCCGGTTACCTCACGCGGCGCCTCGTGGACGTGGCGCAGGACGTCACGATCACCGAGCACGACTGCGGGACGCTCCGCGGGATCGGCATCTCGGCCCTCAAGGACAACGAGGAGGTCGTCGAGCCGCTCTCGAAGCGCATCCTCGGCCGTGTGTCGCTGCACGACGTCTACGACCCGTTCACGGACGAACTCATCGTCGAAGCCAACGAGCTGATCGACGAAGAGAAGGCGCAGAAGATTGCCGAGACCTCGATCGAAGAGGTCGAGATCCGCTCGGTCCTGACGTGCGAGGCGCGCCGTGGCGTGTGCACACTTTGCTACGGCCGCAACCTCGGCACGCAGCGCATGGTTGAGGTCGGCGAGAGCGTCGGCGTCGTCGCTGCGCAGTCGATTGGTGAGCCGGGCACGCAGCTCACGCTCCGGACGTTCCACATCGGGGGCGCCGCGAGCGCTGTGGCATCCGAGTCGACGATCCAGTCGAAGTTTGCGGGCACGGTCGAGTTCGAGAACCTGCGCCACGTCACCTATGAAGGCGGCGACGGCCCGCAGGAGATCGTGCTCACGCGCCAGGGCGAGATGCGCATCATGAATCCCGAAGAGGACAGCCGCGAACTGACGAGCTACGTGGTCCCCTACGGCGCAGAGCTCCTCGTCGAAGATGGCCAAGAGGTCGACCAAGGCGAAGTGCTGGCCAGCTGGGATCCGTACAACAGTGTCATTCTCACCGAGGTGGGCGGCGAAGTGTCCTTCCAGGATGTGATCGAAGGCACGACCTACCGCGAAGAGTCGGATGAGCAGACCGGCCACAAGGAGAAGGTCATTACCGAGAGCCGCGAGCGTACGCTCACGCCGGCCGTGATGATTGAGACGGCTGATGGTGACATGCGTGAGTACAACATGCCGGTGCGCGCCCGCATCCAGGTGGATGAGGGCGACACCGTACAGGCGGGCGAAGTCTTGGCCAAGATCCCGCGTCAGACGGCCAAGACGAGCGACATTACGGGCGGTCTGCCGCGCGTGACGGAGCTCTTCGAGGCGCGCACACCAGACGACCAGGCCGTCGTCTCCGAGATTGACGGCGTGGTCAGCTTCGGCGGGCGGAAGCGCGGCAAGCAGGAGGTTATCGTCTCCAGCCGCGACGGCGAGATGCAGAAGTCGTACATGGTCTCGCTCTCGAAACACCTCCTCGTGCACGAGAACGACCTCGTGAAGGCCGGCGATCCGCTCTCCGATGGGCAGATTGCGCCGCACGACATCTTGTCCATCAAGGGCCCGCGGGCCGTGCAGGAGCATCTGGTGAATGAGGTCCAGGAGGTGTATCGCCTCCAGGGCGTGTCGATTAACGACAAGCACTTCGAGGTCATCGTGCGCCAGATGATGAAGCGCGTCGAGATCAAGGAGCCGGGCGATACGAACCTGCTCGAAGAGCAGCTCATCAACCGGTTCAAGCTGGCCGAGATCAATGACCAGCTCTACGACAAATTCGTCGTGACGGACCCGAGCGAGGCCGACGTGGAGATCGGCGAAGTGATTGGGCGCCGCCGTCTCCGTGAGCTCAACTCCGAGATGAAGCGCCAGGACCTCTCCGAGGTGCAGGTGCGCGACGCCCGTCCGGCCGTTGGCGAGCCCGTGCTGCTCGGCATCACGAAGGCTGCACTATCGACCGACTCGTTCGTGTCGGCCGCGTCTTTCCAGGAGACCACGAAGGTGCTTACCAACACGTCCATCAAGGCGGACACGGATCCGCTCTACGGCCTGAAAGAGAACGTGATTGTGGGGCATCCCATCCCGGCTGGAACGGGACAGCGCAAGTACCGCGATCTCGTGGTCGGCTCGAAGTCCGAGCTCGAAGAGCTCCAGGCAGCCATCGGCGGCGACGGCGAAGCCATGCCGTCCGGCGACGGCGCGCCCGAAGCCGAGGAGGCCGTGGAAGCGTCCGAATCGGAGTCCGAGAGCTGAGGGCAACCTCAATTTCATGCACACAAAAAGCCCCGGCGCTTTCGAGCGTCGGGGCTTTTTGGTGGGCGAATTCGCTGGAGGGAGATCCTGCTAGGGGACTTGTTCCATGCTGGGAGGCACGGCGGTGGTGTCAGCCGAGGTCGTGTCGACCTGAACGCTGTCCATCGGCGCATCAAGGGCCTGGGAGGTCATGTTGACCAGGTAATACACACTTCCAGCCGTGGCGACGACCACGAAAAGGATGGAGGCAATGACGAAGAGCCGAGAGGCTCGGCGGCTGAGCGGCTTTGGGCCGGGCGCGCGCTCGTCGTCGGCAGGTTCGGATGAATCGGCAGGCGGAGCGGTGGACATGAGTGGACGAGGTCAGGCGTGGTCAGACGAACAGGACATTTACTACTCGCTGCCGTCCGAAGCGTTGCTGTGCCGTTGTGCAGTGTACACGAAGTCACCGAACTCGGATGCGTCGAAGATGGCCGCATTCGCGGTCGCATGAAACACAACGGCGTCTGCTTGGGACGGGGCCGTCCAGGTCAGCGTCCACGAGACCGAGCCGGATGAAAGGACGAGCGATGGCACCGGCGCAAACAAAATGAAGCCCGGCCTTGACAATTTCTTGAAACTTTCGGTTACTTAACACCGTTAACCAACTCGTAAAGAGGGTTATGGGCGACCCAACAGTGCCAGACGGTACAGTGCCAGACGGTGATCTGCGCCGGTTGATTCTCGACACCACGCGCCATCTGCTAGTGCAGGAGGGTTATCAGAATCTATCGATGCGGAAAATAGCGCGGGCGATCAACTACAGCGCTACGAGCATCTATCTGCACTTTGACAGCAAGGATGCGTTGCTGCATGCCCTGATTGACGAGGGTATGACGCAGCTCCACGACGCGCTCACGGAGACGGAGGCTCAACGCTCCGATCCGGTGGATCGGCTCGAAGCACTGTGCCAGCGATTCATTACCTTCGGGTTGGACAATCCGGAATATTATGAGATCATGTTCCTCTTGCATCCTGAACACATGGAGCGGTATCCGCCTGAGAAGTACCGCCGCGCACGCCGCAATCTCGATGTGATTGCGGCGACGCTCTCCGACGGGGCAGAGCAAGGGGTCTTTCGGGCCGACGATCCCCGCGTTTCAGCGAGCGCCGTGTGGGCCTCGCTGCACGGGGCCGTCTCGCTCCTCCTCGCCGAACGCGTTGACATTCGCATTGACCGCGAGGCGTTCATCGAAACTACGATCCATCAAACCATCGGCGGATACATCCGAGCATCGGAGGCCCCAGTGGCGGCTTCGAACGAGTAACGCTCCACCCTGACGCTGCACCGATTGATACCATCACGCATCTGATCGAACGAGACATGGCCGGTTCCATTTACACAGCGCCTCCGAACACAGGGACCGTCGAGCGCGGGAAGACCTTGCCCGAGACGCTGTACGAGGCCTGCGACCAGTACGACAATCCGCGGGCGTTTAATCAACCCACCGGCGGCGATTGGATACCGCTGTCCCTCGACGCCTTCCGCCAGCAGTCGGAAGAGTTGGCGCTCGGTCTGCTCGATCTCGGGCTGGATCGGGGTGATCACGTAGCCCTGCTGATGGAGAGCGACACGTACTTCTGCCTGGCCGACATGGGATGCCTGCTCGCTGGGCTCATCGACGTGCCGATTTACCTCTCGCACGCGCCCGAACAGATTCAGTACGTCATCAAGCACTCCGAGTCGAAGGCGCTCGTGGTTTCCAACCCGGAGCGTCTGGAGCAGGCTGCTCCGCTGCTCGCCGACCTGCCCGCCGTGCACACGCTCATCGTGGCCGACCCGGAAGGCGGCGTGGATGCGTCCGGCGTGCCCGATGGGGTCGAACTGCTTACTCTGGATGCCGTGCGCGCCCGGGGGCGCGCCGCCACCACCGATCAGAAGGGCGATATCGCCGCGCTCCGCCAGCAGATTGATCCGCACGACTTGGCGACGCTCATCTACACGAGCGGCACCACGGGGCAGCCGAAGGGCGTCATGCTCACCCACGAGAACATCTCGTTCAATGCGCTCACGTCCTTCTCGGGCCTCACCAATTACGAGCCCGGGGCCGATGGCGAGGTCGCCCTCTCCTTCCTCCCACTGACCCACATCTTTGCCCGTGCCCTGCACTACGGCTTCGTATCGAAGGGGACGAGCGTGTACTTCATTCATCCTGATAACCTCGTGGAAGCGCTGCCAAAAGTGCGCCCGACTGTGTTCGCCTCGGTGCCGCGCCTGCTGGAGAAAGTTTACGCCGGCATTCAGAAGAAAATCATGGGGATGACGGGGTTGCAGCGCTCCATCGGCACGTGGTCGCTGGGTATCGCGCGGCAGTACGACTTGCAAAACCCTGGATCCATCGTGTACGAACTGCAACGCACGGTGGCCGACACGCTCGTGTTCAGCAAGTGGCGGGAGGCCCTCGGCGGGCGCCTGAAGGACGCTGTAGTCGGCGGTGCGGCGCTCAATGCCGAACTGACGAACGTGTTTGCGGCTGCGGGCATCACCGCGCTGCAAGGGTACGGCCTCACGGAAACGAGCCCGGTGATCGCCTTCAACCGGCCGGAGCGGAATAGGCCCGGCACCGTGGGCGAGCCCCTCCCGGGCGTCGAAGTGCTCATCGCGGACGACGGCGAGATCCTGACGCGTGGCCCGCACGTCATGAAGGGCTACTACAAAGCGGAGGACAAGACGCGCGCGGTGCTGGATGACGACAGGTGGTTCCACACGGGCGACATCGGCGAGTTTGACGAGGATGGCTTCCTCCGCATCACCGACCGCAAGAAAGACCTGTTCAAGCTCTCGACGGGCAAGTATGTGATGCCGCAGCCGATCGAAAACGCCCTCGGCGCTGAGCCGCTCGTCGAGCAGGCGGTGGTGGTGGGGGAGAGCGAAAAGTTCTGCGCTGCGCTCATCTTCCCCAACGAGGAGCAGTTGCGCGCCCGCATCGCTTCGATGGGCATCAACGCCGAGAACATGACGTTGGAAGCGCTCGTCCAGGAGTCGGCGGTCGTGGAACTGTACCAGGATCTCGTGAACGAGGCAAACGAGGGTATGGACCACTGGTCGACGGTGAAGCGGTTTGCGCTCGTTCCCGCCGCGCTCACCGTGGAGTCGGGCCTGCTGACGCCCACGATGAAGGTGAAACGGCCCAAGATCCGTGAACAGTTCGCGCCTCAAATCAAAGCGCTCTACAGCGCAGCGGACGAAGACACAGCGCGGCGCAAGGACGACAGTGTGATCGTCGCTTAACGAACGGCACGCACTCACGGACATCCATTTGCCATGTAACGCCTCGACCCGTCGTTTTTACTTAACACTGTTAAGTGAGAGGTTGGATCGACAGTAGTCCCTTTCAATGACGCCCAATTGAACCGACAACGCATTATGGAGACCAAGGCCTTAGACACGCGATCGCTCAATCTTGCCGCTCCGGCGACCCATCGCCCGTTTCGCACGGCCGCGGTGCTTGGTGCGGGTACGATGGGTGCACAGATTGCCGCGCACCTCGCCAATGCCGGGCTGCAGGTCCATCTGCTGGACGTCACCCCCGAATCGATTGGCCAGGAGGGCGCGCCGAATAACCTCGCGGAGAAGGGGTTCAAGCAGGCCCGTAAGGCGAGCCCGGACCCGTTCTTTGATAATGCAGCGGCCGACCGGATTACGCTGGGGAACTTCGAGGACGACTTTGACCGGCTCGCGGCCGTTGACTGGGTGATCGAGGCCGTCATCGAGCGGATGGACGTCAAGCGCGACGTGCACGCTCGCATCGAGGCGGCGACGGGGGCCAACACGGTCGTGTCCACGAATACGAGTGGACTGCCAATTCAAGAGATCGCAGAGGGCCGGTCAGCGGACTTCAAGCGGCGTCTGCTCGGCACGCACTTCTTCAACCCGCCGCGTTACTTGAAGCTGCTCGAAATCATCCCGACCGACGCGACGGATCCCGCCGTCGTGGAGCGCGTCGCCCAGTTTGGGCGCCTGCACCTCGGCAAAGGCATCGTCGTCGCGAATGACGTTCCGTACTTCATCGGCAACCGGATCGGTGTGTACGCGCAACTGAGGGCGCTCCGCTACTTCACCGAGGGCAACTACTCGATTGAGGAGATCGACACCCTGACGGGCCAGCTCGTGGGCCATCCGAAGTCGGCCACCTTCCGCACGGCCGATCTGGTGGGGCTCGACGTACTCGTCGATGTCACGTCGAACCTCTACGAGATGGCCAGGCACGACGAGAGCCGCGATGCCTTCCAGGTGCCAGAGTTGCTGCAGCGGCTCGTGGACGAGGGGCGCCTCGGCCAGAAGACCGGGGCCGGCTTCTACAAGAAAGAAGACGGCGAGATTAAATCTGTCGATCCTGAGACGCTGGAGTACACCTCGGCCGAAGACGAGGAGTTGGGCGATCTCGGTCGCATCTGGAAGGCGGGCCGCCTTGAAGACCGCCTGCGCGCCCTGTACGAAGACGACGGCCGGGCTGGGCAGTTCTTCCGCGAGACGACGCTCGACCTGCTCGGCTACAGCGCCCGACGCATCGGCGAGGTGACCGACAACCCGGCCGACGTGGACCGCGCCATTCGCTGGGGCTTCGGGTGGGATCTGGGGCCGTTCCAGATCTGGGATGTGCTCGGCTTTGAAACTGTGCTGAACGGCATGGGGCAACACGGTATCGAGGTGCCGGGCTGGATTGGAGCCCTTCCGGAACGGGGGGGCACCACATTCTACGAAGAGCGTGCCGACGAACGGGAGGTGTACATCCCGTCTGAAAACGGCTACGTGGCCGACCCGCGCCCGTCCGATGAGCTCCGCCTCGACCCGATCAAGGCGAATCTATCGAAGGAGCTGTGGGCGAACGAGGACGCCGCGCTGCTCGACCTTGGCGAGGGCGTGGCGCTCTACGAGTTTCGCTCCAAGGGTAACGCGCTCGGGCAGAAGGTGATGGCCGGCCTCGCGGAGGTCATCGACAACGTCGAAAACGACCCGAATCTGCGCGGGCTGGTCATCGGCAACGAGGGCAAAAACTTCTCGGTCGGTGCCAACCTGGGTGAGATGGCGATGGCGGCCGCGCAGCAGAAGTTCGACCTGATCGAGGACTACATCGCGCAGTTCCAGGCCACGATCCAGAAGATCCGCTACGCGACGAAACCCGTCGTGGTCGCCACGCACCAGCGCGTGCTGGGTGGGGGCTGCGAGATGGCCATCGCCTGCCCGAACCCCGTGGCCGATAGCGAGACGTACATCGGCCTCGTCGAACTGGGCGTCGGGCTCATCCCGGCCGGTACGGGCACGATGCGGATGGCGGAGCAGGCCGCGAAGCGCGCGCCGAACGACAATCACAGCGCCATCCAGCCGTACCTGCGGAAGTACTTCGAAAGCATCGCGATGGCGGAAGTCGCAGAGAGCGCGGCACAGGGTAAGGCGATGGGTTACCTCGCCGAGCACGCGCCAATCGTGATGCACAGCGACCGGCGCCTCTATGCCGCCAAGCAGGAGGTACTGCGCCTCAGCGAACAGGGCTACGCGCCGCCCCCGGTAAGCACCAACATTCGCGTGCTGGGCCGGAAGACGGCGGCCACATTCGAGGTCGCGCTCAACCAGTATCGCAACGGCAACTACATCAGCGACTACGACGTGCACCTCGGCAAAAAGCTCGCCTACGTGATGACGGGCGGCGACCTCTCGGCCCCGCAGGACGTGCACGAGGACTACCTCATCGAGCTGGAGCGCGAAGTCTTCATGAGCCTCCTCGGCGAGCAGAAGACGATGGAGCGCGTCCAGTACATGCTCGAAAATAAGAAACCCCTTCGGAATTAAGGCGCTGCACGAACCCTACGTAAGGGCACACCGCCGGTGTGCCCCACCGCCGGTACGCTCCAACGCCGGTGTCCCCCAACCGATACTCGAAACCCAACCCAGAGCCATGGAAGCCACCAACGCAGCATACATCGTCAGCAGCGTGCGCACCGCCGTCGGCAAGGCCAGTCGGGGGACGCTCCGGCACTATCGCCCCGAGGATCTCGGCGCAGAGGCCGTCAAGGGGGCCATTAACCGCGTCGAGGGGCTGGAGCCCGACCAGGTCGACGACGTGATCATGGGGTGCGCCTTTCCTGAAGGGCCGCAGGGCATGAACGTGGGCCGCATCATTGCGCAGAAGGCGGGCCTCCCCGATCACGTGCCGGGCGCGACGGTCAACCGATTCTGCTCGTCGGGGCTGCAGACCATCGTGATGGCGTCGCAGTCGATCGCGACGGGGCAGGCCGACGTCGTCGTGGCCGGCGGCGCTGAGTCGATGAGCCAGGTGCCGATGAGCGGCTTCTTCTTCCAGCCGGATCCCGAACTGGTGGACGAGGACCCTGACGTGTACGTGTCGATGGGCATCACGGCGGAGAACGTCGCTGAGAAGTACGACGTGAGCCGTGACGAGCAGGATCGGTTCGCGTTGCAATCGCACCAGCGTGCGATGGACGCCATCGACAGCGGGCGGTTTGACGACGAAATCATCCCGCTGCACGTCGAAGAGACGCTTATGAACGGCGGCGCTCCAGAAACTATCGAGGTCGACTTTGACACCGATGAAGGCCCGCGGCGCGACACGAGTCTGGAGGCGCTCAGCGGATTGCGACCGGCCTTCAAGCAAGGCGGCACGGTGACGGCGGGCAACGCTTCCCAGCGCTCGGACGGCGGCGCGGCCTCTGTCGTGATGAGCGAGCGGATGGTGGAGGAGCTCGGCGTCGACCCGCTGGGCCGCGTCGTCGGGTTCACCGTCGCCGGCGTGGCGCCCGAACTGATGGGTATCGGCCCGATCGGCGCCATCGAGAAGGTGTTAAAGCAGACGGGGCTCGGCGTCGATGACATAGGGTTAGTAGAGCTTAACGAAGCGTTTGCGGCGCAGGCGCTCGCTGTGATCCGCGAGGTCGGCCTCAGCGAGGACATCGTCAACGTGAACGGCGGGGCTATCGCGCTTGGCCATCCGCTCGGGTGCACCGGCGCCAAGCTGACGGCGACGCTCATGCACGAGATGAAACGCCGCGGCGTCAGATACGGCATTTGCACGATGTGCGTCGGCGGCGGGATGGGCGCGGCCGGTGTCATCGAGAATCTGACCGTGTAATGGTGGTGGGGTCGCCGTGTTGGGACGTGCCGCCCCACGTTCCTACTACGGAATGCGCCGACCATCGCCACCTTCAGCACAATCATTCAACCCCGGAAGACATGATTTGCAGCCATCGGTTAACGGTGTTAACCACCGGCGGTCCGGCATCTACCGCCAAGAACAATGGCGACGTTTCGACAGATGCCATTCCGTTTGTAGAATAACTCAGCAGGCCAGTCATGGAATTTCTGAACGCAATCCAACCACTTTTCGACACGATGCCGGGCTGGGTCCCGATTCTCGGCGTCCTCCTCACGCTGTTCGTGCTTGGCTTCACCGGCGCCCCGCTGCTCGTGTGGGCGCTCGCCGGTGCGGCGGCGCTGTCCGGTTTTGGCGCACCCGTGTGGGTCTGGGCCGTGTACGGCGCGCTCGTCGTGCTCTTCAACGTCCCGCCAATCCGCCGGGCGCTGCTGTCGTCGTCCATAATGAAGACGATGGAAGCCCTCCAATTCCTGCCGACCATCTCCGAGACGGAGCAGACGGCTATCGACGCGGGCACGGTGTGGATGGATGCCGAGCTCTTCTCGGGCAAGCCGGACTTCCAGAAGACGCTCGACCAGTTGTACCCGGAGCTCTCCGATAAGGAGCAGGCGTTTCTCGACAACGAGGTCGAGACGCTGTGCGCGATGGTCGACGACTGGGACATCCACCAGCGCGGCGATCTGCCGAAGGAGGCATGGGATTACCTGAAGGAGAAGCGCTTCTTCGGCATGCTCATTCCCGAGGAGTACGGCGGGCTCGGGGTCTCGGCGGAGGCGCGCAGCGCCGTCGTGCAGAAGTTGGGCACGCGCTCCACCCCGCTCTCGATCACCGTCATGGTGCCCAACTCGCTGGGGCCGGGCGAGCTGCTGCTCCACTACGGCACCGACGCGCAGAAGGAGCACCACTTGCCGAAGCTGGCCAGCGGCGACATGATTCCCGCCTTCGCGCTCACCGAGCCGAACGCCGGCTCGGATGCCGGCGCCATGGAGTCGCGCGGCGAAGTCTTCCGCGGCGACGATGGCGAGCTGTACGTGCGCCTCAACTGGGAAAAGCGGTACATCTCGCTGGCGGCCATCTCGGACGTACTCGGTCTGGCCTTCAAGCTGCGCGATCCGGACAACCTGCTCGGCAAGGGCGAAGACCTCGGCATCACCTGCGCGCTCGTCCCGACCGACACGGACGGCGTGCAGCTGGGCCGGCGTCATGACCCGCTCGGCATTGCGTTCTACAATTGCCCGACGGAGGGCGAAGACGTGGTCCTGCCCATCGACGCCATCATCGGCGGCGCGGATGGTGCGGGGCGCGGCTGGGCGATGCTGATGGACGCGCTCTCGGCCGGCCGCGGCATCATGCTGCCCGCGCAGTCGACCGGTGGGATGAAGTACTTCGCCCGTGTGGCCGGTGCGCACGCCGCCGTCCGCGAGCAGTTCGGCCTCTCGATCGGCAAGTTTGAGGGGATTGAAGAGCCGCTTGCACGCATTGCGGGATCGGCCTACATCCTCGAAGCGGCGCGCAAGTACACGAACGGCGCCATCGACAGCGGCGAGAAACCGTCTGTCGTCTCGGCCATCATGAAATACCACGCCACGGAGATGCAGCGCGACGGCGTGAACGACGCAATGGACATCCTCGCGGGCAACGCCATCTCGCGCGGCCCCAAGAACCTGCTGGCCTTCGCGTACCAGGGCTCGCCGATCAGCATCACCGTCGAGGGCGCGAACATCCTCACGCGCACGATGATGATCTTCGGGCAAGGCGCCATCCGCTGCCACCCGTACGCGCTGACGGAGATCGAAGCGCTGATGGACGGCGATGTCAAGAAATTCGACGGTGCGTTCTGGAAGCACATCGGCCACGTCCTGCAGAACGGCTTCCGGGCCTTCGGGCTGAGCCTGACGCGCGGCGCGCTGGCGAGCACGCCCGTGAGCGGGCCACACGCCACGTACTACCGGAAGCTTGCCTGGGCATCGGCCAGCTTCGCCTTTTTCGCCGATCTGGCAATGGGCAGCCTCGGCGGCGCCCTGAAGCGGAAGGAGAAGATCACCGGCCGCTTCGCCGACATCCTGTCGTGGATGTACCTGGCCACGGCTACGCTCACGCGCTTTGAGCAGGCGGGCCGCCCGAAAGAGCAAGAGCCGTTCATGCACTGGGCGCTGCAACACGCGTTCGCCGAGATGCAGGAGGCGTTCGATGGGCTCTTTGCCAACATGAAGGTGCCGGGCCTGACGTGGCTCTTCCGCACCGTCATCGAACCGTGGTCACGCCTGAACACCATCGGCGAGCCGCCATCCGACAAGCTGGGCCACGAGATTGCCCGGGCGATTCAGGAGAAAGACGGCGCGCGCACCTGGCTCACGGACGGCGTCTACGTGCCGGAGCGCACGGACGAAGCGCTGGGCCAGTTGGAGCACGCGTTCCGTCTCAGCCGCGATGCGTATCACGTCGGCCAGACGATCAAGGACGCCGTGCGCGACGGGCGCCTGCCGAAGCGCCGCCCGCACCAGTTGCTCGACGAGGCGCTGGAGAAGGGCGTCATCACGCAGGACGAGTACGAGCTGGTGTATGAAGCCGACGCAGCGCGGGAGCGGTACATCCAGGTGGACGAGTTCACGCTCGATGAGTACCGTACCAACCGGATGTTGCCGGGTACGCCGACCGGACGCGGCGCTCTCGCCTCCGACATCACCTCCGACGTGCCCACGCACGCTGAGGCCGACGTGGATCCCGACGTGGACGTGTCGGTCGAGGACGCGGGCGATGGCGCGGCTGGCACGCCGCAGAAGCCGGAGAAGGCCTAATCCGTCGTGACCCATCCCGAAAAGGCCCGGCGGGAGGCGCTTCTCGCCGGGCCTTTTTAGCTTGTCGCCGCACCGCTCACCTTTTTTCGCTGGACCCTTCCTCATTCCTATGAACGAATCCTATCAGCCCGACCTCCTCGCAGATCATCACCTCGTCGTCACCGGCGGCGGTACGGGGCTGGGCCGCGCGATGGCCTTACGTGCAGCCGACCTGGGTGCGACGGTCACCATCAACGGGCGCCGCACGGAGCCGCTCGAAACGACCGTGGACGCCATCCGCGAGGCCGGCGGCACGGCGGAAGGCATCTCGTGCAACGTGCGCGAAAATGACGCCGTGGCTGCTTTCTTCGACGAAGCGGAGGAGCGGCAGGGGCCTGTCACCGCGCTCATCAACAACGCGGCGGCCAACTTTTTGGCGATGGCGGAAGACATTTCGCCGAACGGCTTCGACGCCATCATCAAGACCAACCTGTACGGTTCGTGGTACTGCACGCAGCAGTGCGGCCGGCGCTGGCTGGAGCGCGAGACGCCGGGTGTAGTGCTCTCCATCGCTACGACATACGCCGAGACGGGGAGCGCCTTCGTGCTGCCGAGCGCCATGTCCAAGGCCGGCATCGTGGCCATGACGCGCTCACTCGCCGCCGAGTGGGGCCAGGCGGGCATCCGGCTCAATGCCATCGCCCCGGGACCGTTTCCCACGGAGGGCGCGTGGGACCGGCTCGTGCCCGGCGAAGACATCGAGGAGCAGATGAAGCAGCGCATTCCCGTGCGCCGGTTTGGTGAGCCGGACGAACTGGCCAACCTCGCCGCCTTCATGCTGAGTGATCTCAGCCGCTACATGAACGGCGAAGTCGTCGTCTTCGACGGCGGCGAAGTGCTGGCAGCGGGTGGGCAGTTCAATGACTTCACGCGGCTCCCGCGTCCGCAGGTAAAAGCCATGTTCGAACAGATGCGCCCGGAGACGTAGAGGACCCCAGACCCTCGGTCGGGGCGAAATGGCCTGTCAGGGCCGATGATGTGGCTTGCTTCTTGACGTACTGTTCACGAAAGGTTTAAATTTAGGATTCCATCGTCGATGAGAGAAGTACGGGCCCCCTTTGGGTGGACGAAGGAACTCGCTCACAATTCTCATCGAATCCATGCATCAAATGAAGTAGACCCCCATGACGCCACTTAGTCTCGAACTCTTTGCCGGTGCCGCCTACGACGTCGAGCGAGCGCAGTATCAGGTGCTTGCTGGGCTCAAGCGGGCCCGAGAAGCGTTTTCCAAGAACTACGTGTATCCTCACCTCGGACGCCTCGTGAAGCTCTACAAGACGCTCAACACGGTACTTGAGCGGTCGGAAGAGTTCCGGACCCAGCAGACCGGGGAGATCGCGGGCGTCGATCTCGAAGCCGAAGAGCTCATCTACGAATGGCCCGAGCTAGACCGCGATCAGATGGCCGATGTGAAGGAGCTGATCCGCTGGAGCCTGCCGCACGTGCAGGACGCGATCGAGGAGGGGCGCGCCGTGTATGAGTTTGTCGAGGACAGCCTGCATGTAGAGGAAGTGGGCATCGTCCCGTCGTACGTGGAAGAGGGTTACATGATGGTCCCCGATCGCGAGAAAGACATCCTCCACGTGATGCGGTACAACCTCTCCATTTTCACGAATGCCGACGAGCGCTACCGCAGCCTGCGCACGGTGCACTGCAAGAGCGTCCCGCAGCGGGGCGTGGACTTGCCTCCGAGCTCGGTGAAGCTGGAGCTGATGGAGGAGAATCAGGACCTGCCCAACCCGGCGACCTACTTCTTCGACACGGACGAAGTGTTCCCGTACGAGCGGACCATGCTTCCCGTCGTGAAGCGGCGCTTGATGCGCCATTTGCACGAGCAGGGCGGGGTGGCGTAGATGGGAGACGGGGAGCCG
>CAYFRX010000056.1:0-1118 GCA_964345515.1 uncultured Rhodothermales bacterium
GCGTTTCATGAATCACATGTTCGGGCGCCGCGAGTCCGTTAACGCACACCACGACGCAGCATGAACAACGCGATCCGTCAACCCCGCATCGCCATCACCCTGGGCGATCCAAACGGGATCGGCCCAGAGGTCACGCTGAAGTGCCTTCGCGACCCGTCGCTGCGGGCGCAGGTGCGGCCCATCGTGATGGGATCGGCGCACGTGCTGCGGGAGCATGCGCGCGCCCTGGGCTACGGCGACCTGCTGCTCCACGCTGTGACGCCCGGCGGTCCGCTGCCGGACGACGGGCTCGCCATCCTCGACGTGCTGCCGGACGAGACGCCCGCCGTCGATTTCGGGCGCGTGACGGCCGATGGCGGACGCCTGGCGATGCGGGCCGTCCAGGCGGCTACGGATGCCTGCATCGACGGCTGGGCGGATGCGATGGTCACGGCGCCGCTCTCGAAAGACGCCATCGCCCGCGCTGGCGCTCGCTTCCCGGGCCACACCGAGTACATCGCCGAGCGCACGGGCGCCGCCTCTCACGCCATGATGATGGTCGCCGGCACGCTCCGCGTCGGCCTCGTCACCGCCCACATTCCGATCGCCGAGGTGCCGAGCCACGTCACGAAATCCGCCATCGTCGAGAAGCTGGACGTGGTCCACGCGAGCCTGCGCCACGACTTTGGCATCGAGGATCCGACGATCGCCGTGCTCGGTCTGAATCCGCATGCCGGTGATGGCGGCGTGATCGGGCGCGAGGAGGAGCGCATCATCACGCCCGCCATGGAGGCGGCCCGCAGCGACGGGATGCGCGTGGTCGGCCCGCTCCCTGCCGACGGGTTCTTCGCGACGGACCTCGACAGCGGATACGACGCCGTCCTTGCCATGTACCACGATCAGGGGCTCGTGCCGTTCAAGGCACTCGCCTTCGATCGCGGCGTCAACTTCACGGCCGGGCTCCCCATCGTGCGCACCTCGCCCGATCACGGGACGGCGTACAACATCGCCGGCCAGGGGGTGGCCAACGAGGGCAGCATGCGGAGCGCCATCGAACGGGCCGTCGAGATCGCGTCGCGCCGTACCGTGGGGACGATGGACCGGTGAGTCGGGGAAACGGTGAGTCGGGGAAACGGTGA
>CAYFRX010000056.1:1218-13933 GCA_964345515.1 uncultured Rhodothermales bacterium
CGGTGAGTCGGGGAAACGGTGAGTCGGGGAAACGGTGAACCGAGGCTGGTGCAATTGCATATCCCCGTCTCGCCGAGTCCTCGATTCTTCGGTTCCCTCTCGTGGTCAATCAGGCACAGGCTTTAGACACCAGCACGCCGGACATGACAGAAAAAGAATCGTCCCATGACACGGATCCGTACTCGGCGCTCGCCGTCGGGTACGACCTCGTGATGCAGCACGTGGAGTACGACGTGTGGGCGGCCTACGTCCACCAGCTCATGGAGCAGCACGGCACAGCCATCGACACCGTGCTGGAGCTCGGCTGCGGCACGGGCTCGCTGGCCCTGCAGCTGCAGCCGCTTGGCGCGTACGACTACATCGGCACGGACCGCTCGCCGCAGATGATTCACGTCGCGCAGATCAAGGCCAACGAAGCCGATCTCGACCTCCGCTTCGAGACGATCGACTTCACGTCGTTCGACGTGAGTCGCTCGGTCGACGCCGTCATCCTGTTGTACGACGGGCTCAACTACTTGCTGGACGAGGAGCAGGTGCAGTCGATGATGGCGTCGGTCTTCGAGGCGCTCCGGCCGGGCGGGCTCTTCTGCTTCGACCAGAGCACGCCGAACAACTCGGTGCGCCACGGCGAGGACTTCGAGGACGCCGGCGAGGCCGACGGGTTTGCGTTCATCCGCCACAGCCAGTACGATCCCGAGACGCGCCTGCACACGACCACGTTCGACATCACGATCGACGACCAACACTACCACGAGGAGCACGTCCAGCGCGCCTACACCGTCGACGAGATTCAGGCGCTTGCCGATGACGTGGGTTTCCAGCGCGTGGCGGCGTACGACAACTTCTCGTTCGACGCGGCCACCAGCGACTCCGACCGGGTCCACTGGGTCGTTCGCCGTCCCGCCGCCAACGGATGAGCGGAACGATGTCGTAATCCCTGCGTCGCCGCGTGGCTCTTCAGTAGGAGGGTTTGTACGCTATTTTTGTGAACAGCAGTCTACGAAGCCGTGATCGACCTGCGCGACGTGACCGTATCGTACACGCTGCCGAACGGCATGCGCAAACCGGTCGTCGAAGACCTGTCGATGACGGTTGGCCGGTCAGAGATGGCATACCTCATCGGACCGACGGGCAGTGGGAAGAGCACGCTACTCCGGCTGCTGTACATGGACTGCCTGCCGGATGGGGGCGTGGCCAGTATCGGCGACTATCGCTCGGACACCATCACCAAGAAAGAAATCCCCTACCTGCGCCGCTCGATCGGCGTCGTGTTCCAGGACTTTCAGTTGCTGCCGGATCGGAGCGTGTACGACAACGTGGCCTTCGCCTTGTACGTTACCGGCCAGGGGCGCTCGGAGGTGAAGCACGACGCGATGCGGGCGCTGGCCCGGGTGGGTCTCAGTCACAAGCGCAACCAGTACCCGCACGAGCTGTCGGGTGGGGAGCAGCAGCGCGTGGTCATCGCACGGGCCATCGCGAACCATCCGTGGGTGCTGCTCGCCGATGAGCCGACGGGCAACCTTGACCCGGGCGTCGCCAACGAGATCCAGGAGTTGCTCATCGGCCTGCATCGCCAAGGCATGACGCTGCTCATGGCTACGCACGACTACCGCATCGTCAAGAAGTATCCGGCGCGGACGCTCGCGCTCATGAACGGGCAGATCGTCGAGGTGGACCCCGAGACGCTCTGAGAACACGCGTCGATTGCGAGCCGCGGTTGGCCTGGGTTTCGCCTCCACCATGGGATGGCCGCTCCGGCTTCCGCGTTGCGCCGCGGCGGGAAAGGACAAATCCATACCGCGCTCATCATCGATTTCTGTGCGATGCAAGTGGCGTCATGAGAACACTCATCGAGTACATCGCAGCGCTCTTCGACCGGGTGGAAGCGGTATGGGAGGGACGCGCTACGCGCCATACGGTCTCCCTGGTGCTGATCGTGAGCTTCTTCAGCGCACTCGTGATCATCGAGCTCAGCCGGCAGGGCATGTTCGACGGCATGGGCGGGCCGCTGGGACGCGTGCCGACCAACCACTTCTACGCCATCGATGTGGCGTTCACGCTGTTTCTCGTGTTCGAACTCGCCAGCCTCGTCTTTGGCCTGGCCACGTCCGTCTCGAACGCTGCGGCCAAGCAGTTCGAGGTCTTTTCGCTCATCATGCTGCGGCAGTCGTTCAAGGAGCTCGTCCAGTTCAACGAGGAGCCCATCACGTGGAGCCTGAACAGTCCGGAGTCGCGCGAGGCGGTGCAACTCGTCCTGGCCGATGCAACGAGCGCGCTGCTCATTTTTGTGGCGGTCGGCTTTTTCTACCAGCTGCAGAAGCAACGGCGGATCACCGAATCGGCAGAAGAGCTGCGGCGGTTCATTGCAGCCACGAAAGTCGTGGCGTTCATCCTGCTGATTGTGTTCGTGGGGATGGGGGGCTACGCCACGTATGATCTGCTGGCCACGGAGGGGGACTACGCGTTCTTCGACGCGTTTTACACGGTGCTCATCTTCACCGACGTGCTGATCGTGCTCCTGTCGCTGCGGTACAGTTCGACCTTTCACGTCGTGTTTCGGAACTCCGGGTTTGCCGCCGCGACCGTCATGATCCGCCTGGCGCTGGCCGGTCCGCGCTACGTGGATGGGCTCATCGGTGTGGGGGCGGCCCTCTATGCCATCGGCCTCGTGGCCGCGTACAACCGGTTTGCGCCCGTCCTGGAGTCGACTGAGCCGGCGTCAGAAGACGAGATCGGGGCCGAGCTGCCCGACGACGGCGACGAGGCAGCGGCCGTGCAGACGCCCGCGGTGTAACGCCCTGCCAGTGCGCAGCACCTGCCGTTTGCGACGCAGGAGGGGAGGCGTTATATTGAACCGGCTTCACAAAATGGGTGCAACGGAACGCCCCCATCGCCCGGTACCCCGGTCTGTTGCGCCGGGTCCGGCATGGCGAGCGGCCTCCTGGCATCCGGCTTCATTCCCACCCCCACCCGGTCACCACCGCCGAATTTATGCTGCAAGGAATTGTTGACACGCTCATTCAGTACGTCTGGCGTGAGGGCATCCCGACAGGGACTGGCAATGACATTCCCCTGGTCGTCATCCTCTTGCTGGGCACTGGGCTGTACCTGACGCTCCGGCTCGCCTTCGTTCAGTTTCGCCGTCTGGCACACGGATTTGCGGTCACCTCAGGGAAGTACGACGATCCGGATGAGCCGGGCGACGTGCCGCACTTTCAGGCGCTCACGACGGCCCTGTCCGCGACGGTGGGCATCGGCAACATTGCCGGCGTAGCGCTGGCCATTCACTACGGCGGGCCGGGCGCGCTCTTCTGGATGTGGATCACTGCCGTGCTGGGGATGGCCACCAAGTTTAGCGAGGTGACGCTCGCGCAGTACTACCGCGACGTCGAACTCGCCGGTCCGGGCGATGGACCCAGCTGGCTCGGGACAGTCTCGGGCGGGCCGATGTATTACATCGAAAAAGGCCTTGGGTCGAAGTGGACGTGGATGGCGATGTTCTTCGCCGGCATGCTCATGATCACGTCCTTCCTGACCGGCAACGCCAATCAGGCCAACACGGTCGCGGACACGATGGCGGCGTACAGCGGGATTTTCGGCCTCACACCGTTCATGATGAAGGTCGTCGTGGCGGCCATCGTGGCGGCCATCATTGCGCTCGTCATTATTGGCGGGGTGACCCGCATCGGAAAGGTGACCGGCATTGTGGCCCCAGTGATGGCCGGCATCTACGTTCTAGGCGGATTGATCATTCTCGGACTCAACTGGGGGAGCGTGCCCGGCGCCTTCGCTACGGTCATCACGGATGCTTTCAACCCCTCGTCCGGCGTGGCAGGAACCGGCGCGGGCATCTTCATGCTGACGATGGTGTACGGCGTGCAGCGCGGGCTCTTCTCCAACGAGGCCGGCCAGGGCTCGGCGCCCATCGCGCACTCGGCCGCTAAGACGGATGAGCCTGTCTCCGAAGGCGCCGTGGCGCTGCTGGAGCCGTTCATCGACACGATCATCGTGTGCTCGATCACGGGCCTCGCCATCGTCGTCACCGGCGTGTGGGACGATGCCGTGCCCACCCAGCTCGACCTCGACGCTGGGGCCGTGACGTACCGCGTGGAGGGCGAGGGCAGCCTCATCGCCACCAACGACCCGCCCGACCAGATTTCCATTGTCAACGGCGAGCCGCAGGTGGATCTTGGCATGCCTGGGTTCGCCTGGAACGATGCCGTCGTGGCTCGCTTCTATATCAGCTGCCAGGGCGACTGCGAGCAGGCCGCTGACTTTCAGAACCCCTTCAACGGGACGCTCTATCCGGACCGCGGTGTGGCCGTGGCCGAGGACGGCACCGAGTATGCCAGCCTGTATGGGCCGGCCGTCGAGTCCGGCGCTCCGCTGACCCAGTTGGCCTTCTCTCGCGGCTTGGCGCCGCTGGGCGACTGGGGGGGCGGGATCGTCGTGCTCAGCGTGCTGCTCTTCGCCATCTCGACCTCTATCTCGTGGAGCTACTACGGCGACCGGTGCGCCATCTACCTGTTCGGCGAGAAGGCGGTGCTGCCCTACAAGGGCGTTTTCATCGTGATCAACTTTATCGGCGGCATCGCGCCGCTGGCGACCGTGTGGGCCATTGGCGACATCGCGCTCGGTCTCGTGATCATCCCGAACCTGATCGCTATCGTGGCGCTCTCTGGGAAGCTGAAAGAGATCATGGACGACTACTTCCAGCGGAAGCCGTGGATCGAGAGCGAAAAGGTGCAGCAGCGCATCCGTGAGGAGAAGCGCCGTCAGAAAGAATACCCCGAAGCGTAAGTTCATGGCCAGACGAAGCCGCCCCGTGCGGCTTGACGTCTCGCACGACGCCCCCGTTTTTGACTAGCCGTTTCCTGCGATGGCCGACCCCGCATCCGACGCAAGCTCGGTGTCGAGCACCAACCTCACCGTGATCAATCATCCGCTGCTGAAGCGGGACCTGACCGTACTGCGCCGGGCCGACACCCCGCACGGCACGTTCCGGCAGAAGGTGTCTGATGCCGCGGCGATCCTCGCGTACGAGGCCATGCGCGATATCGCGCTCGACGAGGTGCCCATCGAGACGCCGCTGGAATCGACCACCGGCTACCAGGTGGCCGAAGAGGTCATCGTGGTGCCTATCATGCGGGCGGGGCTCGGCATGGTCGACGGCTTCGTGCGCTACATCCCTGAAGCGCGCGTCGGCCACCTTGGGATGCAGCGTGACGAGGAGACGAAGCGGCCGACCGACTACTACAGCAACGTCCCGAACGGCATCGAAAACGCGCACGTCTTCGTCGTGGACCCCATGCTGGCCACCGGCGGCAGCGCCACGGCTGCCATCCAGCACCTGAAGGAGCACGGCGCCCAGCATTTCACCTTCGCCTGCCTCGTGGCGGCGCCCGAAGGCGTCGAGCGGATCACGCGTCTCCACGATGACGTGCACATCGTCGCGGCTACGCTCGATCGTGGGCTCGACGCCAACGCGTTCATCCGCCCCGGCCTGGGCGACGCGGGCGACCGTATCTTCGGCACGACGGGCTGAGCGGTAGGGAATGCACAGGGAAACATGGAGACGTAGAAACGAGAAGGACGGCGCGTCTGGACGACGGAGAATGGAAGATGGCGGATGGCATTGAGGGGGCGGCGAGCGTTTCTCATGCTCAAGCCCTTCTCCCTTGCTTCCGAGCTCCCGAATGCTCCGTACCCACATGCCTACATCTCCACACCGCGCGTGAGCATCCATTGATCCAGCGAACCATGCGTACGTTTTTCGTTTGTCTCCTATCGCTGCTGACGGTCGGACCGGCGTCGGCGCAAGACGTGTCTGTGGACGCCCCTGAGATTGCCCTCAGCGGCATCGCGTTTTCGGTGTCGGCCACCGGCCCGGACGCCCCGGCGGACCCGGCGTGGGCGGTGCGCGTAGCGGGGCAAACGTATGGCATGACGTATCAGTCCGAATCCGACGCTTGGACGGTGGAGGGCATCACGGTGCCGTCGAGCGGCACCACCACGGTGGAGGTCGTGCAGAACGGCGCGGTGCTGTCCCAAGCCTCGACGCGCGTAATTCCCGGCTGGTTGTCCATTCTGCCTCCGTTGCTCGCCATCGGCATGGCGCTGCTGTTCAAGCGCGTGGTGCCGGCGCTCTTCCTCGGCGTTTGGGTGGGTGCGTGGATCGCCGTCGGCCTCTCCGCGACAGGCCTTTTCTGGGGTCTACTGGAAGCCTTCGAAGTGTACGTGCTGACTGCGCTCGCGAACGAAGACCACGCCGCCATCATCCTGTTTTCGCTAATGATCGGTGGGATGGTCGGCATCATCTCGAAGAACGGCGGCACGTTCGGCGTCGTGGATCGCATCGTGGGCTGGGCCAACACGCCCAAGCGCGGGCAGGTGGCGACGGGCATCCTCGGCCTCGGCATCTTCTTCGACGACTACGCCAACACGCTCGTCGTGGGCAACACGATGCGCCCCGTCACCGACCGGCTGCGCATCTCGCGCGAGAAGCTCGCTTACATCGTGGACTCGACGGCGGCGCCTGTGTCGTGCCTCGCGTTCGTGACGACGTGGATCGGGTACGAGGTGGGCCTCGTGGGCACCGCCGTGGCCAACCTGGAAGGCTTCAGCGAGTCGGCGTATTCTATCTTCCTCAACTCCATCCCGTATAGCTTCTATCCGCTGCTGGCGCTCTTCTTTGTCTTTGCCGTGGCCAACTCGCGGCGCGACTTTGGGCCGATGTATCTGGCCGAGCAGCGCGCCCGTACCACCGGCGAGGTGCTCAGCCCGAACGCGAGCGTGGACGAAGCCGCCGAGGATGGGAAAGAGCTCAGGCCGGACGAGTCGATCCCGCGCCGCGCGTTCAACGCGGCCATCCCCGTCGTGGCGCTGGTGATTGCCGTGCTCGTGGGGCTCTACTACACGGGCGCCGAGGTGGTGGGCTACGACGCGCCGATCCGCGAGGTCATCGGGGAAGCGAACTCGTACCAGGCGCTCATGTGGGGCTCGCTCATCGGGGTGCTCGTGGCCGCCGTCCTGTCGATTGGGCAGCGGCTGCTGACGCTCGAAGAGACCGTCGAGGCCTGGTACGGCGGGCTCAAGTCAATGCTCTTCGCGATGATCATCCTGGTGCTCGCGTGGGCGCTCTCCGAGATCACCGCCGTCCTCCACACGGCCGACTACCTGACGTCGATCCTCGGCGAGACGCTGCCGGCCGGCACGGTGCCTGCTATCATCTTCGTGCTGGCGGCGGCCACGGCGTTTGCGACGGGCTCCAGCTGGGGTACGATGGGCATCCTCATGCCGCTCGTCGTGCCGCTCACGTGGTCCGTGCTCGTGGCGAATGGGATGAACGATCCGGCGCACTACCACATCATGTACTCGGCCGTCTCCTGCGTGCTGGCCGGCGCCGTCTGGGGCGATCACTGCTCGCCCATCTCCGACACGACGATCCTCTCGTCGATGGCGTCGGGCTGCGACCACATCGACCACGTGCGGACGCAGCTTCCGTACGCGATGGCGGCGGGCCTCGTCGCGCTGCTGCTCGGCACGCTGCCCGCTGGGTTCGGCTTCCCGTGGTGGGGGTCGCTCCTCGTCGGCGCGGCGCTGCTCTCGATTGCGCTGCGCGTATTTGGCACGCCGGTTGATATGCACGATGTGCCGCCCTCCGAGATGGAAAAGGCCGCCGTATCGACGGCGCCTACCGCCGTTGAGACGTAGCCAAGACGTAGCGGTTGAGACGACCAGTTGAGACGTAGCATGATACGTCTCAACCAACCAACCTCTATGCGCGAGGAACTCTGACCCAAGAAACCCTGAACCAAAAACTCCTACTATGCTACTCGACGCCGACAATCGCCCCTGGGGGCGCTGGGAAGAATACCTGAATGAGCCGGGCTACCGAGTCAAACGCATCGTCGTGAATCCCGGTCAGCGCCTCTCGCTCCAGAAGCACGCGCACCGTAAAGAGCACTGGGCGATCGTCCGAGGCACCGGTCAGTTCACGCTGAACGACGACGTCCGCACCGTGCAGGAAGGCGATGCCGTCTTCATCGACGTGGGCGACGTACACCGCATCGAGAACGACGGCGACGACTACCTGATCATCATCGAGACGCAGCTCGGCCTCTGCCTCGAAGACGACATCATCCGCCTGGAGGATGACTACGGCCGCAAGTAGCCACTGGCTGCGTACAGCAAGATCACGTGAACGGGGGCACTTCACGTCCGCACTGTCGTTTGCGTAAAGGTAAATGATTTTCTGAGAACACAATTTTTGCTGCATGGTACTGCCCATTTACGTGTACGGCACCGAAGCGCTTCGCGCAGAGACGGAGCCCGTCGACGAGAACACGGAGGCGCTTCAAACCCTGATCGACAACATGATCGAAACGATGTATGCGGCCTCCGGCATCGGGCTCGCCGCGCCACAGGTGGGGCGGACCGAGCGCCTGTTCGTCGTCGACGTGACGTCGATGGCCGACGAGATCGAAGAGGACGGTGAGTCCGTCCCGCCGCAGCCAATGGTCTTCATCAACCCGGAGGTCGTGTGGGAGAGCGAGACGGAGGGGGAGTACGAGGAGGGCTGCCTGTCCATCCCCGACGTGCGCGAGATGGTGAGGCGGCCCGAGCGCGTGTCGGTGCGCTACCGGGATCGCGACTTCAACGAGCAGGTGATGGAGGTGGGGAACATGCTGGCGCGCGTGATTCAGCACGAGTACGATCACCTCGACGGTGTCTTGTTTACCGATCACCTCAGTGCCTTCCGGCAACGGCTGCTCCGGCGTACGCTGAAGCGCATGGCGCGGGGCGACGTCGAGGCCGACTATCCGCTCGCCACGCGGGAAGCCGAAGCACATGCTAGTTAACCGTTCCGGATCGTCCCAAACCAGCTGCTGCAGGTGGGCGCCCGGATGGGTCGCCGTCCTGCTCGTTGCCACGGCCCTCATGGGGTGCGGGGATGACGCGCCCGCCCCGTCCGAGCGTCCGCTAATTGTCACCACCATTCCGCCCTTCGCGGCGATTGCAGCTCCTGTTGTGGGCGAGCGCGGGGCCGTGACGGCGCTGCTGTCGGCCGGCGACTCGCCCCACACCTACGAGCCGAAGCCCTCTGACGTGCAGCGCGTGGAGGGTGCGACGGCGCTGCTGTACGGCGCCCCGCACCTCGACGAATGGGCCGCCGACCTGCCTGCGGCGCATCACGTGGCCCTGCTCGGCTTGGTGCCCACGGGATATCAGCGGCCGGCCGTCGCGGACATTCGCGCGAGTGCGGCCGACACCGGGGTCCGCGACCCGCACTTCTGGACGGATCCGCTCGCTGTGCGCGCGCTGCTTCCGGCGCTCACCGATACGCTCTGCGCGCTCGATGCCGAAGGCTGCTCCACGTACGCGGCCAACGCCGATTCGCTCGCCGCCGCCCTGGTCGAGTTGGACACGGAGCTGCGCGCCCTGCTCGACCCGGTGCGCGACGCGCCTGTGATGCTAGCGCAGCCCTTCTTCCAGTACTTCATGCACCGGTATGGGCCCGAAGTGGTCGGCGTCGTGGAGCCGCAGCCCGCGAACGAGCCGTCGCCGCGCGCCCTTCAGACGCTCGTCGAACGGGCACGCCGGATGGGGGTGCAAGCGATCTTCGTGCAGCAACAGCTCCCGCCCCGCGCGGCTGAAGCCGTGGCCGAGGGCGCGGGCCTCCCGATCGTCGCGCTGGATCCGCTGGGTGGGACGGACGGGCGGATGGCGTACCGCGATCTGCTCCTGTACAACGCCCAGGTCATTCGTGACGCGCTGCTCAACCCGCCTTCGTCATGACGGCCCTAGCCCCCGCCGAAGATGCTGACGCCATCGCCGTCGACGCGCTGACGGTGCGCTACCGCGACCACGCGGCGCTGCAGGACGTGGCGTTCCAAGCCGCGCCGGGCAGCTTCGTCGCCATCGTGGGGCCGAATGGGTCGGGCAAGACGACGCTGCTGAAGGCGCTTCTCGGGCTGAGGGCACCGGATGCCGGCACCGTGCAGGTCTTCGGCCGCGCGCCGCGCGCCATGCCGGCTGGGCAGATCGGCTACGTGCCGCAGATCAAAACCTTCGATCGCAGTTTTCCGGCCGTCGCTGTGGAGCTCGTGCTGTCAGCGCTCCATCAGCGGTGGCCGTTCCGCGTGGACGACGACGAGCGGGCCCAGGCCGTCCAAGCGCTCGATCGCGTCGGCGCGCAGCACCTGGCCGACCGCGCGCTCGGCGAGCTGTCGGGCGGCGAGTTGCAGCGGGTGTACCTGGCGCGCAGCATCATCCGTGCACCGCGCCTCCTGCTCCTCGACGAGCCCGCCACGGGCGTCGACCGCGCCGGCGCGCACGACCTGTACGACCTGCTCGACGCCTACCAGCAGCAGACGGGCGCCACCGTGCTCATGGTGACGCATGACTGGAACGCGGCTTACCACCACGCCTCCCACGTGCTCGTGCTCGACCGCACGCAGGTCAGCTTTGGCCCGCCCGATGTGGCGCTCTCGGAGGCGCATCTGCGGCAGGCCTTCGGGCACGTTGGCCACGCGCATGCCATGTTCATCGGTGGGGGGCCGGATGATTGACGCGCTCAGCTTGCCATTCATGCAGCGCGCGCTGGTGGCCGGGACGCTCGTCGGGCTCCTCGCCAGCTACTACGGTGTGTTCGTGGTGCAGCGGCGGCTCAGCTTTCTCGGCGTCGGCCTCTCGCACGCGGCCTTTGGCGGCGTCGCCCTGGGCCTGCTACTGCAGGTCAACCCGATGTGGGTGGCGGCGCCGTTCACGGTGGTCGTGGCGCTCGGGATCAACTGGATCACCGCGCGCGGTACGATCGCGGGCGACACGGCCATCGGCGTACTCTTCGCCGTCGCCGTGGCGCTCGGCATCGTCTTCCTGTCGCTGCGCCAGACGTACACGGCCGACGCCTTCGCCTACCTGTTCGGGTCCATCTTGGCCGTCCGGCCGGCCGACGTGTGGGTGATGGGCGGGCTCGCGCTCGTCTCGCTCGGGACGGCGCCGCTGTGGGGCCGATGGGCATACGCGACGTTCGACCGCGACCTCGCCCGGGCGGATCGCGTCCCCGTAGCGCGCGACGACGTCGTGCTCGTCACCCTGCTGGCCATCACCGTGGTGGCCGCCGTGAAGGTGGTCGGCATCATCCTGGCCGCGGCGTTTCTGGTAATTCCGGCGGCCACCGCGCGGCTCCTAGTTCGCACCTTCAGCGCCATGACCGGGGTCGCCATGGCCATCGGTGTGCTAACGGCCGTCGCCGGGCTCTTCGCCTCCTACGGGCTCGACGTGCCGAGCGGCGCGACCATCATCCTCGGGCAGGCCGTGCTCTTCTTTGCCGCGCTGGTGGGCACGAGGCGCTAAACAGAAGGGCGGGTGGAGAGTAGGATTAGCGCGTTTGGCACGGCAATCACAAAATCGCATTTCCAGTGAGCACGCGTGAGCTATCGGTCGAGGGCATGGACTGCGCGGGGTGTGCGCGCAGCGTGCAGACGGCGCTGGAGAACGTGCCCGGCGTCCGCACGGCCGACGTGCGCCTCATGGCCGAGAAGGCTATCGTGGAGATCGACGACGCGGATCGACCCGATCCGGAGGCGCTCCGGCAGGCCGTCGAGGCGGCCGGGTACCGGGTGCGCGACGCGGACGAATCGGACGACGCCAGCAGCGGATGGGCTGTTCAGGCGCACCGCAACCTGTCGCTCGGGCTGTTGGGGGGCGTCGTGACGGTGGTGCTCGCCATGGCCATCATCGGGCATGGGCTGGGCGTGTTCGCCTGGCTGCAAGCGCAGGTCCCGTGGTGGATTGGCGTCGCAGGCACGTTGCTCTTGGGCTATCCCGTCTTCAAGCAGGTGGCCCAGGCCGCGATGCAGGCGAGTGTCACCGCCCACACGCTAATGACGGTGGGCGTCGTAGCCGCACTGCTCGCCGGCGAGTGGGTCACCGCGCTCATCATCGTTGTCTTCATGCGGGTGGGTGACTTCGTCGAACAGTTCACCACCGACCAGGCCCGCGGCTCGGTGCGCTCGCTCATCGAGGCGATGCCGCAGACGGCGCGCGTGCTCCGCGATGGCGCCGAGGTCGACGTCCCGGTCAATGCCGTGACGCCGGGCGATGTGGTCGTCGTACGGCCGGGCGAAAAGATCCCCGTCGACGGCACGGTCGTCGGCGGCCGGGCGACGATCAACCAGGCCGCCATCACGGGCGAGCCGATGCCCGTCGAGGCCGCCGACGGCGATCGCGTATACGCTGCGACCGTCGCGCAGGGGGGCGGGCTCCGCGTTCGCGCCGAAGAGATCGGGGAAGACACGACATTCGGGCGCGTCATCCGAATGGTGGAAGAGGCCGAGGCGCACCGCGGGGTCACGCAGCGCTGGGCCGATCAGTTTTCGGGCTACTACCTGCCCGTGGTGGGCCTCGTGGCGCTGGGCACGTACTGGGTCCAGCAGGATGTGATGGCCACGATTGCCGTGCTCGTCGTGGCCTGCTCGTGCGCCTTCGCGCTCGCTACGCCCGTCGCCATGCTCGCCGCCATCGGGACGGCCGCGCGGGACGGGTTGCTCATCAAAGGCGGGAAGTACCTGGAGGCGCTCGCCCAGGCCGATGTCCTCTTGCTCGACAAGACCGGGACGCTCACGCTGGGCACGCCGCGCATCACGCAGGTCACGCCGCTCAACGGCGTGCCGGAGCACGAGGTGTTGCGCCTCGCCGCCTCCGCCGAGCG
>CAYFRX010000057.1:0-9708 GCA_964345515.1 uncultured Rhodothermales bacterium
CCACTCCTCACTCGCTATCCGCCCTTCGCCCTTTCCTTTTCGCCCCTCTCCACCCGCCATTCCCCCACGCTGTGCCCGAAATCGTCCTCATCGCCGCCGTCGCCGAAAAGAACCGTGTCATCGGGAAAGACATGGACCTGCCGTGGCACCTCCCCGAAGATCTGAAGCGCTTCAAGCGGCTCACCACGGGGCACCCGCTGCTGATGGGGCGGAAGACATTTGAGTCCATCGTGCACCAGTTCGGCGGCCCGCTGCCCAATCGGCGGATCGTGGTCCTTACCTCGCAGGGCGAGCTGTATGATTACCCAGAGGTGGAGGCATACTCCTCCATCGATGCCGCCATGGATGCGCTGGCGGGCGAGGATGTCGTCTTCATCGGCGGCGGTGAGGCCATCTACCGCCAGTTCCTCCCGCGCGCCGACCGGCTGGAACTGACGCTCGTGGAGGGCGACTACGAGGGCGACACCTACTTCCCGCCGTATGAGCACCTCATTGGGAAAACCTTCAAGCGCGTGAAGGAAGACCCGCGTGAGGGATTTCGCTTCGCGACGTACGAACGCATCGAGAACGGCGATGAGTGACGCGCAGCGCAATCCGTGGTGGCGGCTGGGCACCTCGTCCGTCGTCGTGGCCGCCTTCGTGGGGCCGGGCACGGTGCTCACGTGCGCCTCGGCGGGGGTCAGCTACGGCTACGCCCTGGGCTGGGTGCTCCTCTTCGCGACGTGCGCCGTGTTCGTGCTGCAGTCGTTCACCGCCAACACGGGCATTCTCGCGCGCAGCGGGCTGGGCGAGGCCGTGCGCGAGACGATCACCGCGCCGGGGCCCCGCGCCGTGTCCTTCACGCTGATCGTGGTCGGTCTCTGGGTGGGCTGTGCGGCCTTCGAGATGGGCAACCTCATCGGCGCGGCGGCCGGCATCACGACGCTGCTGGAGACCTCGATGGACGATCGCTGGGTCGTGGGCGCGATCGCGAGCTTGGCGGCCATCATCCTGCTGCTCGACCTGCGCGCGCTCATCCGCGTGTTCGCCGTGCTCGTGGGCGGGATGAGCCTGCTGTTCCTCGGCGGGCTCCTGCTGGCGCCGGTCGACTGGGGCGCTGCGCTCACGGGCCTGGCCGTGCCCCGCGTCCCGGATGGCAGCCTGCTGACCGTGGTGGCGCTCATCGGCACGACGGTCGTGACGTACAACCTTTTTCTCCACGCCTCCGTCGCGAAAGCGTACTGGGCCGAGACCGACGACCCCCAGGCGGCATGGCGCCGCGAGATGACGGGCATGGCCCTCTTCCTGCCGGTCGGCGGGCTCGTCTCGTTTGCTATCCTGGCGACGGGGGCCACCCTGTTCGGCACGGGCGCGGACCCGGACGGCGTAGCGTCGCTGGCGCGGCTGCTGGAGCCGGCCGCCGGCTCAGCCGCGCAGCTGTGCTTCGGGCTCGGCCTCTTTGCCGCCGGCCTCACCTCCGCAATGACGGCGCCGCTCGCCGCAGCGGCCGGCATCCGCGAGCTCTTCGGGTGGGACGACGATCCGACGGGCTGGGCCTTCCGCGGCGTGTGGGCGTCGGTGCTGGTGACGGGCGTGGCGTTCGGGATGGCGGGATGGTCGCCCTTGCCGGCCATCGTCGCGGCACAGGCGGCCAACGGCGTGCTGCTGCCGCTCATCGCCGCCTTCGTGCTGTACCTTTCGACGCGGCAGAACGTCGTGCCCCTGCCGGCGTGGTACCGCGCGCTCGGTGTGCTCATCACGCTGATCTGCGCCGGGCTCGGAGCGCGCACGCTCTGGTGGGTGGGGCAGCAGCTCGGCGGGTAGCATCTGCACCCGCATGCCGTTCCAGGCTGAACAAGCCGCTTCGGGGGCGACCGATTTGTGATGCTCCCACTTTTTGCTGTTTTTACAACCAATTGTTACGCATCTGTCAACTTTGGGGAGCAGGTCACCATGAAGCAGGGACTCACTATCGGGATGGTCGTTTTCGTGCTGGCGTGCACGGGCACGTCGTGGCAGGCGGGTAGTGCAGTGCGCTCCGCCGCGGCCGGTCCCGCTACGCCTCCGCCGGGCGACAGCCTCTACCTGCCGGATGGGCTGGAAGCGACGCTCTGGGCCGAGACGCCGCACATCTACAACCCGACCAACATCGACGTGGATGCGGAGGGGCGGGTCTGGGTGATCGAAGCCGTCGACTACCGCAACTTCAACAATCCGCCGGAGAGCCACCTGTCCCGGCCGCAGGGGGAGCGCGTCGTTATTCTGGAAGATACCGATGGCGACGGCCGAGCGGATACGTCGTCCACTTTCGTGCAAGACGACGATCTGGTCGCCCCGCTCGGGCTGGCCGTCGTTGGCAACAAGGTGTACGTCTCGGCCTCGCCCACGCTGTTCGTCTACACCGATACCGACGGCGACGGCAAAGCGGACACGCGAGAGACGTTTCTGGCCGGTTTCGGCGGGATGGACCACGACCACGGTCTACATGCCATCACGGCAGGACCTGGCGGACGCTTCTACTTCAATGCAGGCAACGCCGGACCGCACATCGTGACTGACAAGTCGGGATGGACGCTCCGCGCCGGCAGCATCTACTCGGGGGGCTCGCCGCACATGGAGGGCAACCAGCCCGAGCTGCGAAGCGACGATGGCAAGATCTGGACCGGCGGCCTGAACCTGCGGATTAAGCCCGATGGGACCGGGCTGGAGGTGCTCGCGCACAACTTCCGCAACTCGTACGAAGTGGCTGTCGACTCGTACGGCAACGTTTGGAACAACGACAACGACGACGACGGCAATGCCAGTACGCGCGTGCTGTACGCCATGCGGGCCGGCAACACGGGCTTCTTCAGCCAGGACGGCGCACGCTCCTGGCAAGCCGACCAGCGCCCCGGGCAAGAGACGTTCACGGCGCACTGGCACCAGGAGGATCCGGGTGTCATCCCGGCCGGCGACCAGACGGGGCCGGGGGCGCCGACGGGCATCGTGCGGTACGAGGGCAGCCAGCTTGGCGAGGCGCACCGCGGCATGCTGCTCAGCGCCGATGCCGGCCGCAACGTCATCTACGGGTATCATCCGGAGCCGACGGGGGCCGGCTTCGCACTCGAAAGCACGAGCTTCGTGAGCTCTGTCCCGGACTCGGTGGTCTACAATCGGGGCACCTACGACAACTGGGATCCGGAGAGCCGGAGCTACTGGTTCCGCCCCAGCGACGTAGCCGTGGGCACCGACGGCGCGATCTACGTGGCTGACTGGTACGACGCCCGCGTTGGGGGGCATCAGATGCAGGACTCCGTCGGGTACGGCCGTATCTTTCGCATCACGCGGACAGGCGAGAATCCGCAGGCTCCCGAGCTGGATCTGAACACCACCGCGGGGCAGTTGAAAGCGCTTCGCAACCCCGCTCCGAACGTGCGGGTGCTCGGGTTCCGGCGGCTCAAGGAACAGGGGAGCGCCGTTCTCGACGAGGTGAAGGCGCTTCTGGACGCGGAGAATCCATTCCACCGGGCACGGGCCGTGTGGCTGATGGCGCACTTGGGGCCGGAGGGCGTGCAGGAGGTCGACCGGGTGTTTCGCTCGGCGCCGGATCCGGCACTGCGCGTCGCGGCGTTCCGCGCCCTGGATCAAGTCGAGGACGCCGGCGCGATGACGCGGCGTGCCCATCGGGCGGCCCGTGACGCGTCGCCAGCCGTCCGGCGCGCGGCGGCGATCTACCTGCGCGACGTTCCGCTCGCCGAGAGCCGTGAAGCGATGGTCGAGCTGGCGCGTCGCTACGACGGCGAGGACCGGTGGTACCTGGAGGCCCTCGGGCTGGCTGCCGAGGGCGAGGAGGCTGCGACGTACGCGCTGCTCAAGGAGGAACTGGCCGTCGCTACGGAGCCGAGCGCCTGGAGCGATCCGTGGTCGGACCTCGTGTGGCGCCTGCATCCGGTCGAGGCCGTCGCGGCGCTGCAGCGTCGCGCGTCCGCCCCGGACGTCGCATGGGCCGAGCAAAAAGAGGCGATGGTGGCCATCGGGTTCATCAACGACCGCGCGGCCGTTGCGGCCATGGAGACGCTTGCCCAGAGCGACCGGCCGAAGGTGGCCGAGCAGGCCGCGTGGTGGCTTGAGTACCGGCGCACCAATGCATGGTACGACCTGAAGGACTGGGCCGCCGAGGAGCAGACCCCCGAGGAGCGGCAGGCGATCCAGGCCATGCAGGCTCGGCTGCAGACGGCCCGAGCGGCCGATCGCCCCATGCCCGAACGGATGCAGGCGATGGGCACGCTGGCGAAGGACGCCCACGGCAGCCGCATGCTCATGGGTGCGACGATCGACGGCACGCTGTCCGGCCCCATCCGGTCGGCCGTGCAGGACAGTATCCTCGACAGCCCCGTCCGGACCGTGCGCGTGTTGGCACGCCACTATCTCGACAAGGTTGACAGCGAGGGCGACTATTCGGCGTCGCGCATCGCGCAAATGGAGGCCGATCGGCAAAATGGGCAGATGGTGTTTTACGCCCAATGTGCGGTCTGCCATAAGGCCGGGCCGACCGGCGGGGACGTCGGCCCCCAGCTCACCCGCGTCGAAAACATGTTCGACGCGCAGGGGCTGGCGGACGCGATCATCCGGCCCAACGCCGGCATCGCCCACGGTTACTCTCCGTGGCAAATCCAGACAAACGACGGGGCCGTGCGCTACGGATTTCTCTTGGCAGAGAATGAAAACACCATCGTGCTGAAGGATGCCAACGGCCAGCGGCACATCATCGGCCGCGACCGGATTGCCAGTCAGAAGCAACTGGAAGGCGTGAGCCTCATGCCCGGGCCGGACGAACTCACGCTCAGCCCCCAGGACATCGCCGACGTCGTGACGTTTCTTCGAACCCTCGAAGAAGAGTGAGCCGGGAGGAGCTAGCCATGGTAGTGAGCCGTGCTCAGGAGGGACGGAGGCCAAGCCGCACATGCAGCATTCGACGTCTGGGGGTTGCCGTTTCCTGACTTAACCGCTAACTATAAGGGATGGACACGCACAGCCATCGCCTGCGGCGCGTTGGTCCGTACGGGTTCGCCGCAACCACGCATCAAATCTTTATGTCTATGAAAGGTCGATTTATCACGTTGCTGTTCGGGGCGGCTTTGCTGTTCGCAACGGCCGGGTGCCTGCCGGGCGAGGAGCAAACCGTCATCAAGCTGGGGCATGGGATGGACATCTCGCACCCCGTGCACCGCGCGATGGTATTCATGGCCGAGCGCGTCGCCGAAAAATCGAACGGCCAGATGCGCATCGACATCTATCCGAGTGAGCAGCTGGGCACGGAGCGGCAGTGCCTGGAACTGCTCCAGATCGGCAGCCTCGACCTGACGAAGGTGTCGTCGTCCGTCATGGAGAGCTTCTCCCCGCTGTACAAGGTGTTCGGCTTGCCGTACGTGTTCGAAAACGACGCCCACCGGTTTGCCGCGCTGGAAGGGGAGATCGGGCGGCGCATTCTGCTCTCCAGCGAGCCGGCCTGGCTGCGCGGCATCACGTACTATGACGCCGGCAGCCGGAGCTTCTACACGGCGGACCGGCCCATCCGCACGCCCGAGGACCTGGAGGGGCTGAAGATCCGCACGCAGGAAAGCCCGGTCGCCATCGCGATGGTCAACCAGCTCGGCGGCGCGGCCACGCCCATCTCGTTCGGGGAGCTGTACACGGCGCTCCAGCAGGGGGTCGTCGACGGGGCCGAGAACAACCCGCCCAGCTTTCATACGACCCGCCACTACGAGCTGTGCGACTACTACTCGCTCGACCGTCACACGTCGCCGCCCGACGTGCTGCTGGGCAGCACCCACCTGTGGGAGCGCCTCACGGAGCAAGAGCGCCAGTGGCTGCAGGAAGCGGCGGATGAGTCGGCCCAGCATCAGAAGAAGCTGTGGGCCGAAGCCACGGAGGAAGCCATGCAGACCGTGAAGGACGCCGGCGTCGAAATCATCGAGCCCGACGTTGCGGCGTTCGCCGAGGCCGTGGAGCCGCTCTACGAGCAGTACCGCCAGGAGCAGCCCGGCGTGTACGCCGTGTTCCAGGAGATCCGGGACATGGACCAGTACGCCGAGGCCGCCGATGACGTCGAGTCCACCGCTGACAATAATTAAATTGACGTTTCCACCCGCATGCCCTCTTCGTCCGCTGTACAGCGTTTTAAATCCAGGCTGGACAAAGTTCTCGGCGTGGCGCTTGTTGCACTCATGACCGTGGCGGTTCTGAACGTGTTGTGGCAGGTGGCTACCCGCTTCATCCTTGGCGACCCAAGCTCGGTCACGGAGGAGCTGGCGCGCTACCTGCTCATCTGGATTGGCGTGTTGGGCGCGGGCTACGCCGTGGGGCAGCGCGCGCACCTGGCCCTAGAACTGCTTCCGGAACGGCTGGAAGGCCACTCGCTGCAGCGGCTGGAGCGACTCATCCTCGGATGCGTGGCTGCCTTTGCCTTGCTCGTGATGGTCGGAGGCGGCATCCGACTCGTCTACCTGCAATTCATGCTCGGACAGACCTCGCCCACGTTGGGCTGGCCGCTCGGGGCCGTGTATATTGTCGTGCCGCTCAGCGGATTGATCATGCTCGTGTACACCGTGCTGCAATTCATTGAGCCGCCTACCGAGCCGGCGTCCCCGCCGTCCCACGACGTGGGCTCAGCGTAGCGGCGATTCCCTCTCCATCCTCCCTGCAACAAAACGCCCCATCGCATGAGTTGGCTTGCCATCGTCGTTCTGACCCTGAGCTTTGTGGTGCTGCTGGCCGTAGGCGTCCCCATCGCGTTCTGCATCGGCCTCTCCACGGCGCTCACCATGTTGCTGTCGGTCGACGCGATACCGGTCGTTACGACGGTGGCGCAGCGCGTGGCGACCGGGCTCGACTCGTTCGCGCTGCTGGCCATTCCGTTCTTCATCCTGGCCGGCCAGCTCATGAATCACGGCGGCATCGCCCAGCGCCTCGTGGACCTTGCCAAAGCGCTGCTGGGCATGCTGCCGGGCGGGCTCGCCTACGTGAACATCGTCGCCGCCATGCTCTTCGGCGCCGTGAGCGGCTCGGCCGTGGCGGCGGCCTCCGCCGTGGGGGGCTTCATGGGGCCACAGATGGAGGAGCAGGGCTACGAGAAAAACTTCAGCGCCGCTGTCAACATCACCTCGGCCACGACGGGGCTGCTCATCCCGCCGAGCAACGTGCTCATCGTGTACTCGCTCGCGTCGGGCGGGGTGTCCATCGCGGCGCTCTTCCTAGCGGGCTACCTCCCCGGCCTCCTCGTGGGACTGAGCCTCATGGCCGTCGCCGGCGTCTGGGCGTATCGCAACGACTATCCGACCTCAGACCGCGTGCCGCTGAAAACCGCGCTCTGGCGCTTCATCGATGCGCTACCGAGCCTCTTCATGCTGGTGGTCGTGATCGGCGGTATCGTCGCCGGCATCTTTACGGCCACGGAGGCGGCCGCCGTCGCCGTGCTCTACGCGCTCGTGCTGGCCTTCGTCTACCGCGAGATCACGTGGCGCGACCTGCCGGACATCTTGCTCGACACGACGACGACCTCCGCCATCGTGCTGCTGCTCGTGGGCACGTCCATCGCCATGTCGTGGGTGCTCTCGTACGAAAACATCCCGCAGGGCGTCGCGTCGACGCTCGTCGCCATGACGGACAGCACGTTCGTGCTGCTGCTCATCATCAACGCGATGCTGCTGGCCGTGGGCACATTCATGGACATCACGCCGGCCGTGCTCATCTTCACGCCCATCTTCCTGCCCATCGTGACGGAGCTGGGCCTCGATCCCATCCACTTCGGCATCATGCTCGTGCTGAACCTGTGCGTGGGCCTCTGCACGCCCCCCGTGGGTACGGTGCTCTTCGTGGGGGCCGCCGTGGGCGGGACGACCATCTCGCGGCTCGTCCGGCCATTACTACCGCTGTTCATCGCGATGATTATTGCGCTGCTCATCGTCACCTTCGTGCCCGCGGTGAGCATGTGGCTGCCGACCGTGTTTGGATATTAATGCCCTTCTCGCTGACCGACCCGATCCTATGGAAACGCTCCGTGACGCCGCCTCGCTGCCCGACGCTTTTCGACTTGACCTGGAACAGCAACTGGCTGACCACACCGGCGCGGAGGTGCGCGTCTACGACCGGTCCATGCAGCAGGTGGACGGCGTGACGTACCTGCTCGCTCGGCTCGGCGCGCGGCTCACGCTCGTCGCGCTCGGCGGGGAGTCCGTGCCATTTGCTGTGGGGGAGACGCTCGACCACTCCGCGGGGCCGCTCCGGCTGTGCCCGTGCACCGAGGCCAACGCTGCTGTGCTGCGCGCCACGTTCCCCTGGACGGCGCCGCAGCCACTGGGCACGGAGACCGCCGTCGGGTGCGGGGATCGGCTGGGGCTTGCTACGCCTGGCCACATTCAGGCATGCCGCGCCACGGGCGTCCGGCCCATCCTCGCGCAGCAGTCCATCCGTGAGATGGAGCGCACCGACCGCACGCCGCAAGAGGTGCTCGATGATGCCTGCTGGGCCGTCTTTCAGGAAGGCTATCAGGATGGATTTGGCGCCGACGCCGATCACCTGAAGACGCCGGAAGACATCAATCGCTGCGTGGCGGCCGGCTTCACGATGTACACCATCGACCCGTCCGATCACGTCGACAACGAGGCCGACCAGGTGGGGACGGATGCGCTCGCCGAGCGGTACGACGCGCTGCCGTGGGGCACGCTCGGCATCACGCCGGCCGAGTGCCTCCAGCGCTACGTGGGCGGGCCCATCGAGGTGCACGGCGCGTCCGGCACCGTGTCCATTCAGTTTGACGAGCCGGCGCTCCGCCGCGCGGCCGTCAAATACGCGGCCGCCATCGCGCACACGAAGCAGCTCGCCGATCATCTCGCCAAGCGATACCGCACCAACCGGCCCGACGAATCCTTTGACCTGGAGATGTCGGTGGACGAGACCGCCCACCCGACGCGGCCGCGCGAGCACTTCTTCGTGGCGGCCGAGTTGGACCGGCTCGGTATCGCCGTGACGAGCCTCGCGCCCCGCTTCGTCGGCGACTTCCAGAAGGGCATCGACTTTATCGGCGATCTGGACGCGTTCGAAGACGCTTTCGCGCAGCACGCCCGCATCGCCGGCGCGCTGGGCGACTACAAGCTCAGCATCCACTCGGGAAGCGACAAGTTTTCCGTGTACCCCATCATGGGCCGCCACGCGGGTGACCGGCTCCACCTGAAGACGGCCGGGACCAGCTACCTGGAGGCGTTGCGCGTGGCCGCGCGGCACGCCCCGGACCTCCTCCGCGCCATCGTCGACTTCGCGTTCGAGCGCTTCGAGGCCGATCGAAAGACGTACCACGTCACCACCGACCTGGATGCCATCCCCGATCCGGCGGACGCCCCGGACAACGCGCTGGAGGCGACGTACCTCGGCGACGACGACGGCCGGCAGCTGCTGCACCTCACGTACGGCTCGGTCCTCACCGCGCAGCAGGACGGCGCGCCGCGCTTCAAGGATCGACTGTTCGCGGTGCTGAACGAGCACGAGGCGACGCACTACGACGTACTCAAAACGCACTTCTTGCGTCACATCAACGGGGTTTTGGAAGGCCGCTCCCGCGCGTAATTCCCGGTCGTTCCCGAAATTATCATGCTATCGTGTCGGCACTCGAACGTCGAAAATCGAAAACTAAGAAACTAACAATAATGAGCAGTTATCTCGACGAACAATTTGGGCTTCGCGGAAAGACGGCCG